>MGYT01000124.1:31538-48654 GCA_001801865.1 Gammaproteobacteria bacterium RIFCSPLOWO2_02_FULL_61_13
GAACATGTCCGCTGGCCAGCCATGATTATTCGCCAGCACCACTTCCCCATCGTGTTCGACGATGGCCGCCACCACCGGCACCGGGTTATTCCAATGCACAAAGCCGCAGCCTTCCGCGTTGCAGATCCTGCGTTCCTGCCCGCCAAGCAGGCGCGGCCCCAGCCTGGTGCCGCAGTGGGGGCAGAATTGAAACGCGACTTCGCCGTGGTGCATGGCCAGGGGTTAGTGGCGGGGTTTTCTGCCCACGCGCAGGCTGATGGGCCAGCGGACCGGCATCGCGGCGTTCGCATCACCCCACGCTGCGTGCAGCGGATCGCGAATCAGTTCGATGGGGTCGGTCCCATTCCGTTCACGAAAATATTTCACCGCGGACCAGGTGCCCAGGTGCTGTAGTATCTGATCCAGAGTCCATTCAGTTTCATGAATCAATTCCGGCACGGCCAGATCAGGGAACGGGAATGGCAGATCGCGATAGCCGGTATCCACATGTACCCGTTCCGGTGGCCAGTAACGTCCCACGATGGGTCCGTGAAATTCATCGACACGGGTGTCCACTGCCGCATTGATACGTGGCAGGCCGTAGGTCCAGACTGCAAGTACTCCGTCCGGTTTCAGTACCCGTTTCACCCCGGCATGAAAACGCGCCGCATCAAACCAGTGCGCCGCCTGCGCCGCGGTCACCAGGTCCACGCTGCCGGATTCGATGCGCGGATCGGATTCCGCGGCGACGCGATAAATGATGTTCGCCCGCGGTTCGGCGTCGGCCAGTTGTTGCGGGCTGGGGTCGGTGGCCAGCACCTGCCGGAAGTGCGCGGCCAGATCCGCCGCGGCCTGGCCATTGCCGCAGCCACAGTCCCAGGCCAGTTCAAGGGACGGACATTGTTTAATGAGGTAATCGAACAACGCCGGGGGATAACCGGGGCGGTGGCGGCGATACGCGGAGGATTGGGTGGAAAAATGATCCGCGAAGCGCAGATTTGAGGTCTTGGTCAAGGATCGGGGACGGGATGGCTGCGGCCCATGGTTGCATCGCCGTGCGAGTTGGGGAAGTATTTCGCTGCATTCGGAGCCTGTACGCCACCCGGCCTGCGGTTGGAATGTTAAAAAAAGTCTTATATCATGATAGGTTACAATAACAGTCGAAGAAGTTGGTTTAGGTAGGCATCGCGACGGAGAGTGCAAAACGCGTGAAAAGCGGTGACGGAATGGCGACCACGCTCATGTTGGCGGCATGGTTGCTGGCGGCAATGCCTGCCCATGCAGACATATATAAGTATGTGGACAAGCACGGGCGCGTCATCCTCACGGACAAGCCCACGCACACCGGCTACAAACGACTGGTCAAGACCTGGAAGGGTTGGGAGGAGGCCAAGAGCCGGATTGCGCTCAAGGACTTCGAGAAGAACCGGTCGCGCTTCACCTCCACCATCAGGCAGTACGCCGAGCGCTACCAGCTCCCGCATTCTCTGCTGCACGCAGTCATCACCGCGGAGTCGGCCTATGACCCGGAGGCGGTGTCCCGCGCCGGCGCCGTGGGTCTGATGCAGTTGATGCCGGAGACGGCGCGGCGCTACGGAGTCAGTAACCGCCGCAACCCCGCGGACAATATCAGTGGCGGGACGCGCTACCTGCGCGATCTGCTGCTGATGTTCAACAACAACGTGCAACTGGCGCTGGCCGCGTACAACGCCGGCGAAAATGCGGTAAAGAAATATGGCAACAACATCCCGCCTTACACCGAAACGCAGAATTACGTGAAGAAGGTCATCAGCTATTACCACGAATACCGAAAATCGATGACCTGACAGGTTGATTTCTTGCGGTAACTGAATCTGTAAGCAGAAAAACTATTCCAGCGTGTTCGATAACCGCATTGGTTTCGGCGTCCCGGGTGGACGCTGTGATCCTGGTGGGTTGTTCCACCAGTGGTTGCATCCGGGCCTCGGCGGTGGTTGCGCTCCAGCGACGTGGTCGGCAAGACCTGGTGTGCTGCCTTGCGAAGAACTTGCATAATTCCCTGTAGGGCCGGCCGCTCCGGACGTCCTGTCCTCGGCTTTGGCATCCTGCGTCGCTCTCGGTCTCCGCTCCCGGCTCGACTCTACCGGGTACATCCCTGTACCCGTACCGCCTACATCCCTGTAGGCGTCACGCGGCATACCCCACATCCTGTGGGTAGCTTCAGCCGGCCGCTGGCATCGCGGCGGGATAAATCCCGCCCTACCGGAAACTCCGCACTTGGAATTAATGCGGATTCTCGCGGGACAGGACACCAGGTCATGACTTATCTCGGAACTCTGCGACGGCGGGATTGAGCCGCACCTTCATGGCATAATCAGGTCCGCTACCCGATACACCCGCATAAGGAGATCTGAAAATGGCTATAAAAGTAGGCGACAAGGTTCCCGCAGGTAAATTCACGGTCATGAAGGCTGACGGCCCCGGGGCATTGACCACCGATGAATTGTTCAAGGGCAAGAAGGTGGTGGTGTTCTCGGTGCCCGGCGCGTTCACCCCCACCTGCACCAAACAGCATCTTCCCGGCTTCGTGCAACAGGCCGATACGTTCCGGACGAAGGGCGTCAACACTGTGGCATGTCTCTCGGTGAATGACGTGTTCGTGATGGATGCCTGGAGCACAGCCGCCGGCGCCGGCGGCAAGGTCACCATGCTCGCCGACGGCAATGCCGAGTACACGAAGGCGCTGGGACTGGAACTGGATGCAACGGGATTCGGCATGGGTATCCGCGGCCAGCGCTTTGCGATGATAGTTGTCGATGGCAAGGTCACGGCGCTGGAAGTGGAGCCGGCGGCCAGCGGCTGCACCGTCAGTTCGGCGGCGGGAATTCTGAGCAAGGTCTGAGGAGAATCCGGAAAAGTCCATGACGGTGACACTCTGACTGCGTGAATTCAAAGCCGGCCGGCGGGCTTCCCGCCGGCCGTTTTCCTTTATCTGCAAATCGCCTGTGAATTGCCTGCGATCCGCGGGGCCGGCGCCGTGATTTGTTGACCTGAACTACGGCGCGGCGCACACTACCGCGCATAAAAACTAAGGGAGCCTCGTGCCGGTGTCTGCACTGACACTCGCCGATCCTGAGGGCATCAATCCCCCTTGCACTGGCTTCAGCGGAAAGTAGTACTCCAATGGCTTAACCTGGAACCCGACGAGTTACGTCCGGCGGGTCTTTGCTTCGCCATCTCTTTTACCTGGGGTTTCGCCCAGATGCTGAACTGGACGGCGGCCAACACGCTGTTCCTCCAGTACTACGACGCCGCCCAGCTGCCGATCATCAGCATCGCCAGTGCGGTGTTGATTCCCCTCTCCGGGCTGGTGTACATCAAGTTGAACCGCTGGCTGCCGTTTTCGCGCCAATTCCTGATTTTCGCGTCGCTGTTCGTGGTGATGCCGGTGGTATTCCGCTTCCTGCTCGCCGGGGACGGGGTGCGCTGGCCAAGCCTGGCGTTTGCAGTGTGGTATTACCTGGATGTGGCGTTCGCGGCGCTGCTCATCGATTCCTTTGTCAACCGCATGTTCAACCTGCGCCAGGCCAAACGGGTATTCGGCCCCATCTCCACGGGATCCGATATGGCCGGTGTTCCCGCCGGCCTGCTGGTGGGCGTGATGGTCGGATACTCCGGCGTCGAGAACCTGCTGCTGGTGGCGGCGGGGGTCAGCGCCATCGTGCTGGGGTTGTTTTACTACGCCACGCACGCCTACAAGGCGCGCGTTGAGTCCGGTGACGTGCAGGGAACTGATGGGGATGGCGACGGCGGCGCGGCCGTGTCCATCAAGGCGCTGCTGCGGAACCCGCTGGTGCTGTGCATCCTTGGCATCGAAGCTTTTTCCGAATTCAATCTGGAATTCGTCAACAACGCGTTCTATTCCCAGACCGAACAGTACCTGTCGAACCCGGAGGCCATGGCTGCCTTCCTCGGCACCTTTTTCGCCATTGCCTCGGTGGTGTCATCGGTGGTGCAGATGCTCGCCTCGTCGCGCCTGATGCGTATATTCGGCATCGGCGGCTGCCTGGTGCTGGGACCGTCCCTGCTGGTATTGATGTTACTGGCGTTTGTCGCCAGCACGTGGATCGGTCTTGCCCCTGCATTCGTCTTCAGTTGCATGGCCGGCGCCAAATTCGTGCAATACACGATCATGATAAACGTCAACGACGTGGCGCAATTCACGCTGGTCCGATCATTGCCGCCCATCGTCCAGGACCGGGTGCTGGCATTGTCGGGCACGGTGCTGTCGCCGGTGCTCGGCGGGCTGTCCGGGTTGTCGCTGCTGGGCCTGATCCACTGGTTCGGCGCCCAGGCCGCGGACATTGCCGCGGTGACCACCGGCATCCTCGTCATCATCATCATAATCGCGCGCCGGGCTGCGCAGGCCTACAGCACCAACCTGAAACAGATGTTGAGCGAGCGCGCCATTTCCGGCGTGGAGTTGCCGCTGAACGATGCGGGTACTGCGCAGATGCTGGTCAACATGCTGTCGGATCCGGATCCGCTCACGGCCATGTGCGGGCTGGATCTGCTGGACCGGCAGCCGCGCGAGGAATTCAAGCCGGCACTGGCGGCGGCGCTGCGCCATGCCGAGGCCGGGGTCAGAGCACGGGCTGCGACGGCGTTCCAGCAACAGGCCGGACCTGCGGACCTCGACGCATTGCAGCAGGCGCTGCAGCAGGAGTCAGACCCGGTGGTGGTGGCCGCGCTGCTGCCGTCCCTGGCGCGGGCCGCGGGCAGTGACTGTGTGATTCTGATGCAAGGATATCTAGCTCAAGCTGATGCGCGCGTTGCGCAGGGCGCCCTTGTGGGATTGGCCCGGCATGGCGGTGCGGAAGGTCTCGACAACGCGGGGCGCAATCTGGAGCAACTTATGTCCAGCGCGGACACGGCAAAGCGCGCGTTTGTCGCGGAGACACTGGGCAAGATTGGCGCCTCGTCCCTGGATGGTCTCATCGTGCCGTTGTTGAAGGACGAAGATCTGGAGGTTCGGCGCAAGGCTATCGAGGCGGCGCGGTTTCTGCGTAACCCGCTGCTCGGCGCGCCGGTGGTGGAAAACCTTGGCCAGCCGGAACTCCGCCCGACGGTGGTGGAAACTTTGATTGAAGGCTCCGAGGTCCTGCTGCCGCCGGTGGACGAGCTATACGAGCAATCGCGCAACAAGCTGGAACTGCGCGCTATGATCCTGCACATCTACGGGCGCGTGAAGACGGCGGAGGGCATTCGCTTGCTGGAGAAACGGCTCATGGAGACCGAGCAGGAACTCCAGCAGGAGGCCATCATGGCGTTGGCGCGCAGCAATTATCGGCCGGGGGATGCCGGGCGGAGGATGATTGACGGGTTGATCAATCGATACTCCGCGTGCGCCACCTGGTTGTTGCGTTGCCTGATGGAAATCGAGCCGCTCGCCGACCAGACGTTGCTGCAGCGCGCGTTGCTGCGGGAATTGCACAAGAAGCAGGACGTGTTGTTCACGCTGTTGGGATTCCTGCACCCGGCGGACGTGATGCGCCATATTCGCTTTGCCTGCCTGTATTCGAAATCCGAGGACAAGGTGGCGGCAGCCATCGAACTGCTGGAAAGCATGTTGCAACGGGGCTGCCACGCGCCATTGCTGCCGATATTCGAGGGGGCTTCCCTGGATCGGCGCGTGACGGCGCTGGAGAAGACCTACCCCGGCCGTGCCGCCGGCGTGGTGCAGAGATTGCGCGAAGTGCTGGCAGGGGAGTGCGGCAGCGGCAATCGCTGGGTTGCCGCCGCGACGCTGGATTTTCTGCGCACGCGGGCCGAACTTGCGCAGCAGATCGAGATTCCCGGAAATGAACAAATGTCCACCGCGCGCGCCTGGATGCATCCCCCGGCAGAGGGAGCGGGCGGCCGGATGTCCGTGATCCAGCGCGTGACGGCGCTGAAGCGCACCGCCATTTTTGCCGACGTTCCGGAGGAGGTGCTGTCCGAGTTCGCACCGGAGGCAATTGAGCGTTCATTTTCTGCCGGCGCCGACATCATCCGCGAAGGGGAGATCGGTTCCACCCTTAGCGTGGTGGTGGCAGGCAAGGTTCGCATCCACAGCTGGCAATTGACGCTGGCCGAGCTCGGTGAGGGCGGCGTGTTCGGGGAATTGTCGGCCCTCAGTCCCGAGCCACGCAGCGCCAACGTGAATGCCGTCGAAGAAACCCGCATCCTGGAACTGAGCGCGGCCGCCGTGGAGCGCATGATCGCGACGCGGGGTGAAGCAGCGGAAGGCATCATCCGCGTACTGTGCCAGCGCATCCAGACGTCCATCACGGAAAAGACCTATCACGAAACGGGTTCCTTCCGCGTGCAGCCGCCGGCCACACCTTCCGCCCGCCCGACGCGCATGCTACTGGAGTTGGAGAAGGTGGTGTGGCTGAAGAAGGTGGAGATATTCCATACGTTGTCCGATACCATCCTGCTCCATCTTGCCCGTCTCGCCACGGAGCAGTGGCTGGACAAAGGCGATACGCTATTCGAGAAGGGGGATATGGGCACGGCGATGTATGTGATCGTCGAGGGCGAGATCGCCGTGCATGATGACGGCAAGCTGATAGCAACGTTGCGTCCGGGCGAGATACTCGGGGAACTGGCATTGCTGACTTCCGAGGTGCGCAGTTCTTCCATCTCCGCGAAAACACCGGCGCGCCTGCTCAAGATCACCCAGAGCGTGGTGCAGGAACTGATGTGGGATCATTACCATATGACGCGCGGCATGATCCGCATCCTGGTGACGCGTCTGCGCACCATGATGACGATCCAGAAAATGGATGACAGCTCCGACTCGTTGCCGGATGCAGGTGAACCTGGTCAGCAGGGAAAGACAACATGAAAATCGGGATTACTTTCGATCTCTACAGCGAGTACCTCGCCCTCGGTTATGACGAGGTCGCCGCCGCGGAGTTCGACAGCGAAGACACCATCGAGAACATCGAGGACAGCCTGCGCCGGCTTGGCCACGAGACCGAGCGCATCGGCAATGTGAAACACCTCATGCGCCTGCTGCTGGACGGGCGGCGCTGGGATCTGGTGTTCAACATTTGCGAGGGGCTCTCCGGTTTCGGGCGCGAATCCCTGGTGCCGGCGTTGCTGGACAACCACGAGATCCCGTACACATTTTCCGATCCGCTGGCGCTGTCCGTCGCGCTGCACAAGGGTGTCGCAAAGCGCGTACTGCGCGATTCCGGAGTGCCAACGCCGGACTTCGTCGTCATCGAGCGTGACGCCGATCTGGCTGCCGTGAACCTGCCGTTTCCATTGTTCCTGAAGCCGGTGGCGGAAGGGTCAAGCAAGGGCATCGACGCGGAGAGTCGCGTCAACACGCGCGAGCAACTGGAACGCAAGGGCCAGCGCCTGTTGCAGGAGTTTCAGCAACCGGTGCTTGTGGAACGTTATCTGCCCGGGCGCGAGTACACCGTGGGTATCATCGGCACCGGGCTTGAGGCGGAGTGCATCGGTGGCATGGAGATCCTGCTCAAGGAAGGGGCCGAACCGGGCATCTATTCATTCCAGAACAAACGCGAATACGAGACCGTGGTCGAATACCGCACCATCGATGGCGTAGTGCTGGAATCGTGCGGCGTGCTGGCGTTGCAGGCCTGGCGCGCGCTGGGAGGCCGGGATGCCGGGCGCGTGGATTTGCGCGAGGACGAGGTTGGCCGCGTCGAGGTGATGGAAGTAAACCCGCTTGCCGGTCTGAATGCCGTGCGCTCGGACCTTTCCATCCTGTGCCGGCTGCGCGGCATCAGCTACTTTGAGATGATCCGCCGCATCATGACCTCCGTGGAGCACCGCATCGGCAACCCGACGTTATTGCAGGAGTCAGCGCGGCGGCGGAGTGCGTGACCGGCCCCACGGGGCCGGTATCAGGTAGTGTTTCCACGTCCAGCATGTTTATGAGTTCGTTGAAGCCGGCCACCTCCGGGCGCGCCCAGGCCTCCTGCTGGTAGGCAAACAAGTCCGCCTCAGTTACGGTTCCCTGCCACCTTGCTACAACGATGCGGCGCCCGTGATCTATGGTATGGATGATCGGCATGGGCTACCTCCTATCGGGGCGGGCCTTTGAGTTCGACGACATTGTTCTCGGGATCGGTAATGTATACCGAAGGTCCGTCACCTTCCGCGCCATGGCGCTGGACCACCTTGCCGATGTCGATCCCGAAGGCTGCGAGGTGCCGGCGCAGTTCTGCTTCATCGAAGCGTTCCACGCGCAGGCAGAAATGATCCAGGTTGCGGCCTTCCTTGCCGGGTGCAGCGCCCCCCGCTTTCCCAAGCTGGCCGTCCACCACCACGAAATCAACAAGCGAGCGACCGGCCCGGAGCTGGATCAGCCCAATATCATCCTCACGGCGATCGACCGTGCAGCCGAGCGCGTCACAGTAAAAGCGCAGCATGGTGTCGACGTCGACGACGCGCAACACGATGTGATCAATCCCCAGGATGCGGATCATCGTTAATGCCCCGGCGTCATTGTCCGCGACGTTACCGCTTTGCCGGCGGCATGGGCTTGATGGCGGCCGAGAACGTCGCGTGCGCTGCTGTATCCACGGGCCTGTGTTTGACCTTGGTGCTCGCCGGATCCTTGCCGAGATAATTGTCGCCCTTCCAGTTTCGGGACGGCCGGATGGGCCGGGGGACGAAGCCGCCCCCGCAATTCGGACAGACATTGCCCAGGATGTGCTCCACGCAGTCCGTGCAAAACGTGCACTCATAACTGCAGATGTGCGCCTCGAGTGAGTCGGGCGGCAGTGGCTTGTTACAGTTCTCGCAGGTGGGTCTGAGTTCGAGCATGTCGTGTCAATCGACGATGAAGACCGTGGCCCCAATCTCCGTACAAGAGCGGTGGGGCGTTGCGTTGTCCTCGACCTGGTAACTCATGCCCGGGCGTGTACTCGACCATGCGGACCCGGATACTTCCGAACTGCCGGGTGCGCCAGTATGCGCGCCCGTGTTTCCCCTTGTGCTCGGTTCGCTCGATAGTGGACCAGTCGGTCGTCCCAAACGGTATGGCGGACATCTTCACTTGTGACTCCCTCCTTTTCGACCTTGTCCCGACCGGCCGGTGCAACTGCGCCACAAACCCGGCCAGCGTCGTGAAGTGCGGGGTACTGTCCGCCGACAACGCCATGAAGATAATGTTCTCCCGGCACAGCCCGGCAATGTCCCGACTCGAGGTCACACCGCGGGAATACGCATACAGGACCACCTTCAGCAGCAGCGCCGGATCGTAGGCCAGCGCACCGGTCTCATCGTTCTACGGTTCCGTCACGCGGTGGTTGTAGATGTGCGGCGCACCAGTTTCCGGGCCCACGTAGTATCGAATCTTCATCCTTGAAGTTGTCCCATGCTCGTCTCTTGACGGCTAACGACTAAACTCAAGCGCGCGCCTTCGCGCGTCGCTTGGAGTGCGTTGTCAGCGGTTGCTGGTGTGCGCTGCTGTAGGCGTCCAAAAGTCTCCGAATCATTTTCTGATACTGTGTATCGCGCTTCTTTGCCTCGCGTTTGAAGAACTCAACGCTGCCCCTGCTCAGCGCAATAGTCACTTTTACCGTATCGTCCCGAAAGGCAAGGTCGTCCGGAGAGGGAAGAAAATCCGGAATGACCTTGACGTTGCCAATAGGCTCATCGGTGTATTTGATTTTGTCGCTCATAGATCTGTTTTCCTTTTCTCCAATAACCTGCGCCGTAAATTCGGATGACGCCGCGTCTGTACGTAAATCGTACCGTAAGCACTCCTTCACCCACTTTCCCAAAATAGTAGTAGCGTCTTTCGGTGCCTCCGTGCGACAGATCCTCTGCAATCACGCGATACGGATCTGCAAACGCAATTTGCGCATCCATAAAGGAAACAGCGTGTTTTGCCTGATTCAGGAGGTCCTTCTGCCGATCCCATTCAAAGCTATCCTTGCTCATAGGGAGAGTATAGCGTTTATATGGCTAATAAGCCATATGGAAAGATGGGCTGTTTGCCCTACTTACGGCGGTCTCTAACGATTGAAGTGTGCGGCGCGAGCCGCAACGCGGCGCAGCGTCCGCACAGGCGACGTGTTATGCAGCGACGTCGATGAACTCGATGCTGGACGATGGCGGGGGGACTGGCTGACCATCTTCTCTAAGGCCTTCGATGTGAAATTCAATGGCCTCCTGGATGAGCTTTATGACCTCCTCACGCGTGTCACCAGCGGCAACACACCCCGGTAAGTCAGGGACATACGCCCCATAGCTTGTCGGGCCCTTCTCGATAATTGCGGCGTATTTCACAGCGTCTTCCTCATTTCTTCAGGCCAGCCTGTTTTAGTATGGCATTTAGCGTGCCCGACGGCACGTCCACGCTGGGTTTTCCCGCTACCGTAACTGTCCCAGGTCGACCAGAATGCTTGAATTGCCGATGGCTCCCGCGGTTCCGGGTCAAAATTCAACCTTCCGTTTCAAGCTGTCTGATCAGATCCCTGACCTTCATTCTTCCATGCCTCAGTTTTGAATATATCTATCCAGCTGCATAACTAGTCACTAAACGGAAAGGTTGCCGATTAGTGTTATATACATGGGGAAGGGAGGATGCGCCGGAAGGGTAGGCAAATCAATACTCTGGAATGGGTAGGTCGCGAAGTAGTTCAATAACAGGGTGCCGGGTTTGCCGTTTCCATTAACAGCAGTCGGTGCACTGCCGTATATGTATTAACAACCGGGTGCCGACAGGGTAATTGTCAATTCAAGATAGAAAAGTACGGCAACAACAGACTTTTGGCGTGAAGTGGGTGCCTCAGCCGCCATCCAACGCTTCGGTGTACAAGTCTATGACCCGGTCCAGCAACGGCGCGGGGATTGTCCGCGCCGGTTGCACGGTGAAGAAGCGTTCATGGAATTCATCCTGGCGCTGTTCCGCTTCACGCAGGAACGTTGATCGGAACAGATCCATCACCGGACCTTGGGCGCCGCGCGTATGGGCCAGGAACAGCGCGAAGAGTTGTTCGTCGCGGCCACAGGGCGTGGCGTCATAACCGACGGTCGGGATGCCCTTCTTTGCGCCGCGCAGCAGCGCAAAGTTGTCGCTGCACTCGGCCTGGAACATGTCCACGTTGTGCCCGACGCTGCGCGGGTCGACCCCATTGGCCTGCATGAACACGAAATTGCGCGCGCACTTGGTGCAATGGCCGCACCAGTGGGCATCCTTGCCGTAATCGTTCTCGTCCGGGAAACAGGACATCTGGTACTTGGCCACTTCCGGATACTGTGTGTGCAGAATCTTCGTGATGGCGAGGTCATGCAGCGGCTCGATCAGGCTCATCACCGTCATCGGGCTCGCGGTCAGGCCGCGCGCAATATTGGAAAGCTCCAATCCCCATTCGCTGGACTGGTCATAGACCGGGTAGGCCTTGAAACCGTCGCGGTTCACGTAGCTGTCATCGCAACTCTTCTCGTTGCCGAGCAGGATGTAGCGGGCATCAAAGTCGTAGGCAAACGGCACCGCGTACATGGCGTACTCGCTGATCAGATGGCCGAAGCCCCACTCGGTGAACGGGGTGCCCCAGTATTCGTAGCGATGGATGAGGCCGGTGTTGTTCTGCACCACGTGCAGGGTTTCACCGAACTCGGCGCAGAAGCGGCGGGCCAGATCTGCCTTGTAGGCGTATTCCCGCGGCCCGTCGTTATCCACGGACATGATCAGCAGCGGCCGCAGACCGAGATCCCGCGCCACGGCCCAGGTCAGCAGGCTGTCCTTGCCGAAAGACATGTTGAGCACGGCGCGCTCGCCGAGGGACTTGCCGCCGATGGGTACATTGGTCGCGTGATCATGAAAGCGCAACTCCAGCGCCAGGAAGCGCTTGAGATTCTCCGCGGTGGAGACGCCGTCCACGTCCGCGCAAAAAGAGATGTTGTTCAGCATGGCCATGAAGATCTGGTGGCGGAACAGGGGCAGGGCGGTCGCGTATTCCAGCGGCTCCTGCCGGTCCAGCATCTGCGGCAGGTGCAGGGTCTTCAGGTAGGCGAAGTTGTCGGCGAAGGCCTGCCGGTAAGGGTAGGCCTGCCAGATCGCGGGCGGAAAATGCACGTGGAAGCGCCGGTCATCGACACGCAACTCAAGACCGGTTTCCGTGACGTCACAGCCGATGCGCATGCATACACCCCCGTGGAATGGGGACGCAGTCTACACGATCATGCTTTTGAATCGGCGCACCGCCAGCAGCAACACCACGACGCCCAGGACGAACAGCACGAGGGCGTCCAGCCAGAGTTCCGCCGGCCCCGCCCCGCGCAGGATGACGCCGCGGCTGATGTTGACCATGTAGGTGGCCGGCACCAGGTAACTGAGACCGAAAAAGATCCAGGGCATGTTATCGCGCGGAAAGATGTAACCGGACAGAAAGATGCTGGGTAGCATGATCATCATGGCCAGTTGCATGGCCTCGGCCTGGGAATTGGCCTTGGTGGAGATGAGCACGCCGATGGTGAGGTTCACGAACAGGTAGCAACTGGACAGCAGCGTCAGCAACAACGGGTTGCCATGGATCGGGACCTCGAACACGAAGTTCATGAACAGCAGCAGCGCGCAAACCTCCGCGACGCCGAGCGCGAAGTAGGGCGTGATCTTGCCCAGCATCAGCGCCAGCGGCCGCACCGGTGTGACCAGCAACTGTTCCAGCGTGCCGCGTTCCTTTTCGCGCACCACCGAAAACGCGGTCAGCATTGTGGTCACGAAGATGAGCAGGATAGCCACCATGCCGGGCAGGAAAAAGTTCGGCGAACGCGACGCGGGGTTGAACATGATCTTGGGACGCACTTCAATGGGCCGCGCCGCCTGTTCGCCCAACAGCCGGCGCAGGGATTCATCCAGCCCGATCTGCCCGGTGACGGTGACAGCCTGTCCGGCGACGGAGGAATCCGAGCCGTCCACCAGCACCAGCACCTGGGCGGTCTCGCCGCGCAGCAGGTCGCGGGCGAATTCCGGTGGGAACTTGACCGCGACGCGGGCCCGTCCGGCGACCATCTCCTCATTCATTTCCGCGTCGGAGTGCACGAATTTATACACGTGGAACGTATCGGCGTTGCGCAGGCGGTCAATGAACTCCCGGCTGGCGCTGGAACCGGCTGTACCGTCCCCCGAGGTGAGCCCGCTCTGGTCGAATATCGCCGTGGGCACCTGGCGCACATTGGTGTCCACGGCAAAGCCGAGGATGACCATCTGAAACAGCGGCATCATGAACGCAAAGATTAGGGCGAAGCGATCCCGCAGCGCATGCAGCACTTCCTTGTAGACCATGGCGCGGAAGCCGAGCATCGGGTTCATGCCGCTTCCAGCTCCTTTTGGCGGCGTTCCGAGAGTTCCACGAACACGTCTTCCAGGCTGGGCAGCAGCGTGCGGACTTCCTCTATCTTCACGCCGCTGTGCGTCAGCATTTGTGTCAATTGGTCCTGTGGGCAGGCATCGTCAACAAGGGCATGGATGGAGCGCCCGAAAATGGTGGCGCTGCGTACCGCGGGAATCTGGCGCGCCTGGCGCAGCGCGGCGGTGACTTCCCCGGCCGTGATCTCGAGCCGGTAGGTCCGCTCCGGCGTGATCCCCGGCAGGCGCCGCAACTCCGCCGGCGTGCCGTCGGCAATGATGCGGCCGTAATAAATGTAGGCCAGGTGGCTGCAGCGCTCCGCCTCGTCCATGTAGTGGGTGGTCACGAAGAAGGTGATGCCGTGGCCGGACAGTTCAAACAGCAGGTCCCAGAGCTGGCGCCGGGCCACCGGATCGATGCCGGCCGTCGGCTCGTCCAGGAACAGCACGGTGGGTTCGTGCAACAGCGCGCATCCCAATGCCAGGCGCTGCTTCCAGCCTCCGGACAGCTTGCCGGCCTGCCGGCCCAGGTAGGTTTCGATATTGATGCGCGCGATGATGTCGTCCATGCGCCGCTCCAGCCGGCGACCGTAAAGGTCGTACACCATGCCGTAAAAGCGCAGGTTCTCGCGCACCGTCAAATCGTCGTAGAGCGCGAACTTCTGACTCATGTAGCCGATGCGGGCGCGCACCGCATCCGGGTCCTGCCCGACGTCGATGCCGTCCACATGGGCCGTGCCGCCGCTCAGCGGCAGGATGCCGCACAGCATCTTGATGGTCACGGTCTTGCCGCTGCCGTTCGGTCCAAGAAAGCCGAATATCTCCCCGGGCTGAACCGTGAAACTGATGCCGTCCACCGCGGTGAACGCGTCGAAGCGGCGCACCAGGTTGTCGGCAATGATGGCCGCCATGGGGCGCGCGCCTCAGGGCGTGAAAATGACGTGGGCGCTCATGCCGGCGCGCAACCGCTGATCGGTGCTGTCCACGCGCAGCTTGACGCCGAAGACCTGGTGCACGCGTTCCTCGGGGGTCTGCACATTGCGCGGCAGAAATTCCGCTTGCTGGCGGATCTGTTCCACCTGGGCCGGAAACGCGGTGTCCGGAAAGCTGTTCACACGCATTTCCGCCTGCTGGCCGATCTTTACCTGGCCGACGCGCGTCTCGGGCACGTAGACCATGATGTACATCTGTCCCGCTTCCAGGAGTTTCGCCACCGGCTTGCCGGGGGCGATCAAATCCCCCGGACGTACATCCAGGACTTCGACCGTGGCATCTACCGGGGTGCGCACTTCGCGCTCCGCGTAGCGCGCCTCGGCCTCGAGCAATGCACCCTCGGCCCGTTGCAGTTCCGCCCGCGCCACTTCCACGTCTTCACTTCGAAATCCACTCTCCACGCGCGCGGTGACCGCCCGCGCCGCCTCCAGCCGCCCTTGCGCCGCATTGACGGCGCGGGATGCCGCTTGCACCGCGGCCAGCGCGGTCTTGTGTGCGGTCTCGGCGTCATCCAGCCCCTGTTGCGGCACCAGGTCCTTGCTGCGTAACTCACGCGCCCGCCTGAGCCGCTGTTCCGCATTGGTCATATCGGCGCGCGCCCGCTCCAGTTCGGCCTGGCTTTGCGCGACCTCGGCGCTGCGGAAACCGGTGGCCTCGGTCCCGGCGGCAGCGCGCGCCTCGGCGATATCTTCCGGACGTGATCCGGTTTCCATTTTGGCCAGGTTGGCGCGGGCCAAAGCCACGGCTGACGTGGCCTGTTGCAGCCGGCCTTCCAGTTCCTGTGCGTCGAAGCGCAGGATCAGCGTATTTTTTGCAATGGCATCTCCCTCGCGTACATTTACCTCGGCAATGCGGCCGCCTTCCTTGGAGCCGACCTCGATGTTGCGCGCCTCGATGGTGCCGTAAACCTCCAGCAATCCGTTGGCGCCGGATAACTGGTGCCAAGCGATGCCGGCGGCGATGACGGCCAGGATCACGATGATTGCAACGCGTTTGTTCATCGCTGTCTCCGTCGCGGCTTGCCGGCCGGCTTGGGCCCGGTTGCGACTCCCTGCCAGAAAATATCCAGCGCCTGATCCAGCCAGCGGTCCAAATCAGGATCCGGGTGCAGCGACCACACCACGTGTGTGCCGAACATGAATTGCTGCAGCATGCGTGCAATCTCGGGTGCCGGCAGGTCAGCGCGCAACTCACCGCGGCGCTGTCCTTCCTGCACCAGCAAAAGCATATGCCCGCGCCCCTTGGGCAGGATCGCCTCAAAGTGGCGTGTCAGTGATTCGTTGCCGAGCGCCGTGCCGAGCAGGGATCGAATCAACCGTTTGCTGTGCAACCAACCGGCGGCCAGTTGATGTACCACGGTGCGGATCTGTTCACGAATCGGCAGCTTCGGGTTGATGTGGCCGGCCGCCGCGGCGATCTTGCCCACCTGCCGCTGCGCCAGTGCAATCAGCACATGCTCCTTGCTGGGGAAATAATTGAAGAACGTCCCCTTGCCGACATCTGCCGCGCGGGTGATGGCTTCCACGGTGGTGTTCGGGAAGCCGCGGGAAGCGAACAGGCGCACGGCGGTATCCAGCAGGCGCTGTCCGGTCTCCTCGCGGCGGCGGGCGCGGCGATCAACGGGAGGGGTGGAGGACTGTGTTCTAGTGCGCATTGGGCAGAATATGACCAAGGGTCATAAATGACTCTAGGTCATAAAGGCTTGCAGTGCAACATGAGTTCTGAACTTCGCATGGACTTGCGAATACTTCTGATACCCCGAAAGGGGTACATGACGGCGCGCAATTTCCGCTTTTTCCACGAAATTCCGCGCAATACCAGTGAGCCGAGCCAGATTCAAAACCTGCGGTGGGTAGAATGGCGGGACAAAACTTGAAGGGTGGACCCCACCTATCGCCAGCATTGCAGATACCTGGCGCTAATTTCCCGGAGTTCCTCATGACTGTACCCTGCACGGAAATACCTGTCCCGTTGCGACGAATGGCGATGCGCTGGGTAGTGGCGAGCGTGGTAATCGGCCTGGCACCTGGCGCTGGCGCGGCACCATTGTGGGAAAAGAAATGGATTGAGGTGCGCACGCCAAATTTCGTAATTAACAGTGCGCTTGATGAGAAAAGAAGTCTGGAACTCGCACGGCAACTCGAAACATTCCGCTCGGTGGTTGGCGCATTCACGAACATCAGCCAGGTCCCGGAGCGGGTTCCCACGCACATTTACCTGTTCGCTTCCCGTGCGCCGGAGGCGGGACTCGAGAAAAATATGGCGGGATATTTTTACGGGCAAATGCGGGGCAATTACATGCCGATGTATTTCAAGTCATACCGCCAGGCACTTGAGATACTTCAGCATGAATACACGCACTTTCTTATGTATAACCACAGCAAGGATATCTATCCACGCTGGTATGTGGAAGGTTTTGCGGAATTTCTTTCTACTGTGACATCGGAGGCAAACATTGCGCAGTACGGGACGCCGCCCGAGTACCGCATTGATTGGCTGTTTAATGGCAATTGGGAGCCCTTTGAGCGGATTCTGGACTTTGCGACGATGCAAAAATTGTCAGCGCGGCGAGAGGGGATGTTCTACGCGCAATCATGGGCGTTGGTGCATTACCTGATACTCGGCCGCAGCGCCGGTAATTTTCAAAAGGAATTCGCCTTGTATCTGGAGTTACAGGCCAGTGGACGTTCCCCGGTGGATGCATTTGCGGATGCATTTGGCGAATCGGTAAAAGACCTGAAGAAAAATATCATGCGAAGTTTTGAAAACGGGGTCCGGTATTTG
>MGYT01000125.1:0-2002 GCA_001801865.1 Gammaproteobacteria bacterium RIFCSPLOWO2_02_FULL_61_13
GCCCTCCCACACCACCGGACATGCGGTTTTCCGCATCCGGCGGTTGAACGAGTGGGGGAGTCTCATCAACCCACCACCAAGTCCGATGGAACCAGGAAGCCAAACCGACGCAGTACCTGATTGCTCAACGCCGTTTGCAGTGTGCCACCACGGGCAAGGTGCCAAGCACCCCGCCCGCTCAAGGCCGTCTTCAAAAGACGGCCGCGCACACCGAGACGGCGCAGCGCGTTCAGGCGCCCCACCTTATGGTGCCAGCGCAACCAGAAGCATTTGCGGATGTGCCGACGGACCCATCCTTCCAGTGCAGTGATGGCCCTGCGGCATTCACTCAGGCGGAAGTAATTCCACCAACCCCGCAGATAGCGCACCCAGCGGTCACGTAGTTGTTCACTACTCGCGCTTTGGCAGCTACGCCATAGCTCCCGCACTCGGTCCTTGAACTTCTCCAAGCTCTTCGGCGCAATATCGATGCGTCCTTGTGCGTCAAGGCAAAACCCCAGGAACTTGCGTTCCCACGGCCTGCCCACCGCACTCTTATCCCGGTTTACCTCCAAGCGTAGCTCGTCCTTGAGCCATCCGGTGATACTCTCCATCACCCGCCCCGCCGCACGCGCAGAGCCCAGATAAATGTTGCAGTCATCCGCATAGCGGCAAAAACTCAATCCACGCCGCTCCAACTCTCGGTCCAGTGCGTCCAGGTATATGTTCGACAGCAGTGGCGACAGCGGCCCACCTTGGGGAACCCCCTCATCAGTTGCCATCACCACCCCGTTCAGCATCACCCCGGCCCGCAGGTAGCGGCCAACCAGCCCCAACACGCGCTTATCTCGTATCGTTTCACCGATCCGATGCATAAGAATGTCGTGGTGTATGTGGTCAAAGAACCCCTGAATGTCCATATCAACCACCCAGTCCTTACCTGCTTGCACATACCCTTGTGCCGCCTGTACCGCCATGTGCGCACTGCGTCCGGGCCGAAACCCGTAGCTATGCGCGCTCATCAATGGCTCGAAAATCGGTTGCAACACCTCCAACAGCATCTGCTGTATCCACCGGTCAACCACCGTCGGGATCCCCAGCAAACGCACTCCGCCTTGCGGCTTCGGCAGTTCCACCCGTCGCACCGGGCTCGGTCGCCATCGCCCCGTCAGCAACTTCTCCTTTATCGACATCCAATGTCGTTCCACATGCGCTTCCAATTGCTCAACGCCCATCCCGTCAATGCCCCCCGCACCGCGGTTGCTTACCACCGCTTCCAGCGCGCGGCGGGCATTGTCCGGGGACACCACTTGCTCCATCAGGTCCTCATGCATCGCTTTCTCCCGTCAGTCGTGCTCAGGTCAATGCGTGCAGTCCACTCGACGCGACCCACCGGGCGTTACCCTTCCTCCGCGCCTTTGCCAGTCCAGGGTAGCGACCGTAGTTGTCACGCCCTGCCGTTTCGGACTACTGGTTATCATCACCCTGAAACTCCCCACTCCGCTTTGCTTCTCGTCCTTCGGCCCTTCGCTCCACCGGGCTTTCACCCAGCCTCCTCGCTACTATGGCCTCTGCTGACTCCCCGCCAATTCTCATCAACGGGACCTCCCCAGGTAAGGTGCGTGTACTGTCCCAACGCGCCGCCAGACTCTACCACCTGCCTTCAAACAGCCTTCGGGTTTCACTGTTCCTAGCCAGCTCACCCAGCGCAGGACGGCCTCACTGTCTGTTCGTGTTCCTGCGGTCGTCGGTTTGCCTTCCGCTTCCTCCAGCCAACGCCATTACTGATGTCAACCTTGCGGTTCGGCTACGGTTGGTGCTGTTACCTCCGGCAACGACTTTCACGTTGCAAGTACACGCCCATGCTGGGCACACTAGGGCCGGCTTCAGCCGGCCAACCACCATGAGTGCCGCTCAACTTCCCATTACCGCGAATGCAGCCTGGCAGGCCTACCTGGCCATGCGCGAGGGCAAGTCGGCCTATTTCACGTTGCTGAGCCAAATTGATCAGCGCGCCCGAGAT
>MGYT01000125.1:2205-4509 GCA_001801865.1 Gammaproteobacteria bacterium RIFCSPLOWO2_02_FULL_61_13
AGCAGCGCCAGGCCGGCGACAAAGCCGCCGATGTGGGCGAACCAGGCCACGCCCGGTCCGTCACCCGCCGCCAGGGAACTGACGATCTGGATCACGAACCACAGCCCCAGCACGGCGGCCGCAGGCATCCGCATGGTGTGAATGATGATTCCCAACGGGATTGCCACCAGCACCCGGGCCTGGGGATAGAGCAACAAGTAGGCGCCGAGCACGCCGGAGATGGCGCCGCTGGCCCCGATCATCGGGATCTCGGAACCGGGGTTCTGCAACACCTGCCCGAATACGGCGGCAATGCCGCACAGCGTGTAGAAGATCACAAAGCGCACATGACCCATGGCGTCCTCGACGTTATTGCCGAAGATCCACAGGTACAGCATGTTGCCGGCCAGGTGCATGAAACCGCCGTGCAGGAACATCGACGTCAATGGTGTCAGCGTCGCGGGGACCAGCGCCAGTTCAGACGGCAGCTCCACCCGATCCAGCAATACCGCCGGAATGACGCCGAGTGCAATGACCGCCGCTTGATTGCCCTGGTCGCCCAACCCAAGCTGCCAGAGAAACACCAGCACACAGGCGGCGATGACTGCCACGGTCACGACCGGGACGATTTCAGTGGGATTGTCGTCGTGCAGCGGGATCAAGCGGTCAGGCGCTCGAGGGCTTCATGGTACTTGGCCGCGGTGTTGGCAATGACCTCGGCAGGCAGGTACGGGCCCGGCGCCTTTTTGTCCCAGGCCAGTGTCTCCAGATAGTCGCGCACATACTGCTTGTCAAAACTGGGCGGGCTGGTGCCCACCTGATAATTGTCCGCGGGCCAGAAGCGCGAGGAGTCCGGCGTCAACGCCTCGTCGATCAGGTACAGACGCCCGGCCGCGTCGGTGCCAAATTCGAACTTGGTGTCGGCGATGATGATACCGCGTCCGCGCGCATACTCCGCCGCCGCAGCATAAATCCTGAGCGCCGCATCGCGCACCTGCGCGGCGCGGTCGGGCCCGATGATCCGTTCAACCTGCTGGTAACTGATATTTTCATCATGGGTGCCCAACTCCGCCTTGGTGGACGGCGTGAAGAGGGGCTTGGGCAATTGCTCCGCCTGACGCAGTCCCGGCGGCAGCGCGATCCCGCACACGGCGCCGGTAGCCTGGTAATCCTTCCAGCCGGAACCGATGAGATAGCCGCGCACCACGGCTTCAACGGGCAGCGGTCTCAGCTTGCGCACCACGATGCTGCGGCCTTCCAGCGGCGCACGCTCAACTGCATCCGGAATCACAGCACTCAGGCGCCGATCACTCAGGTGATTGGGGATGAGGTCCCGCATGCGCTGAAACCAGAAATTGGACAGCGCGGTGAGCACCGCGCCCTTGCCTGGAATCGGATCCGGCAACACCACGTCGAAGGCGGACAGTCGGTCGGTGGTGACGATAAGCAACAGATCGTCGCCGGCAGCGTAGATATCGCGCACCTTGCCGCGGTGAAGCAACGGCAAGCTCGTCACGTGGGATTGGAACATTGCTCCGGATTCGCTGTTCACTGCGAACCGGCCCTGGCCCAGGAATCCTTCAGGGTCACCGTGCGATTGAACACCGGTGCGCCGAGCCTGCTATCCACCTTGTCGGCACAAAAATATCCCAGGCGCTCGAACTGCCAGCGGGATTCCGGGGCCGCCTGCTGCAACGAGGGCTCCAGCTTGCAGCCTCTCAGCACCTGCGCCGATGCCGGGTTCAGGTGCTCAACCCATTCACCTTCCCCCGCATCCGGGTCCGGCAAGGTGAACAGGCGATCATACAAACGCACCTCGGCATCCAGCGCCGTGGGCGCGGCGACCCAGTGCAATGTGCCCTTCACCTTGCGGCCGTCGGGGGAATCGCCGCCGCGCGTGGCCGGGTCATAGGTGCAGCGCAGTTCCGTGATCGCGCCGGTGCCGGGATCGCGACTCACGCCGGTGCAGGTGATGAAGTACGCATAACGCAACCGCACTTCCCGCCCCGGGGCGAGGCGATGAAATCCCTTCGGCGGATCGGCCATGAAGTCATCCTGTTCGATGAAGATCTCGCGCGCGAACGGGACCGTGCGCGACCCCAGTTCCGGTCGCTGCGGATGATTGGCGGCCGGCAGTTGTTCAACCTGCTGTTCCGGATAGTTCTCGATGACCACGCGCAACGGGCTGAGCACGCCCATGACCCGCGGCGCCACCTGTCCGAGTTGTTCACGCACGCAGTTCTCCAGCACGGCAAAATCGATGCGCGTGTCATTCTTGGTAACGCCGATGCGTTCGCAGAAATCACGGATGGCCTCCGGCGTGTA
>MGYT01000125.1:4520-45703 GCA_001801865.1 Gammaproteobacteria bacterium RIFCSPLOWO2_02_FULL_61_13
GGATCCCGGCCAGCGTCGGCATGCGCGGGTCATCCCATCCGGCCACATGCCCGCCTTCCACCAGGGCGATGAGCCGCCGCTTGCTGAGCACGGCATAATCGAGATTAAGCCGCGCGAACTCATACTGGCGCGGGCGGGATGGCGTCGACAGGTTGTCAATGAACCAGTCGTACAACGGGCGGTGATCCTCGAATTCCAGCGTGCAGATGGAATGGGTGATGTGTTCGATGGCGTCGGACAGACCGTGGGTGAAGTCATACATCGGGTAGATGCACCACTTGTCACCGCTGCGATGATGCGCGCTGCGCCGGATGCGATAGATGATCGGGTCGCGCAGATTCACATTCGGCGAGGCCATGTCAATCCTTGCGCGCAACACATGCGCGCCGTCGGCAAACTCGCCTTGCCGCATGCGCTCAAACAAGGCCAGGTTTTCTTCCACCGAACGATTGCGAAACGGGCTCTCCTTGCCGGGCTCGGTCAGCGTGCCGCGATGGGCCCGGATCTCGTCTCCGCTCAGGCTGTCCACGTAGGCCTTGCCCTGTCGGATCAGATCCACTGCGTAGGCATGCAACTGGTCGAAATAATCGGAAGCAAAGTACAACCGATCCTGCCAGTCGAAACCCAGCCAGTGCACGTCACGCTGGATGGCCTCCACATACTCAACGTCCTCAGTCTCGGGATTGGTATCGTCAAAACGCAGGTTGCACAGTCCACCGAAGTCCGCCGCCAGCCCGAAGTTCAGACAGATGGATTTTGCATGCCCGAGATGCAGATAACCGTTGGGTTCCGGCGGAAACCGCGTGTGCACGCGGCCGCCGTGGGTACCGGCGCGCAGGTCGTCCTCGATGATGCGGCGGATGAAATTGTGCGCCGCGGCCGGCACCGGTTCCGTCATGGCACGCAGCTTACCGTAAAACCGCCGAACCCAACGCGATGCCCGGCAGGTCGCCGGACAGTCCCATGGCACGGGCCATGAGCCAATGCTTGACCGGGCCCAGCGCGTTACACAAGTCGAGCCCGGCATTGCGCAGCCGTTGCATTGCCGGATCCCGGGAGCCGAAAAGTTTATGCATGCCGTCCAGGACCGAGATCATCATTTCGTTCTCACCCCGGCGCCAGCGCTCATAGCGCCGCAGGGTATGCAGGGAACCGGGATCCCGCCCGGCCTGCCGGGACTCCAGCAACACCTGCGCAAGGCTCGCCGCATCCAGCAATCCCAGATTGGCGCCCTGACCGGCGAGTGGGTGAACACAGTGCGCCGCATCGCCGATGAGCGCCAGGCGTGGCCGGCAGTAACGTTCTGCCTGGGCGCGCTGCAGCGGAAACACCATGCGCGGGCCGCTTTCCACCATATCACCCAGGATGTGCCCGCCGGCCGCGGCCAACTGGATGCGGAACGCCGCCTCGTCCTGCAACTGCAGTCTTCGCGCCTGCTCCGGCGTGGTGGACCAGACAATGCCACAGGCATGCGGGTCCGCAAGCGGCAGAAACGCCAGCGGGCCCGAGGCCAGGAACCGCTGACGCGCCACCTGCCCGTGGGGAAGCGCCGAACGTGCTGTGCACGCCAGCGCGTGTTGTTCGTAGGCGTGCGAGGCATAGCCGATGCCGGCCAGTTCCCGCACGCGCGACCGGGCGCCATCAGCGCCAACCACGAGTCGGGCCAGCAACCGGGAACCGTCCGTGCCGTGGGCAATGATTTGGTCCGGCCCAAATTCCACGCGTTCGAGATCCGCGATCGGGATCACATGCGTGCGTGCATCATTGAGTGCCGCGCGCAATGCCGATTCCAAATCGGACTGGTTGACGATGTAGCCGAGGGTGGAGAGACACAGGCTGGCGCTGTCGAATTCAATCCGTCCGGTTCCGGCGGCGTCCCAAACCTCCATGCGCTGAAACTCCCCGATGGACGCAGGCTCAAGCAGTGACCACGCGCCACACGCAGCCAGTATGGCGCGCGCAGCCGGCGTCAACGCCAGGGCGCGAGGATCGATCCGATTGTGGCTGGCGGCATCGGGGACGCGATCCGCGATCAGGCAGGCAACGCCCGCGCGGATCAGCAGGCAGGCCAATGCCAGGCCCACCGGTCCCGCGCCGATGATGCACACGTCCGCCTGACGGGTGATTGCGGACATTTCAGACGCTGCTCCGGACGCACGCGGGCTGCCGGCCGCGCAACCCGGCTCCAAACAGCATCAACTCCCGTTTCACCGGCGGTAACAAATCCGCAAGCAACATTCCCATCTGCCGCAGGCCCGCGAGCAGAGGATTATTGCTGGCGAAGGTTCGGGCCAGCCCATGACTGAACCCCATTACCCGTTCACGGTCCTCGCGCCGTGCCTCCGCAAATGCCATCAGCAGAGCGGCCGCGCCAGGATCCGTGCCTGCGCCGGCCGCCAGCGTTTCCGCCAGCGCCGCCACGTCGCGCAGGGCCAAGTTGAACCCCTGCGCGCCATTGGGATGAATGTTCACCGCGGCGCTGCCCAGCAATATTGCGCGGCCGCAGACCTGGCGCTCAGGCAGAACCCGCTGCAGGGAATAGGTGCGGCGCGCTCCGCACTGGGCGATGCCGCCCAGGCGCCCGCCCAGGCGCTGTTCCAGTTGCGCACAATATTCCGCGTCCCCAAGGGCGAGCCACGCTGGTGCAGCGGAACTCGCGACGCAGTTCACGGCAACCATGCGCCACTGATCCAGCGGCAGCAATGCCAGCGGACCGGTGCCGCCGAAGCGCTCATAGGCCGTGTCAATATGAGGCTGACCCATGGTGACGTTGGCGACGATGGCAGTCTGCTGGTAGTCATGGCGCGCAACCTCGATTCCCAACTGCGCGCGCAGGCTGGATTCGACGCCATCGGCCACGACCAGCAACCGGCAATGCAAACGGCCGCTGACATTGCATTGCGCAAGCATGGTTTCGGCGCGCTGTTCTATCTGCGTCACGGATTCCGGGCATAGCGCCGTAATATCGCTGCTGGCGCAGATGCATTCCCACAGTGCTCGGCCCAATTCGCGCGCAACGACCACGTATCCCAGCGCTTCCGTCCCAACGCGTGCCGCGTCCATGCGCACGCAGCCGAAACGCCCCTGCTCGGAGACATGTACGTGGCGGATCGGCGTGGCAGATCGCCGCACCTGATCCCAGATGCCGATATGCTTTAGCACGCGCACGCTGGCCAGCGACAGTGCGATACCACGATCATCGTAACTTGGCTGGGCCGGTTGCCCCGGGGCTACGGGCTCGATCAGGGCAATTCGGTGACCGCTGCTGCGCAGCGCCAGGGCCAGCGATGCGCCGACCATTCCGCCGCCGGCGATGGCGATGTCAAAATCCAGCTTCGTCATGGCCGGTTATCAGCGGGTCTCCGCAAAACGTTATGAGCGCAGTCAGGCCGCACTGGCCATGAGCGACTCGATCTCGGCGATTTGCTTCGGCGCGTCGCGGGTAATGACGTCGCGTCCCTGCTCGGTCACCAGCACGTCGTCTTCGATGCGAATGCCGATATTCCACCACTTTTTCGCCAGTCCGCGGCGCGGCTGGAAATACAGGCCGGGCTCCACGGTCAACACCATGCCCGGCTCCAGCACCCGCCACTCGCCATCCAGCTTGTAATCACCCACATCATGCACGTCCATGCCGAGCCAGTGGCCGGTGCGGTGCATGTAGTAGTCGGCAAAGGCCTGATCCTTGATCAGGTTGCGTACCCGGCCCTTGAGAATACCCAGTTCCACCAGCCCTTCCGTCAACACCTGCACCGCTGCGTCATGGGGATCATTCCAGTGATTGCCGGGGCGCACGGCAGCGATGGCGGCCGCCTGGGCCGCCAATACCAGTTCGTACACCTGTCTCTGGGCCGCGGTATAGGCACCGTTGACCGGGAAGGTCCGGGTGATGTCGCTGGCATAGCCGTCATACTCCGCGCCGGCATCAATCAATACCAGGTCGCCGTCGCGCAACTCCGCGTTGTTCTCCGTGTAATGCAGGATGCAGCCATTGGCGCCGCCGCCGATGATGGCCGGATAGGCAGGCGAGCGAGCGCCATTGCGCATGTATTCGTGCAACAACTCCGCCTCAATCTCATATTCCATCATGCCAGGTTTGCATACCGACATCGCACGCCGGTGTGCCCCCGCCGAAATGCGCGCGGCCTGGCGCATGGCGCGTACCTCCGACCGGCTCTTGTAAAGCCGCATTTCGTGCAGGATATGCGTCAGCGCCACGAATTCATCCGGCGCACCAACGCCGGCGCGACCCTTGCGCCGCACCTCGTTCACCCAGCCGAGCACGCGCTGATCAAACGCGGCATCCTGACCCATGGTGTAGAAGATGCGATCCTTTTCCTCCAGCAACCCCGGCAGGATGTCATCCAGGTCCGAGATTGGAAACGCGTCATCGGCTCCGTACCTGGCACAGGCGCCCTCCACGCCCGCGCGCAACCCGTCCCAGATTTCCATCTTCGGATCGCGCTCGCGGCAAAGCAGCACGAACTCGCCCTGTGCGCGTCCCGGGATGATGATGGCCACGGCCTCGGGTTCGGCAAACCCGGTGAGATAGAGGAAATCACTGTCACCGCGGAACGGGAAGTGGGTGTCACGGCTGCGCACGCGCACGCCGGCGGTGGGAATAATGGCGATACTGTCGTCGCCCATCATGTCCATCAGACGTTTGCGGCGCTTGGGAAATTCTTTCTGATCCATTATTGCAAGGTCTCCTGATCCATATCGATGCCATACATTCGCATTTCCTCCCGAATCAGCATCACACCGGTGCGCACATGCTCCATCACCTGCATCAACGCCGTTTCGTCTTCTTCGTCCGGCTCATCCACTCCGACGCGGCTGATCACGTCCATGTCCCGCAGCCACTCCTGGATCCCGTCGCCAAGCACCCGCGCCGGCAGGTCCTCCACCAGGCCCAGCCCGGACAGAAATCCCCGGCACCAGCCGGCCAGCGCCTGTACCCGCTCTGGCATTCCGGTATCATCGTCCGGCAACAGCATTTGAAAGTCGAACTCCTCCGATGCAAGCTGGCGCCGGGACTCGTACAACAACTGGCGCACGTGTTCATGGCAAGCTTCCGCCCGGGCGACATCCAGCGTGCGCAGATCCAGGAACTCCTGCCACAGTTCTTCTGCCGGGAAGTGCGGGCTGCATAATTGGCCGCACAGAAAGCCATGGCACTCCGCCGCCCCCACACCGGCGCCGGCCGCGGACAATGCCGATTCGAAATCCTGGTGCCCGGACATTTCCCCCGCCTCCGCGCGTTGCAAGTGATTTACGCGCCTGCATTTTGCCGGCCGGCAATTCGCATCCGCCTGCCGGCCGTCCCGCGCCCGATCGACCTGTTGACCGTGATCAGGGCGCGCTCTATATTGTCCCAAAAATCGCACTGCCATGCGTCAGTAAAGTGCGCATTGCCCTGCCAGATTGCACCATGCCGGAATCCAAACCAGAAACACTCGACCTCGTAGCACTCGAATCTAGGGTGGACGACCTGATTCGCACCGTGGGTCAACTGAAGACCGAGAACTCCGCGCTGCGCAGCCAGCAGGACAATCTGATCAATGAACGGGCGACACTGATTGAAAAAACCGAACAGGCCCGTTCCCGCATTGAATCCATGATCACGCGGCTGCGTGCCATGGAGACGCGGTCATGAGCACCGGTCTGCGTCCGGTTACCATAACCATCCTGGAGAAGGAGTACCTGATCTCCTGTCATGAGGAGGAGCGTGATCAACTGCACACGGCCGCCGCGTTCCTGAATGACAAGATGCGCGAAGTGAAAAATGGCGGCAAGGTGGTCGGGACCGAACGCATTGCGGTGATGGCGGCGCTGAATATCACCAGCGAACTGCTCTCCCGGCGTTCCGAGACCGAGGAATTGAGCAGCTCCGTCGACTCGACCATCAGGCGCCTGCGCAGCAAGATTGACGCGGCCCTGACCCAGGGCGCACGGGTTGAGATGTAATGAGGTTAACTGGCTGATTCAAGCCGTCGTGAGCAGGTCCGGCTGCGCGAAGCCGCGCAGCAGTCTTGAATCAACAAATTTGGGTATCTTCTGCGGTGTTCGTGTGCCGGCTGGTGTTTCTTGAGCCGATTCTTAGTCGCAAAGGGAACTGAACCGCGGCCTGTTGTGCATGCCCGCACTAAGCGGGAAGCCTGAAGCGCCGCTCGCTGTTCCCACTTGAACCATTGGTTCAAGACTAAAGGCCGGTAGCGGCACTGCGGTTGATACCCACCTTCTGCGTAAACTGCCGGCGTCGGGCCGGCATTGTTTTTTCACCGCCCGGGGTAACACCGTGAACTACTGGCTGATGAAATCCGAACCCTCGGTCTTCAGCATCGATGACCTGGCGCGCCGGCCCGGCCGGACTGACAGCTGGGACGGGGTGCGCAATTACCAGGCCCGCAACATGCTGCGCGATGAGATGCAGCCCGGGGATTGCGCGTTCTTTTATCATTCAAGCTGCGAGGAACCGGGCGTGGCAGGCGTCATGAAGATCGTTTCCCGGGGTCAGCCGGACACCGCGGCCTTCGACCGGCGCAGCGATTATTACGATTCCGGCAGCACGCCGGCGGCGCCGCGCTGGTACTCCGTGGATGTGCAGCTGCAGCGCAAATTCAAACGTGTCATTACGCTGACGGAACTGCGGGCGCAACGGGCACTGGCGGGTCTCGCGTTGCTTCAGCGCGGCAACCGGCTGTCGGTGTTGCCGGTCAGCAGCGCGGAATGGAAATGCATCCTGTCTCTGGCGGCAGACTGATCACATCAGGAACATGCGGTAGGCGGGATTACCGGTCTCTTCCGTGAACACCATATCCAGGTTGGCCAGGAAGGCCCGGAATTCCGCCCGTTCCGCCACCGGCACCTGGATCCCCATCAACACCCGGCCATAGGCGGCGCCATGATTGCGGTAATGGAACAGGCTGATGTTCCAGCGGTCACCCATGCGTGACAGAAACTGCAGCAGGGCGCCGGAACGCTCAGGAAACTCAAAGCGGTACAACACCTCATCCGCAGCCGTCGGCGCATGGCCGCCAACCATGTAGCGCACGTGCATCTTGGCCAGTTCGTTGTCGCTCATGTCCACCACGTCGTAACCGCGGTCGGCCAGCGCCTGGAGCAACGCCGCCTTTTCCTCCAGTCCATGGCGCAACTGGATCCCGGCAAAAACCCGTGCTTCGCTGGAATCCGAATAGCGGTAATTGAATTCAGTTATCTGGCGCGCCCCCAGGTCATGGCACAACGCGCGGAAACTCCCCGGCCGCTCCGGTATGGTGATGCAGATCAGCGCCTCCCGTTGTTCCCCCAGTGCCGCCAGTTCGGCGATGTGTCGCAGTCGATCAAAATTGACATTGGCGCCGCTGAATATGGCAACCAGATCGGCGTCCCGCAGGTGGTGTGCGGCCACGAACTGTTTCAAACCGGCCAGCGCCAATGCCCCGGCCGGTTCCGGGATCGCGCGCGTGTCCTCGAAGATGTCCTTCACCGCGGCGCAGATTTCGTCATTCGTGACCAGCAGGATCTCATCCACCAGCGCCCTGCAGACACGGAATGTCTCGTCCCCCACCCGCCGCACGGCGGCGCCATCGGCAAAGATGCCGATGTACGGCAATTCCACCGGCCGACCCGCCGCAAACGCCGCATGCATGGACGGCGCCTCATCGGATTCAACGCCGATGATGTGGATCCCGGGATGAGCCTGCTTGATGCAGCAGGCAATGCCGGCGATGAGCCCACCCCCGCCCACGGGGACAAAGACATACCGGGGAAGTGTTTTGCTCTGCTGCAGGATCTCCACCGCCACCGTCGCCTGGCCGGCGATCACCAACGGGTGGTCATACGGTGGTATCAGCGTGCGACCGGAACCGGCCGCCAGTTCCTCGGCATGCAGCTTGGCCTCGTCATAGGTGTTGCCGTGCAATACCACATCCGCATTCAACCGCCGCACCGCATTGATCTTTATCTCCGGCGTGGTCTTCGGCATGACGATTAATGCGGAAACACCCAGATGCTGCGCTGCCAGCGCCACGCCCTGGGCATGATTGCCGGCCGATGCGGCGATGACACCGCGACCCTTTTCAGCAGCAGTCAGGGTCGCGAGCATGTTGTAGGCGCCGCGCACCTTGTAGGAGAACACCGGCTGCTGGTCCTCGCGCTTCAACCAGATGCGGTTACCCAGCAGCCGTGATAATTGCGGCGCCAGATCGAGCGCCGTCACCCGCGCCACGTCATAGACGCGCGACCCGGCTTCTGTGATCAACGATTGGTATTCGGGGAACACGCGCCTAAGATAGCATTATCACGGCAGCAGCCCGAATTCGGATGCAAACATGAGCCAGGATGACCGGAAGAAACGCGCAGCAGAAGCGGCTCTGAAATACGTCGAGGACGACATGATCGTCGGTGTCGGCACCGGTAGCACTGTCAACTTTTTTATAGACGCGCTGGCCGGCCTGCGCGGGCGTATCGAGGGCGCGGTCGCCAGTTCCGCGGCGACGGAGGCCCGGCTCAAACAGCACGGAATCCCGGTGCTACCCCTGAACAGCGTCGCGGAACTCCCGGTTTATGTTGATGGCGCCGACGAAGCGACCCGGCACCGCCAGCTCATCAAGGGCGGCGGGGGCGCATTGACGCGTGAGAAAATCGTGGCGGCGGTGAGCCGGCGCTTCATCTGCATCGTGGATGAGTCCAAGCTGGTGGGCGTGTTGGGACGCTTCCCGCTGCCGGTGGAGGTCATCCCCATGGCCCAGAGTCATGTCGGGCGGCAACTGGCAATATTGGGAGGGCAACCGGCGCTGCGCCAGGGCTTCACCACGGACAACGGCAACATCATTCTTGATGTGCACAATCTTTCCATCCCGGATCCGGTGGCACTGGAAGAACGCATCAACAACATTGCCGGCGTCGTCTGTAATGGTTTGTTTGCGCGCCGCGGCGCGGATGTGCTGCTGGTCGCCACCGGTAATTCTGTGAATTGCATCACATAACGCCGAATCCGGTTTTATTGGCGCTTCGCCACGGCGTGATGCATAATTTCCCCCGCTTTCCAATTTTGCCAGCGCAGGGGCGTCCCAATGACGGAATGGATTTTCTGGGTGGTATATGTGTTTTCCATCCTGGTGCTGATACTGCATTTCACCGGCTTCCTGGTTCGACGCAATATGGAGTGGGCCGTGCTGGTTGCCGCGGTGGCATTGTTCGGCGTCAATTTGCTGGATTTCCTGAAAATCATCTGAACCGCTGTTACAAGTCGTTTTACCCCGGCTTGTCAGCCCCCGGAATGTCGTGATCGGCCTGCTGCAGCGTGTGTCGCAGGCGCGGGTTGACGCGGCCGGGCAAACCATCGGCGCCATTGAGCGCGGGTTGCTGGTGCTGGTGGGCATTCAACGAGCGGACTCGGAATCCAACTCGGTGCGCCTGCTGGATCGATTGCTCGGGTATCGCGTGTTCGCGGATGCCGCCGGGCGGTTGAACCTGAGCCTGGCCAGTGTGGGCGGGGGGTTGTTGTTGGTGCCACAGTTCACGCTGGCGGCCGACACCCGCAAAGGATCGCGCGCCAGTTTCAGCAGCGCAGCGGACCGGGAAACCGGACAGCGATTATTTCTGCACCTGCTGGAACTGGCTCGATCCCGGCACAGCCCGGTGGCCTGCGGCCGTTTCGGCGCCGACATGCAGGTGACGCTGACCAATGACGGGCCGGTAACGTTCTGGCTGGAAAGCTAATCGATCCAGTCGCGTGGGCGTAAAAACTCTCCCAGTGCGTCCTCGGGGGAGCCGGGATCAGGCCGCCAGTCATAACGCCAGGCGGCCACGGGCGGCAGCGACATCAGGATTGACTCCGTGCGCCCGCCGGACTGCAGACCGAACAGCGTCCCGCGGTCATAGATCAGGTTGAACTCCACATAGCGGCCGCGGCGGAAGGATTGGAATTCACGTTCACGCTCCCCGAATGGCGTGTGCCGGCGCCGCTCGATAATGGGCAGGTAGGCAGGCAGATAGTGATCCCCCACGCTGCGCATGAAGGCAAAGCAGCGTTCAAAACCCCACTCGTTCAGATCATCGAAAAACAGCCCGCCTATGCCCCGCGTCTCACCGCGATGGCGCAGGGTGAAGTACTCATCGCACCATTTCTTGTAGCGCGGATAGGTATCCGCGCCGAAAAGCGCACAGGCATCCCGGGCCGACTGGTGCCAATGACGCGCATCCTCCGCATGGGCGTAACAGGGCGTGAGGTCAAACCCGCCGCCAAACCACCAGGCCGGTTCGGCACCGGCACGGCCGGCCATGAGAAAGCGCACGTTCATATGCGAGGTCGGCACATGGGGATTGCGCGGGTGCATCACCAGCGACACCCCCATGGCCTCGAATCCGCGTCCGGCAAGTTCCGGTCGCCGGGTGGTCGCGGACGCCGGCAGCGTCGCACCATGGACGTGGGAGAAATTGACGCCGCCTTTCTCGAACAGCGCGCCGTTCTCCAGCACACGCGTACGCCCGCCACCCCCTTCATCACGCGTCCAGGCGTCTTCGCGAAAGCGCGCGCCTCCGTCGCATGACTCCAGCACAGCGCAAATTCGATCCTGCAGCGTGAGGAGATAGGTCTTGACGGCGCCGGGTTCAGGATTGCCGGACATGGCTCGGTTTCATGGTGGTCAGGGTTCAGGTTATCCTAGCCTAAGCACCGGGCGCCGGTTAGACTGCGCGCCCTGATTTTGCAGCCCATGCCATGACCCGAAAACGCACTGCATCCATCCGCCGCGAGACCCGCGAGACCCGCGTTGCGCTTGACCTGGGCGTCGATGGCACCGGCAAGGGGGAGTTTCGCATCGGGATCCCGTTTCTCGAACACATGCTGGATCAAGTGGCGCGGCACGGCATGCTGGATCTCAAGATCATCGCGGAAGGCGATCTGGCTGTGGATGCGCACCACACCGTCGAGGACGTCGGGATCTGCCTGGGCCAGGCCTTGCGTGAGGCCCTCGGCGACAAGTCCGGGATCCGCCGTTTCGGCCACGCCTATGTGCCGCTGGACGAGGCCCTGTCGAGGGTGGTCGTGGATTGCTCCGGGCGTCCCGGACTGGAGTACCACGTCGAATATCCCCGCGCCCGCATCGGCGAGTTCGATGTGGACCTGATCCGGGAATTCTTTCAAGCCGTGGTCAATCATGCCGGCCTGACCATGCATGCAGACACGCTGCGCGGCCGCAACGCGCACCATATAGCGGAAACCCTGTTCAAGGGGTTTGGACGCGCATTGCGCATGGCGCTGGAAGCGGACGCGCGGCTGGCGGGCGAGACTCCATCCACGAAGGGTTCCCTCTAAATCCTTCGGCGCCGCCATGGCCACGGTCGCAGTGCTGGATTACGGCAGCAGCAACCTTCGTTCCGTCGCCAAGGCGCTGCAGGCGGTGGCCGCGCCGGACATGAAGGTGCGCATCAGCACCACTGCCGCGGAGTTGCGCCGCGCCGATCGCATTGTCTTTCCCGGCCAGGGCGCCATCGGCCAGTGCATGCAGCGACTGCAGGCGCTGGATTTGATTGAGGCCCTGACCGACTGCCTGCGCGACAAGCCCTTCCTCGGCATCTGCCTCGGCATGCAAAGCCTGTTCAGCACGAGTGAAGAGAACGGCGGCACGCCATGCCTGAACATCGTTCCCGGCACGGTGCGGCGTTTTCCTGCAGGCGCCGGACTCAAGGTGCCGCATATGGGGTGGAATCAGGTCCGGCAAAGGTTACCGCATCCGCTCTGGGAAGATATCCCCGGCGGCGAGCGCTTTTACTTCGTGCACAGCTACTATGTTGCGCCCGCAGATGACACGAACATCGCGGGCAGCACCGATTACGGTATTGATTTCACGTCGGCAGTGGCGCATGAGAATCTGTTCGCGGTGCAATTCCATCCGGAAAAAAGCCAGCGCCCTGGCCTGGCACTACTGCGCAATTTTCTGCACTGGCAACCGTGATAGGTCCGGTTGGCCGGATTCCGCCCCCCGGAAAAACAAATGGGCCATGGATCACGAGGATCCATGGCCCGCTGAAACTACCGCGCCGGCAAACCGGCCGGGAGGATTAATCAGCAATCAGCCTGCCGCCATGTCCTTCAACGCCTTCAGGGCGATGGCGCGCACGGAGTTGGTGGCCGGTTTGGCCTTGATCATGATCTCTTCGCCGGTGAAGGGATTAATGCCCTTGCGCGCGGCACGCGCGGGCTTCATGACACGACGCAGCTTCACAGCGATTGACGGCACGGTGAATTCGCCCGAGCCCTTCTTGTTCAGGTGGCAACGCGCAAGTCCGGTCATGGAATCGAGTACTGCGCCGACCTGCTTTTTCGTCAACCCGGTATCTTCCGCGATGGCGCTCAAAATCTGCGACTTGGTCTGTTTGCTGGTGATGACTGTTGGTTTCTTGGCCATTTAGATGTCCTCATTATTCTGCTGGTGATTTGGATGTTCGCTGCCCCAGAATGCCCCGCCCGGCACGCGGCCCGGCGGTCAATGCTGTAATTATTATTTGTAGCTCAAGGCGGGGTAATTATGCTATTTAAATGGGACGATTGCCATCCGGAAATCCCGTTATTTCCCGCTTTTCCTGCCCAATCCGTCCCTGCACTTCCCGCCACAGGGCCGCGAATGATGCACTGGACTCGCTGCCCGGGGCGCAGACGGGAAGCGGGGCGCGGAACTCCCCCATGCGCTCCACCACGGCGGAATAACTGATGCTGGTACTCAACACCTCGGGGTGATCGCGGTGCACGTCCAGCATAGTGTCGCGGTGCAGACGGCGGCGCCGGTCAACCATGGAGAAAAACGGCAGCAATCGCACCTGGAATTCCGGGTGCTTCCCGAACCAGGACTTGAGTCGTTCGTAAACACGCAACGACAGGATGGTCGGAATCAGGGGGATCAGCAGGACGTCCGCGGCCCGGAAGACATTCTCGGACACGATTGAAATCGCGGGCGCACAGTCCAGGAACACGTGGTCATATTCACCGCGCACCGGTGCCACGAGTTCGGCGAGGCGGCCGGCCCAGCGCTTTTTCCGCCCCAGATATTGATCCAGATTGCGATAGGAAAAATCCGCCGGCATCAAATCCAGACCGGGATAGTTGGTTGCCTTGATGAAGTCCTGCAGTTCGCGCCGGCCCTTGATTAACTGCTTGCTGCCGCCGCGAATCCTGGGTTTCACACGGAAAAAGTAGCTGGCGGCGGCCTGGGGGTCCAGATCCCAAAGCAACACCTGGCCGCCGGAGGCGGTCGCCGCGTAGGCCAGGTTGACCGCCGCCGTGGTCTTTCCGACACCGCCCTTCAGGTTGTAACAGGCGAAGACCCTGGCGCTCATGGCGGCCCTGCCAGCAAACGTTCCATGGCGGCGCGCACCGGCTCCGCCGCAAACCGCTCAAAGCGCCGGACGAAACCCTGTTGCGCCTCCAGCTCCAGCCGATCCAGTTCCAATCCCAGTTCCGCCATGGCAGCCAGCGATTGCGAGTCCGTGTCTGTCCGCGCCAGGAACTCCTGCTGCCATTGCCGCAGCCATTCGCGTTGCACGTGGTAGTCCACGATATCGCCCAGCACACCCTGCAGCTTACGCAACCGGCGCAGCACCTCGTCCACGTCCGCTGAAGGGTAAAGCGTGCGAAAGGCCTCAAGCAGGTAGCGCAGCTTCTTGCCGTCCTTGCGCAACTCATGCAAAACCGGGCTGTACGTGCCGACACCGCAGCGCGCGCCATCGCGCAGCAGGCGCTTGTGCAAGCGCCGCAATGCGTCGTTGGCGGCGTCCAGCACATAGGGCGCGGAATTCATGCGCGGCGCATGGCGGCCGGCAAACCCCTCGAGGTAATGGCGCCAGTCCGGGAGGAAATTCCGAAACCTGATACCACTCAATGTCAGCACCAGATCCGCATGCGCCTGGCGCCGCCGTTCGACCAGTCCGTCCAGCAATGGCGCCAGGGCGCGCTCATGCCTGCCGCTGAGCCGGGCAGCCAGCCCCGGCAATGCCGACAGGAACACATCCAGATCCCGCTGCGGAGATGTGTTCGCACTCAGCCACGCAAACGTGTCCCGGAATGACGCTGTTCCACGTCCGGGAAAGGCGCCGCGCACCTGGGTCAACAGTGAGCGGCTGCGCCGGCATGCGATGCGGAAGTCATGCAGGAACTCGGTGTCCGTGTCGCTCCGGATCCCGTCCACATTGGCCGCCAGGATCCGCAACTGGCCCAGTAATATCAGGCCCAGGGCACGGGCGGCGGACTGGCGTGGGCGCAACGGAACCGGCGTATTTACTGGTGCCCCAGCCTGCATTTTGCTGAACAAGGCGAGGAATTTCCGCGCCGGGTCGCTTTCCGGGCCGGCGCCATCCAGCACGGCATCAAGTTCCGCGAACAGGCGCCGGCAGGACTTCTCATAACCCCGCAACGGCCAGAGTCGCAATACATTCAGCAGAGTGGTGCCGCGTCCGGTGGAGGCGGCCCCAATTACCTGTTCCCGCGACAACGTGGCGCGGATCTTACCTTCGCCGTCGACCACGCGAAAATCAGTGATGCGCATGCACAGCAGGCACTGCACCAGCAACGCCCGGCCACCGAGCAGCGGCTGGATTGCAGACTCCACCGGCCCGGCCGGCACCACGAATGGCTCGGGTACGGGTGTGATCAGCGGCTGTTCCACATAGTCCACTTCCGCACCGGCACCGTACAGGCGCACGCGCGACTCGCCATCCACATCCAGCTCCAGAAAACGTCCGGCCCGGCGTAATCGATGATCAAACGTGTCAAACAGCAGGCGCTGAATCTGGCGTGTGCCGGACTGCTGGAGATCGAAAGAGGACGCCACCAGGTTGCGCGCGGAAACGAACTCCCGCTGGGTCGCAAGGACACGTTGGAACAACCTTCCGTTCATGGAAAATACCGGCCGCTGCCGGATGACGGCGGAGGACGCGTCAGTATCAACGCGGGCATGGGAGATTCGAGATCAGGAACGCGACAGGGCCCGATGCGCGATATCCCGGCGATAGAACATGCCCGGCCAGTTGATCCGGTCCACGGCCGCATAGGCGTGCCGCCGCGCCTCCGCCACACCCGTGCCCAATGCGCCCACGCACAGCACGCGGCCACCGCTGGTGAGCGTGTCGTCACCGCGCAGCACCGTGCCGCCGTGAAACACTTTGACGTCCTGACCAAAGTCCTGCTCCAGTCCATGAATGACATCACCCTTGCGCGGTTCGTCGGGATAGCCTTCGGCGGCGAGCACCACTCCCAGCGCAACACGATCATCCCAATGCAAATGATGGCCCGCCAACCCGCCTGCCACCGCTGCCCTGCACAACTCGACCAGGCTGCTTTGCAATCGCAGCATGATGGGCTGCGTTTCCGGGTCGCCCATCCGGCAGTTGAATTCCAAAACCGTTGGTGCGCCATCGGCACCAATCATCAAACCGGCATAAAGAAACCCGACATAGGGCTTGCCCTCCGTCGCCATGCCGGCGACGGTGGGCAGAATAATGGCGGACATGACCCGGTCATGCACGTCCGGGGTGACCACCGGCGCCGGTGAATAGGCGCCCATGCCACCGGTATTCGGCCCCCGATCACCGTCATCCCGCGTCTTGTGATCCTGGGAACTGGCCAGCGACACAACGTTTTGGCCGTCGCTGACCACCATGAAGCTGGCCTCTTCACCGGGCAGAAAATCCTCCACCAATACCCGTTGCCCGGCCGCGCCAAAGCGATTCCCGGCCAGCATGTCACGGGCGGCGGCGGTGGCCTCGGCCTGATCCTGCGCCACCACCACACCCTTGCCGGCAGCCAACCCATCGGCCTTCACCACCACGCGCCCCGGACGGCTGCGCACGAATTCCAGGCACGCTTCCAGTTCCGTGAAACTGCCGTAGGCTGCCGTCGGTATGCGGTGCCGGGCCAGAAAATCCTTGCAGAAAGTCTTCGATCCTTCCAGGGCCGCGGCCGCCGCCGATGGCCCGAAACAGCGCAGACCCCGGGCGCGGAACCTGTCCACGCAACCCGCGACCAGCGGCGCTTCCGGCCCGATGATGGTCAGCGCAACGTCCTGTTGCACGGCAAACTCCACCAGCGCCGCGGTCTCTTCGGCGCGAATCGGAACATTGGTCAGTTTATTTTCCCGCGCCGTGCCCGCGTTACCCGGCGCCACAAACACCTGCGCCACGTCGTCATCCTGCGCCGCCTTCCAGGCCAGTGCATGTTCACGTCCACCACCGCCGACAACGAGTATCCGCTGCGTCACACGTTGTCCGCGCGTCAGTGGCGAAAGTGCCGCATGCCGGTAAACACCATGGCGATATCATGCTCATCCGCGGCGGCGATCACCTCCGCATCGCGTATTGAACCGCCCGGCTGCACAACGGCGCGAATCCCGGCGGCGGCCGCGGAATCAATGCCGTCCCGGAACGGAAAAAATGCATCCGACGCCATGACCGCAGCACCGATATCAAGCCGTTCATCCGCGGCCTTTATGGCCGCGATGCGGGCACTGTAGACGCGGCTCATCTGCCCGGCGCCGATGCCCAGAGTGCGGCTTCCGTGCGCATACACAATGGCGTTGGACTTGACATACTTGGCAACGCGCCAGGCAAATTGCAGGTCTGTCAATTCCTCCCGGGTCGGTGCGCGACGGGTGACGGTTTTCATATCCTGCACAGTTACAACCCCTGAATCGCTGTCCTGGATCAACAACCCGCCACTTATCCGTTTCATCTCCAGTTGCCGCAGGACCTGCGGTCGATTCCCGGTAACCAGAACCCTGACCCCTGGTTTCAGCGCCGTGGTGCGCAGTGCCGCATCGGAGACCTCCGGCGCCAGGATCACCTCAACGAATTGCCGCTCAACTATGACCGCCGCTGTGGCTTCATCCAGTGGCCGGTTAAAGGCGATGATGCCGCCAAAGGCGGATGTGGGATCGGTGGCATAGGCATGCTCGTATGCACTGAGGAGTGTGCCGGCCTCCGCCACGCCGCAAGGGTTGGCATGCTTGACTATGACACACGCGGGATCAGCAAACGCCAGCACGCACTCCAGTGCCGTATCGGCATCCGCGAGGTTGTTGTAGGACAGTTCCTTGCCCTGCAACTGGCGCGCACCGGCCAGCGTCCCCACCGGCGGTTGCGGCTCGCCATAAAGGGCCGCTGCCTGGTGCGGATTCTCTCCGTAGCGTAAATCCTGCAGCTTGCGGAACTGGAAGGTAAACGTGCGCGGAAAATCCAGCGGTTCCCCTGCCGCATCCATGGAGCCGAGATAATTGGAAACGGCGGCATCGTATTCTGCGGTGTGCGCGAAGACCTTCTGGGCCAGGCGAAAACGCAAGGCATCACCCAACTCGCAGTCATTGCCGGCGAGTTCGCGCAATACCTCATCATAATCAGCCGCATCCACCACCACGCCGACGCGGGCATGATTCTTGGCCGCGGCGCGCAGCATGGCCGGTCCGCCGATGTCGATGTTTTCAATGGCTTCGTCCAGCGTGCATTCGGGGCGGCTGACCGTGGCGGCGAAGGGATAGAGGTTCACCACCAGCAGGCCGATGGCGTCGATGCCGTGGGCAAGCATGACCGCGTCATCCACGCCGTCGCGACCCAGTAACGCGCCATGCACCTTCGGGTGCAGCGTCTTCACGCGGCCGTCCATGATCTCCGGAAAACCGGTGTAGTCGGAGACCTCCTCGACCTGAATACCGCTGCCCAGCAACAGCCGGGCCGTGCCGCCAGTGGACAATATATGAATGCCGAGGCCGGCCAGGCCGCGTGCCAGTGCCACAATGCCGGTCTTGTCGGAAACGCTGATGAGTGCTCTGCGAACGGCCATGAACCTGTTGCCCAAGTTGCGCCGCTGCCGGCCTTAAAGATCAGTCGGGGACAGTTTTCAACTCTGTCGCTGTTACAAATCCTGCTGCACTGCGCTTATACACCAACCCGTCAGGCATCAATACCGTACTTGTCCAACCGGCTGCGCAGCGTGGCGCGGTTCAAACCCAGAAGTTGCGCGGCGCGGCTGATGTTACCCCCGGTATTTTTCATGACCACCTCGAACAGCGGCTTTTCCACCTCGGACATGAACAAATCATAAAGCCCGGCCGGATCATGGCCGTCCATGTCGCGGAAATAACGCTCCATGGCCTCATGCACGTTGTCGCGCAGTGACGCCACGGCGCGGCCTCCGGCGGTGAACTTGCGCACCGCATTCATGCCGCCGCTGCCAGTGCCTGTTGTCCAAACCACGCCGACAGGGCGGCCGTCTGATCGGTGCCGCGTTCCGCCCGGTTGACCTGCGCCCGAAGTTCCTCTGCGCCCCCCAGCGCACGCAAGTACCAGCCCACATGTTTCCGCGCCACGCGCACGCCCTGATGCTCGCCATAAAACTCGTACAGCCGCTCCAGGTGCCGCGACAGAATCGCCCATATGGCAAGCGGATTCGGCGCGGGCAGCATTGTGCCGTGTTCGAGGAAATGCCGGATCTCGCGAAATATCCACGGGCGACCCTGGGCCGCGCGCCCGATCATGAGTCCATCGGCCCCGGTCTGCGCCAGGACCTCGCGTGCCTCAGCGGCACTGCTGATGTCGCCATTGGCCAGCACCGGGATGGACACCGCCGCCTTGACGGCGCGCACGGTGTCATGTTCCGCGCGCCCCTGGAAACCACAGGCCCGTGTGCGTCCATGCACCGCGAGCGCCTGCACGCCGAAGTGTTCCGCCATGCGCGCCACCTGCACTGCATTCCGGCGCGTGCTGTCCCAGCCAGTGCGAATCTTCAGGGTCACCGGCACGGACACTGCGCTCACGACACTTTCCAGGATCCGGGCCACCAGGAACTCATCCCGCAACAGCGCGGAACCGGCGGCGACATTGCATACCTTGCGGGCCGGGCAGCCCATGTTGATGTCGATTATCTCCGCGCCGCAGTCCGTGTTGAAGCGTGCCGCCGCCGCCATCTGCCGCGGGTCTGCGCCTACGATCTGAACCACCCGCGGTCCCGGTTCGCCGGCATGATCGCGTCGTAACCGCGTCTTGCGGCTGTCCTGCAGTTGCGGTGCGCTGCTCACCATTTCGGAAACGGCCATGCCCGCGCCCAGTTCGCGGCACAACAGGCGAAAAGGACGATCCGTGATTCCGGCCATGGGTGCCAGCACGAGATTATTGCGCAACAAATACGGTCCTATTTTCATTCCCTTCTTAAACCGCTTTTTTTATGTGAAACAAACGCCCCGCACGAGCCGGCGATACCGGCGCAAGAACGTGTCGGGCAAAGCGCAGATCGGGCGATCTGTTTATCGACTGCGCGCATCGAAATTCTCCAGCACGTTTCGATCCACACAGCGGCTTTTGCGATTGGCAATCATAACGACAAGCAGGCCGCGTTGAAAGTCGCCGACGCAGAAAATTCTTTGCAATAAGTTGCGCCGCATACCTCAAACTTGCATGTCACGGGAATCAAGCAGTTGCGCGTTACACTGGTGGAAGGACCTGCGAATGCATTGATAAGTCCATCCTGGACCTGTCAGAGTTCCCTACATGAACCCGATCTCGAAACTCACTGCCTGCGGGCCAACACCGACAATCTCCAGCACTACCTGCACCGGCGCGCCGGGCGCCATACCGAGTTGCTGATCGATGCTGGCATCCAGGTATTCCGCGGGCGCAAACGCGCGCGCTGCCAGGATCCGGCCATTGCTGTCCGAGAGGGCCAGTTGAATGCGTGGAAATGGTTGTGCAAATCGGGCGCCATTGCTGATGGTGGCATTGACCAGCAGTGCATCCTGGTAGCGGGGATGCACACGCACATCCCGATTCACCACGGAAATGGCAGGCAGGTCGCGCCCACGCAGAGCGACACAACCCAATTGCAGACACAGCCGTTCTATATATGGCGACAATGCCGGGTACCTGGCACGCAGGACATCGCGTTGAAACCACGCAATCTGCCCTGCGCCAATCAGTAACAGTACCAGCACCGTGATGGACCAGCCCCAGCGCCAGCCCGGACCTGCCGTGGCGCCCTCTTCCTCGATACTTACCGGGGGTCTCCAGGCCGGGGCGGACCGTTCCGGCGTGACCACGGACGGCGGCGGCTCCGCGCTGGCGATATCAAATTCCGGCTCCTCCAATTCCGGCTCCGGGACCATGACCGCCGCCGCGGGACGATCCAGCGGCGCGTCATGCAGCCGCATCAGGGCGTTGAAGCGGGCGCCACAATACCCGCAGCGCACCAGGCCCGCGGCCGCGGACAGGTGGCGCGCCGTCAGTCGGAATTGACGCTGGCAGGTCGGGCAATCGGTAAACATGAAGTCCCGGGGAAGGCTCAGTCGGCAGATGCCGCGCTGCGGCGCCGGCCCTGCACCAGAGCCCACTCATTGCGAAAAGTCATACTGCCCATGCTAAACCAGGGGTCATAGGCGGCCAAACAGTCGCCGGCCTGGGTTGCCAGCAATCCGGACAACGCCAGCGACGCCCCGGGGCGGACCAGGCGCGAAAAATGCGGAGCCAGATCCAACAGGGGATTCAGCAGGATGTTGGCAACCAGAAGATCCGCCGGCCGATCCGGCGCCGCGCCGGGTGACAGGAAACGCACGCGATCCAGCAGAAGATTGCGCTCCGCGTTGACGCGGCACGCCTCCAGCGCCTGGGCATCAATGTCCACGAGCCATGCTTCCGCGGCGCCAAGCAGCACGGCGCTGAGTCCCAGGATGCCCGAACCACAGCCGTAATCGACCAGCACGCTTCCACGCAGGTCGCGCGCCGACAGCCAATCCAGGCAAAGTGCCGTGGTGGGGTGGGAACCTGTGCCAAACCCGAGACCCGGATCCAGCGTCAGTACTCGCCGATCCGGTGGCGCAGCCACCCAACTGGGACAGATACTTAATTGCTCGCCGAACAGTAGCGGTTCCAGTCCGATGCGCCCGCTCAATGACCAATCCTGATCATCGAGCTCATCAATACATAAAGATTCCGCGCGCGCTGTACCCAGCCGATTGCGCAGGCAGGCGATCAGAATGTCCGGCTCTGCATCGATGGGAAACAGCGCCTGCAGCCGGCTCTGGCGCCAGTACTCCGGGGCGGCCGGGTCATCGCTGTACAGCGCACCGTCCCCGCGCGCGACGATGCTGACGGAATCGGCGCCGAGCCGATCCAGGAACTGCAGCAGGGGTTCCACGTCGGCGCGCGCGCAGTCCATGGAAATTCGCAGCCAGGGCAATTTGTTCACTCCCCAACGGGAAGCCGCACAGTGGTTGCGTGCCGGTCCGTCAGCGCGGAACCAGTTTGTTCTGCAGATAATGAATGTCAGTCCCGCCCGCGGCAAACGCCGCGTCGTGCAGGATCTTCTGGTGCAGCGGAATATTGGTCTTGATGCCGTCGATAACGATCTCGGCCAGCGCCGTGCGCATGCGCGCTATGGCAAGCTCGCGGGTCTCGCTGTGGGCGATGAGCTTGCCGATCATCGAGTCATAATGGGGCGGCACGCGGTAGCCGTCATATATGTGCGTGTCGATGCGTATCCCCGGGCCACCGGGATGATGGATGTGCTCAATCAGGCCGGGGCAGGGCATGAACGTCTCCGAATCCTCGGCATTGATGCGGCATTCAATGGCGTGACCGCGCCACTGTATGTCCTCCTGGCGATAGGAGAGCGGGTCGCCGTTGGCTATGTGCAATTGTTCCTTGACGATGTCCACGCCGGTCACCATTTCGGTCACCGGGTGTTCCACCTGGATGCGCGTATTCATTTCAATGAAATAGAACTGCCCGTCCTGATACAGGAATTCCATGGTGCCGGCGCTGCGATAGCCGATGGCCGCGCAGGCCTCCACGCAGCGCACGCCGATCCGGCGCTTCAACTCGGGGTCGATACCGGGCGCCGGGGCCTCCTCCAGCACCTTCTGGTGCCGGCGCTGCATGGAACAGTCCCGCTCGCCCAGGTGAATCACATTGCCATGCTCATCCGCAAGCATCTGGAACTCCACATGGCGGGGGTGTTCCAGGAATTTTTCCAGATACACCGTATCGTCGCCGAAAGCGGCCTGCGCCTCGGCGCGCGTCAATTGCACCGCATTGCGCAGCGATGCCTCACTGTGCACGACGCGCATGCCGCGGCCGCCGCCACCGCCGGAGGCCTTGATGATTACCGGGTAGCCTATGTGACGCGCGACACGCGCCATTTCCTCCGCGTCCTCCGGCAACGGCCCATCGGAGCCGGGAACGCAGGCGATACCGGCATCGTGCATGACCTTGCGCGCGCCGATCTTGCTGCCCATGAGCCGGATGGTTTCCGACTTCGGGCCGATAAAGATGAAACCGCTTTGTTCCACGCGTTCGGCAAAGTCCGCGTTTTCGGACAGAAAACCGTAGCCGGGATGAATGGCGACGGCATCAGTGACCTCGGCCGCGCTGATCACCGCCGGAATATTCAGATAACTCAGCGTCGCCAGTGCCGGACCGATGCACACGGCCTCATCGGCGAGCAGCACATGCTTCTGCTCCCGATCCTGCTCGGAAAATACCGCCACCGTGCGAATTCCCAACTCGCGGCAGCCGCGCAGAATGCGCAGCGCAATTTCGCCGCGATTGGCGATAACCACCTTCTCTAGCATTGCGCCTGCCTCATGACGCAATAAACAAAAGCACCGGCCCTGGCAGGTTGATGCAGAACGTCATGAGCGCAGCCGGGCACGGATTGTTCCCGGCAATCCATTGCATTTCCTCCAGCGGAAAACTGCTCCATGCGTTTTCCGCACTTCCGCCGTCCCTGGCGGTCGTCCTTGGAAGTCATACACAGCGCGAGTCCCGACAGTACGGAACGTACACGGCAGTACGTGAGGCCAGGAAGAGACAAAGCATGAGGGGGCGAGCAACGCCGTAACGGCAAGCACAATAGTTTTGCATCAACCTGTCAGGCCTCGCGGATCACAAACAGCGGCTGGCCGTACTCCACGGGATCACCGTTCTCCACCTGGATCTTTGCGATGACGCCTCCGACGTCGGCTTCGATCTGATTCATGATCTTCATGGCCTCAATGACACACAGCACGTCGCCCTTGCGCACTGTCTGTCCCAGCGTCACGAATGCAGGCTTGCCGGGCGCCGCCGCCTCGTAGAAAAGCCCCACCATCGGCGCACGCACCACGTGGCCATCCGCTTCGACCGGGGATTCCTGTTCCGCACCTGTCTCTGCGGCGGTGGTTGAGACGGTGCCCTGTGCTTGCGCCATTAAGCTCACACCGGCGACAGGCGCCGCGCTGGCCCGACTCACGCGCACGGATTCCTCGCCCTCGTGGATCTCGATCTCACTGATACCGGATTCCTCCAGCAGTTCGATGAGTTTTTTGACCTTGCGAATGTCCATGGCCTATTTGTGTCGCTTGCCCAGGTGACGGTCCGCCGCCCGCAGCGCCAATTCATACCCCTGTACACCCAGGCCGCTGATGATCCCCACTGCGATGTCGGTCAGGAAGGAATGGTGTCGAAATGGCTCGCGCGCGAAGACATTGGAGATGTGAACTTCGATGAAGGGGATGCCCACGCCCAGCAGCGCGTCCCGCAGTGCAATACTGGTGTGGGTCAGGGAGCCGGGGTTGATAACGACGAATTCCACCCCTTCGTTCTTGGCCTGCTGTACCCAATCCACCATGGCGTGTTCGGCATTGGTCTGGAAACAGGCAATGGAATGGCCCAACTCGCCCCCCAGCCGGGCCAGTGCGGCTTCCACATCCGCCAGCGTCGCCGAGCCATACACCTCGGGCTCACGTGTACCGAGCAAATTCAGGTTGGGTCCATTCAGGACCAGGATTTTTGCCATGGGAGTTCTGGAGATAAAGGAATTTGGCGGGAATTTTCCACCGTTTTGAAGATACTACCAGAAGTTCTTCCAATTACGGAAGCCGGGCTACAGGAGGGGAGACAGGGCCTCCTCCGCCTGTTGCGTGGATAACGGTCCCGCATGCACAAATGCGATCTTGCCGTCGCGACCCACCAGCACCGTATAGGGGAGCACCCCGGCCAGATTACCGTAGGACTCCGCTACCTGGATGACCTCCATTTCGCCGACCAATACCGGGTAGTTCACCTGATGTTCCGCCGCGAAACGACGCACCGGATCCGGCTGTTCCAGCGCCACTCCGACGAATTGCAACCCACGGTCGGCATATTTACTCTGCAGCGCCACGAATTCGGGGATTTCCTTGCGGCAGGGCGGGCACCAGGTGGCCCAGAAGTTGATTGCCAGTACCTTGCCATCCCACTCCCCCACATTGTGCATCACCCCCTCCAGGTCCGGCAGGGTAAAATCCGGCCGCTCTGCACCGACAACGGCCGTGGCGCGGATGGCGGCCGTCATTGTCGTTGCCGTGGGCTGGTCTGCCGCGCTGCGGTCATGCTGCCAGCGGGCGAAAATAAACCCTGCGGCGGCGGCGACCAGGCACAAGCCTCCGGCGAGGGTTGCGGCGCTGATCCGGGTCATGAACGGATGACCCGTTCCAGATGCGCGACAAATTGATCGGCGTCCAGAAACTCGCCCACCCGCTGTTGCTGCAATTCACCCGCCTCGGCATCAAAAAACAGGATCGCCGGCGGACCATACAGGCTGAATTCATCCAGCAACTGCTGGTCGGCGCCCGTATACCCGGTAACATCAACCTGCAGCAGCACCACGTCCTGCAACCGCGCATGCACCCGTGGATCAGGGAAAGTTTCCCGTTCGAGCTCCTTACAGGTAATGCACCAGTCCGCATAAAAATCCAGCATTACCGCGCGGCCCTGATTGCGCGCGCGGTCCAGTTCCACTTGCAGGCCGGCCAACGTACTGATGCGTTTGAAGGGCAATGGCGCGGCGTGATCCGCGCCCCTGGCACCTGTCAGCGGCGCCAGCGGACGCAGCGGATCATCGCCACCGCTGGCAGCCCCGACCAACAGCGTGGCACCGTAAACGAGAAATGCGAGTCCCAGACCCTTGCCCGTTCTGCGCCAGGACAGATTGCCTTCGAGCGGATCCAGGGCGCCCATGAACATAGCAGCCAAAAGGAACAGCACGCCCCATAGCAGGAGGGTGAGTGGGCCGGGAATAATTCGACTCAGAAACCAGACAACCACCCCCAGCATCACAAAACCGCAGGCGCGCCGCACCGACTCCATCCAGTACCCGGCGCGCGGCAACAGGTAGCCCGCCGATGCACCCAGTACGAGCAGGGGGATGCCCATGCCGATGCCAAGCGCGAACAGGGCCGCGCCGCCAAACGCTGCGTCGCCGGTCTGGGTGATGTACACAAGCGCGGCAGCCAACGGCGGCGCCACGCAGGGCCCGACAATCAGCGCCGACAGTGCGCCCATGACTGCAACACCGCGCAGGGAGCCGCGGCGCTGATGATGGGTGAGGTGGCTGAGCCAACTTTGAACACGGGTCGGAACTTGCAGGCGGAACAGGCCGAACATGGACAGTGCGAGCAGCAAAAATACGCCACTGAACAGCACGATAACCCATGGGGCCTGCGCGGCCGCCTGCAGATTGAAACGGGTCATTCCGGCGAACATTCCCAGGATTGCATAGGTGGCCGCCATGGCAGCCACGTAGGCCAGTGACAGGGTGAACCCACGCCCGCGCGACACGGGCTCGCCGTGCCCGATGATGATCCCGGACAGAATCGGGACCATGGGGAAGATGCACGGCGTCAGGGACAGCAGGATGCCGAAACCAAAAAATGCGATGAGGTTGGCCAGAAATCCAGCCCCTTTCAGGCCAACCAGGGAGCCGAATGATGAAGATTTTGCGGCCTCGGCAATCCCGCCGGCGGGAGGCTGCGACACGGAACTCCCTGGCGGCAGCCGGATCGCCACTTCCTGGATCTGGGGCGGGTAACAAACCGACTTGTCCTTGCAACCCTGGAAGCCGACACGCAGGCGAACAGGAATTTCACCGCCCACATGCCGGATCAGCGGGACTTGAACCGTCAATGCCCCAAAATAGACCTCAACCCGCCCAAAGGCCTCGTCCTCCTTGACCTCGCCCTGAGGTAGAGAAAGGGTGGCTGAATCAATGGCCGCGTTCCCTTCCACCACCGTGAAAGTGAACTTGTCGCGATAAAGGTAATAACCGTCCTGGATATCCCAAGTGAGTTTTACCCCGGCGGCCTCCGCCTCGGCGGACAGCGGGAACGCCTGATCCGGGGGCAATATCCCGTCGTTACCGGTGCCGGCGCCGACAAACTCCTGCAAGCGCTCACTTACCGAGATCGCTTGTGCTGGAGCGAAAATCAGCGCAAGAACCAGCGCAAACAGGAAACGAATCAGGTTGGAGGAAGCTCCGTGCAAGTCTTGATCCACGACAGGTAGCCGGCGAGACCGCCACTGATGGGGACCGTCACGATCTCCGGAAGTTCATAGGGATGCAGCGCCATGATGCGCTCTTCCAGGGCCTGGTATCGATCTGCGGTGGTCTTGATGATAAGCAGATATTCTTCCTTGTTATCCACCTTGCCGACCCAGTGGAAAAACGACTGTACGCCGGAAACAATCTGCACACAGGCCGCAAGGTGATCCGACACAAGGGTACTGGCGATCTTTTTGGCTGTGATCGAACCAGGACATGTGCTCAATACGAGCAGAAACTGGGGTTTGCCGGGCATATTAACTCTGCGATTTAAGCTGCCATTCTACCGCGAAAATCCCCCCAACACCTTGAATTTCTTGCCAATGAACATGATGAGTTACGGGGCGCACGCGGTCCGATGCTAAAATTGACACCCTAGGCCGACTGACTTTGATCGGCGCCATTCCCCGCATCCTCACGGAGGAGAAGATCCCGGCACGCCGGGACCATTTGCCCATGACCGCCAAAACCCGCGTATATCGCCGCCGGCCCAGCCAGGCTGAGCGCAGTGACCCGCATGTTTTGTATGAACGCGCAGTGCAACACGTTGGCGCAGAAATCGATTTCATTGACGAGACCTTCAGCGCATTACGCGGCCGCCGTGCTGAGCGATTGCGGGAGGACTTTTGCGGCACGGCGAACACCTCCTGTGAATGGGTGCGAAGGCGTAGCGGCAATCAGGCCTGGGGAGTGGACCTGGATCCGGCCGTGCTCGACTGGTCGCGCACCCACAAAATCCCAAAATTGACCCCGCGCCAGCGGCAACGCCTGCGCCTTTTGAATGTCGATGTCCTGCGCGTGCGCATCGAGCCGGCGGACGTCGTGCTGGCCATGAATTTCAGTTACTGGGTGTTCCGCGACCGCGGCACGATGAAGCGTTACTTCCGCAAGGTGCGCGCTGGACTGGCTGCCGATGGAATATTCTTCCTGGATGCCTTTGGCGGTTACGAAGCATGCCAGGAACTTGAGGAAAGCACTGTCCATTCTGGTTTCACCTATATCTGGGACCAGACCAGATTCAACCCGATCAACAGCGACATTACCTGTCATATTCACTTCAAGTTCCGGGACGGATCGCGGCAGGAGAAAGCCTTCACTTATCATTGGCGCCTGTGGACGCTGCCGGAACTGACCGAATTGCTGGAAGAATGCGGTTTCAAGGCGACCGTCTATTGGGAGGGCACGGACAAAAATGGCGACGGGGATGGCAATTTCACTCCCGCCACGATGGGCGAGGCTGATGCCGGATGGATCGCGTACATCGTCGCCGAAAATCAATGAGCGCGATGCGATCCGGCACCCGGTGTTTATTTCAGACGGCGTCTTCCGGCCCGGCGCGCCTGATTTCCCGCGGCCGCACCAATTGCAGCACGCGGCCGCTGCCGGGTCTCGTCCCGATCTTGCCGTTGAATTCCAGCACCGCCACGGCCGCCGTGGTCATGAGTTTCCCGCGCTCGTCGCGCGGCGGTGGTTCCGAGGCCAGATGCGCGATCAGTTCCTCCAGGCCCGGATTATGGCCGACCAGCAGCAACGTATCGCTGCCGGCGGCATGGGCGGCGATTACATCCAGCAACTGGCGCAGCCCGGCCTCGTAGATGCGATCATCGAAAATGATGCGTTTGCGCCGGATGTGCAGCCTTCCCACCACCAGCTCGGCGGTGGCCCGCGCCCGTTGCGCCGGCGAACTGACCACCAGGTCGGGGACCAGACCGTTTTTTTGCAGCCACTTGCCCATGCGCAGCGCGTCCTTTTCCCCGCGCGCCGCCAATGGCCGGTCGAAATCGCGCCGCAGATTTTCCGGCCAGTCCGATTTTGCGTGGCGCATCAGCAGGAGCAGGCTTTTTTTCATCGTCATTTCATCCATGGCACCATATTCAAAACATTATAACGCCGCAAACCCGCGGCGCCGGTCCCGATGAGTCAGCCCGGTACTGATTCCTTCGCCGCGGTGGATCTGGGCTCGAACAGCTTTCACATGGTCGTGGCCACCTACACTGATGGCCACTTGCAGATCATTGACCGCATCAAGGACATGGTGCGACTGGCTTCGGGCCTGGATGAAAAACGCGATCTGACGCAGGACTCCATGGAACGTGCCATCCAGTGCCTGGAACGATTCGGTCAACGCATTGGCGAGGTGCCGCGCTCTCATGTCCGCGCGGTGGGAACCAACACGTTGCGCCAGGCGCGCAATGGCGCCGCCTTTCTCGTCCGTGCGCGCAAGGCGCTTGGACACCCGATCGAGATCATTGCCGGACGCGAAGAGGCACGCCTCATTTATCTGGGGGTTTCACATTCGGTGTACGGTGCCGGCGAGCGGCGCCTGGTGGTCGACATCGGCGGCGGCAGTACGGAGGTGATCATCGGACGCGGCTTTGTGCCACGGCTGATGGAAAGTCTGTATATGGGCTGCGTGAACATGAGCGAACAATATTTCAGCGGCGGGGAAATCACCGCCAAACGCATGCGTCGCGCCATGTTGTTTGCGCTCCAGGAACTGGAAAGCATCGAGACCACGTACCAGAAAGCCGGCTGGGACGCGGTCATTGGCGCGTCCGGAACCATCCAGGCGATCCACGATGCCATTCGCGCCAAAGGCTGGGGCGAGGAGGGCATCAGCGCCGAAGGGTTGCAGCGGTTGCGCGAATTCCTGGTGGAAACGGGGGACCAGAAAAAACTGGTGCTGGAAGGCGTGTCGGATCGGCGCATGCCGGTTTTCATCGGCGGCGTCGCCATCCTGAGTGCGGTATTTGAGGCGTTGCGAATCGATCAGATGCTGATCTCGGACGGCGCACTGCGCGAGGGCTTGCTGTATGAACTCATCGGCCGCACACAGGACAAGGACACCCGTGACCAGAGTATTGCCGAACTTGCTTTGCGTTATGGCGTGGATGGTGAGCAGGCCAAACGGGTGGCAACCGCCGCCGGCAGGCTGTTCAAACAGGTGCAGGGGTCATGGCTGCTGGATGCGCGCGCGGACACGAAATTGCTGGAGTGGGCGGCGCAGATACACGAGATCGGACTCGCGGTGGCCCATGCCCAGCATCATCATCACGGCGGCTACCTGCTGACGCATTCGGACATGGCGGGGTTTTCACGCCAGGAACAGCGCCACCTGGCGGTGCTGGTGCGCCTGCACCGGCGCAAGTTCGATACACAGGAACTCGCCGGCATGCCCGATGACGAGCGCGAACGCCTGCAGCGACTGTGTGTCCTGTTGCGCCTGGCCGTGGTGTTGAACCGCAGTCGCTCGAGCGCCGCGCCGCCGTCTGTCAGTGCCAGCGCGGAGAAGAACCGCATCACCCTGCGCTTTCCGTCCCGCTTCCTGTCCGAGCATCCGCTGACGCTGGCAGACCTGGAGGGCGAACAGGAGTTTTTGCGCGCCGCGGATTTGGAACTGGCACTGGAGTAGCGGGCCAGCGCCGCGTTCACGCCGTACGATCACTGGGAATAATGGCAATGGTGGTCCAGCAGGGTGCGCTGGGCGGAGCGCGGCTTGTGGCTGCCGGGTCGAAGCCGCCGGTAGCCACCATCGCTTTGCAGGATCCAGGCCTGGGTATTGTCGGCCAGGTAGTTGAGCAGCCCGAATTCGATGATCTGCTCGCGCGGCCGTTTTTCGTCAATCGGGAAACAGGCCTCGACACGGTGATGCAGATTGCGCGGCATCCAGTCGGCGCTGGAGCAGAACAGCAATTCGTCGCCACCATTAAGAAAGTAGAACACGCGGCTGTGCTCCAGAAAACGCCCGACGATGCTGCGCACCTGGATGTTGTCGGATACCCCCTTCACGCCGGGGCGCAGGCAGCACACGCCGCGAATGATCAGGTCAATCTTCACACCCGCCTGTGAGGCGCGGTACAAGGCCTGAATAATGTCCGCATCCACCAGTGCATTCATCTTGGCGATGATGCGCGCCTCCCTGCCGCCAAGCGCATTCTGTATCTCGGTCTCAATGCTGCTGATGATGCCCTTGTAAAGGGTAAATGGCGACTGCAACAGCTTCTTCAGCTTGCCGGCGCGCCCGAGTCCGGTGAGCTGGTGGAACATGCGGTTGACGTCCTCCACCATGGCCTTGTCGCAGGTAAGCAGGCTGTAGTCCGTGTACTGGCGGCTGGTGCGAGCATGGTAATTGCCGGTGCCCAGGTGCGCGTAGCGGCGCAGGCTGCGGCCTTCCCGCCGCACTACCAGGATCATCTTGGCATGGGTTTTATAACCCACGACCCCGTAGACGACATTGGCCCCGGCCTCCTGCAATTCATTGGCGAGTTCAATGTTGGCTTCCTCGTCGAACCGGGCGCGCAGTTCCACGACCACAGTGACTTCCTTACTGCCCCGGGCCGCCTCGATCAACGCATCGACCACCGCCGAATCATTGCCGGTGCGATACAACGTTTGTTTTATGGACAACACGTCCGGATCGGCGGCCGCTGCGCGCAGAAAATCAATCACCGGCGCAAACGACTGGAAGGGATGATGCAGCAGGATGTCGCCGTTGCGCAGTACATCAAAAATATTGGCGTCTTTCTGCAGACGCGGGGGCACATCCGGGCTGAACGGCGAGAAGAACAGCTCCGGCCGCTTCACCAGTTCGTAGATGGCCAGCAACCGGTTCAGGTTCACGGGGCCGGGCACCTGGTATAAATCACGCGCCTCGAGCCCGAATTTGTGCAGCAGGAACTGGCTCAGTTCGCCGGGACAGTTGTCAGCCACTTCCAGACGCACCGCGTCGCTGAAACGGCGTGATGGCAGTTCGCCTTCCAGTGCCCGCAGCAGGTCATCCACTTCCTCGTCGTCGACCAGCAGATCGCTGTCGCGTGTCACCTTGAACTGATAACAACCGGTGGCCTTCATGCCCGGGAACAGATCGCCCACGTGCGCATGAATGATGGCAGACAGCAACACAAATTCGTGCGGCCCGCCGCTTTGCGCGGCCGGCACATGCACGACGCGCGGCAGTGAGCGCGGGGCCTGCACAATGGCGAGCCGGGTCTCGCGCCCGAAGGCATCCTTGCCCTCCAGCGAGATGATGAAATACAGGTTCTTGTTCAGTACGCGCGGGAACGGATGTGCCGGGTCGAGACCGATCGGACTCAGCACCGGCAGTACATTCTGATTGAAGTAACTGCGCACCCAGCGCGCCGTGTTCGGGTTCCATTCGGATCGACGCTGCACCCGGATGTGCTCCCGGGCCAATGCCGGTTGCACCACCTCGTTCAGGACCCGGTATTGCTCCGCCACCAGCTTGTGTGCCACATCGCTGATGCGATCCAGCAGGAATTGCGGGGCAATGTTGTCCGGTCCGGATTGCGTGGACCCGTATTTCACCTGTTGCCGGATCCCGGCCACCCGGATCTCGAAGTACTCATCCAGGTTGGTGCTGGCGATGCACAGAAACCGCAACCGCTCCAGCAGCGGCACGTCCTCGTCCATGGCCTGGTCGATGACGCGCCGGTTGAACTCCAGTTGGCTGAGTTCCCGATTGAAATACAGTTCCGGATTCTTGAGATTGACCGCGTCCATATTCACCCTGGTTACCCTGGTTTGCGCCGGGCCAGGCGCACGCCACCAGTATGCGCACGCCACCAGTATCGCAGAAAGGGTTAGCGCGGGGTGCGCAACTTGTCCTCTATCTCCTCAAAGCTGATGTGACGCACATCCTTGCCCTCGACAAAATAGATGACGCTTTCGCAGATATTACGTGCATGGTCACCGATACGCTCCATGGCGCGGGCCACCCAGATCGCGTCCATGGCGCCGCCGATGTTGCGCGGATCCTCCATCATGTAGGTAATGAGCTGTCGCATGATGGCATCGTACTGATCGTCGGAGGTCGGCTCCTTGCGCGCCACGGCCAGCGCCGCCTGGGAGTCCATGCGCGCGAAGGCATCCAGAGCGTCATGCACCATTCTGCGGACGAAATTGCCCATGGAACTGATGCCGATGTAATACTCGCGCGGGCCCTGCTTTTCGCTCAGGTCAATGGCCATCTTCGCGATCTTTTCGGATTCATCCCCGACCCGCTCCAGGTCAGTGATGGTTTTGGCCACGGCCATGACCAGGCGCAGGTCCCCGGCGGCCGGTTGGCGCCGCGCCAGGATATTCGTGCACTCTTCGTCTATGGCCACTTCCAGCGAATTCACCTTGAACTCGTTTTTAAGCACCTCCTCGCCCAGTTCCGGGTTGGAATCCGTGAGGGCGCGCAGCGCGTCGATGAGTTGTTGCTCCACCAGGCCGCCCATGCCCAGCACGCGCGTGCGGACGTGCTCCAGGTCATTGTCGTACTGGCGGGAGATATGTTGCGGGATGGTGCCGTTTGCCATGCGCCTGCTCCGTTCAACCGTAACGCCCGGTGATGTAATCCTCGGTCATCTTCTGCGAGGGATTGGTGAATAATGTGCTTGTGTCGGTGAATTCAATCATCTCGCCCAGGTACATATAGGCCGTGTAGTCGGACACGCGCGCCGCCTGCTGCATGTTGTGGGTAACGATGATGATGGTGAATCTGTCCTTCAATTCATAAATAAGTTCCTCGATTTTCAGGGTCGAGATGGGGTCCAGCGCAGAACAGGGTTCGTCCAGCAGCACCACTTCGGGCTCGATGGCGATGGCGCGCGCAATCACCAGGCGCTGGGCCTGGCCGCCGGACAGGCCAAGGGCGTTGTCGTTCAATCGATCCTTTACCTCGTCCCAGAGCGCGGCGCTCTGCAACGATTTCTCCACGACCGCATCCAGCGTGCGCCGGTCATTGACGCCCTGGATGCGCAACCCATAGGCCACGTTCTCGTAGATGGACTTCGGAAACGGATTCGGCTTCTGGAACACCATGCCGATCCGGCGCCGCAATTCGGACACGTTGACGCCCTTGTCGAAGATATTCTCCTCGTGCAACGTGATCTTACCTTCAATGCGCACGCCGTCGATCAGATCATTCATACGATTGAAGCAGCGCAGCAACGTGGACTTGCCACACCCGCTCGGCCCGATGAACGCGGTCACGCGTTTTTCCGGCAATACCAGGTTGATATCCTTCAGTGCCTGCTTCTCCGAGTAGAACAGATTGAAGCCGCGCACGTTGATGCAGGGTGATTCCCGATCAAGGCTGAGCCGCGTCGAGGATTGGGATAACGCGGACAAGTCGATGGCATGGGACGGTACGTCTTCCCGATCCGCAGATGCCAAAACAGACATGGGCGGCTTGCTGGTCTCTTCATTCATGGTGTCGGGCACGGGATTAATTCTGTTCTGCTGCACGGTATTTCTCCCTTAGCCTATTACGAATGCGAATGGCTGTCAGGTTCAGGGCCACGATGATGAGCACCAGCAGGAATGCGCTGGCGTAGACCAGCGGGCGGGCCGCTTCGACATTGGGGCTCTGAAAGCCAACGTCGTAAATATGGAAACCCAGGTGCATGAACTTGCGGTCCAGGTGCAGAAACGGGGTATTGCCGTCCAGCGCCAGCGACGGCGCGAGCTTGACCACGCCCACCAGCATCAGCGGCGCCACCTCGCCGGCGGCACGGGCCACGGCCAGGATCAGCCCGGTCATCATCGCGGAGGCGGTCATCGGCAACACCGTGCGCCACAGTGTTTCGGCCTTGGTGGCCCCCAGCGCGAGGCTGCCTTCGCGGATGGCGCGCGGTACACGCGTCAGCCCTTCCTCGGTAGAGACAATGACCACCGGCACGGTAAGCAACGCCAGTGTCAGCGAGGCCCACATCAGGCCCGGCGTGCCGAAGGTGGGTGCCGGCAGTGACTCGGCGAAGAAAAGTTCATCAATGTTCGAACCGGCAAAATAAACAAAGAATCCAAGACCAAAGACGCCATACACCACCGATGGCACGCCGGCCAGATTGTTGACCGCGATGCGGATAAGCTGGGTCAGGGTCCCCTGCTTGGCATATTCACGCAAATACACCGCGGCGATAACGCCGAAGGGCGTCACCAGCACGGCCATGATCATGACCATCAACACGGTGCCGAAGATGGCGGGAAAGATGCCGCCCTCGGTGTTTGCCTCGCGCGGCTCATCGCTGACGAATTCCCAGAGCTTGGCCGCATAAAAACCCGCCTTGCCGGGCAGTGTCATTTCATTCGGGCGGTAGGCGCGCACCACCTTGGCCACGGGCAATTCGTGTTCTGTCCCGTCCGCGAGACGTATGACAAACGTGGCCGCGTTGAGCTCAGCGTAAAGGCCGGCCAGCTCCGCGGTATGCCCATCATATTGCGCCTGCTGATCCGCCTGGTCGGCCTGGATGCGCGCCCGGAGTTCCGGGTCATCGTTGTGCTCCAGTTCCAACGCACGCGCTTCCAGGCGCAGCCGTTCCATGCCGTAATTGATGCCACCGATAAGATCGCGCTCAATATGCCGGATGGTGTCGAAGACCGCACCGGTTTCCTCGACCTGCCGGCGCATGGCCTGCCAGGGCACTGCGCCGTCCGCGATTGACTTGCCGCCCCTTTTTACCGCCACCAGATAGCCGTACAGATTGCCCCATTCCCGCCGCTCCACGGTAATGGCCTCCGGCGGGAAGGTGATATCGCCCATGCCCGCGCCCAGTACCCAGCGAAAATCAATCCCGAGGAAATCGCGATTGCCGGTTTTAACCAAATGGCGCTTTACCAGTTCCTGATCGGCAGGGATGCGCGGGTCCGCCTCCCCAAGCCTGGCCCGCGGCACCACCTCGTGATCGGCAAACTCGCCCAGCACCTGTTCCACGGTTCCGTCCGCGCCGGTGTACGCAAAGCTGGCGATGCGTCCGGGCCAGAAGTGCCCGAGCCCGCGCACTGCGATCAGCAGCAGCAGGCCGACCACCATGATCACGGAGACGCTGACGGCACCGGCGTTCAGCCAGATGTACGGCCCGCCCTCTGAAATCCACTTTTTCAGTCCCTGCTGCTTCATAGATTGCTGTACTTGGCGCGCAGCCGCTGACGCACCACCTCGGCCACCGTGTTGAACATGAACGTGGCAAGGAACAGCACCAGCCCGGCAAGAAACAGGATGCGGTAGTGGGTGCTCCCGACCTCGGACTCCGGCATCTCCACGGCAATGTTCGCGGACAACGCGCGGAAGCCCTGAAAAATATTAATATCCATGACTGCCGTGTTACCCGTGGCCATGACCACGATCATGGTCTCGCCCACGGCCCGGCCGAGCCCGATCATCACGGCGGAAAAGATGCCCGGACTAGCCGTCAGCAGCACCACCCGAACCATCGTCTGCCACAGCGTGGCGCCCAAGGCCAGGGAACCGGTGGTGAGATGCTTGGGAACGCCAAAGATTGCATCTTCGCTGATGGAAAAAATGGTCGGGATCACGGCGAAGCCAATGGCAAAACCCACCACCAGCGAATTGCGCTGGTCATAGGTGATGCCCATTTCCTGGCTCAGCCACAGCGGCATGTTGCCGTTGAAAAACATCACCTCCACCGGCTGGCTCAGGGCGATGGCGAGCGCGAATGCCGCCACCAGTACCGGGATCAGCAGGATTGCCTCCGACCCCTCCGGCACGCGCTGGCGCACACGCTGCGGCAGCACCTCCCAGAGGATTCCGAATGCCAGAATGGAGAGCGGGATGCTGAGCAGGATCAGGAAAATCCCGGGCAAGTGGTTCTCGACGAAGGGCGCGAACCACAGGCCGGCCAGGAACCCGAGGATCACGGACGGCAATGCGGCCATGATCTCAATGGTGGGCTTGACCAGGTTGCGCATGCGCGCTTCCATGAAATACGCCGTGTAGATCGCCCCCATGATGGCGAGCGGGACTGCAAACAGGCTCGCATACAGCGCCGCCTTGAAAGTACCGAAAGCCAGCGGCGTCAGGCTGAACTTGGGCTCGAAGTCACTGCTCGCGGAAGACGACTGCCAGATGTATTCCGGCTGCTGGCGGCTTTCATACCAGACCTTGCCCCAGAGCGAGCGCCAGGAAACCTCCGGATGTTCGTTTTCCACATCCAGGACACTGAGCCGTCCCCCAGGCCGCTCCACCAGCACCGCATCGGCCCGGGGCGCGATCGCCATCTGCGACACCGCCCCGCCCGCGATCTGTTCCAGTGCGAGCGTACGTTCGGCCGTGGAGTGATAAACACCCAACCTGCCACCGGCATCCGCCGCCAGAAAGCCCTTGCGAAAATATTCCGGCACCAGGGCAGTAATCGGGCTGGACTGGGAATCGAACGAACGCACTTTCTTCAGTGAATAGTTGTTTTCATCGTCCCGGACCGGGAACCACTGCGCGACCTGTCCACTGCTGTCCCCGACCAGGATTGAAATCCCGCCGCTCAGGAATGCCAGCGTGGTGATCCGGACACCATCGGCCACGGCGGCGACCCGCTCCACCAGGCGTGGATCCGATTTGTTGCTGATGTCGTAGTAATACAGAGTGCCCTGGGTGTCGGCGGCGTAGAGTTCCTGCTGGTCCACGTCCACTGCCAGGTGCGTGGCCGGATATTCCAGCGACAGCTTGGTGCGCGTCCGCACCGTCTCCACTTCCTTGCTGGCCAGGGATTTACGCTTGCGTGTCAGCGACACCAGCCAGACGCGGCTTTCGCCGGTGGCGGCCGCAATCGTGGTTTGCTTGTCGTCGGATCCGGCGCTGATGACGCGCAGGGGCTGACTTGCGCTATCGACCGGTATCGGTTCCCGGCCCAGCGGAAAGTCCAGGCGTGGTTTTATCAAGCGGATGTCATTGGGATAGGAAACATCATAGGCGTGGCGCGCCAGTACCGCGCTGCCATTGGACATGCCCACCACCAGCAAGCCCCCGGCCGGATCGCCGGCAGAGAAGGCGGTAATGGACGCGGGCACGCTGCCCGTCAGCGGCTTGCGCTCCACGATGGCGCCGTCCTGCGTGGCAAAAAAGATCACCTCGCCGGCCGCAGTCACGCGCATGCCGATTTCCCGCTGCTCCTCAAGTGCGTAATGCAGCGTGGCCGAATCAGTTCCGCCAGGCAGTACGAACTCAGTGGTCTGCGCGACATGCGCAGGACGAAACAAAGGCAGCACGACATAAACGAGGTAGAAAGCGATCAAGACGATGGCGAGGATGACGCTGATGCCGCCGACCGCCATGATCCAGCCGGCTATCCGGTCCTTGATGCCGCGCCAGCGACGATGCCGCGCAGCAGCAGGGGATCTGAAATCAGGGAGCAGAATGTCTGTTGCTATCACGGCCATCCGCGCAGTCTAGGGGGGCCATATGACAGAACCGTGACCATTCCATGTCTTTGAAATAACGGCTGAATGGAATGGTTCACGTCAGGCAACGTTGCGGGTTTTCATGGAACTAAAATGCGTCCGGCCGGTGGGAATCCCTGCGGGATCCCGCGCCGGCCGGCGAGTGAAACTCAGTAATATTATTGCAGTTGCTGCAACTGCTCCGACGCCAGGTCAGCCGGCAGGGGGATGTAACCGTCCCGTACCACGACCTCCTGCCCCGCCTTGGACAGGATCATTTTCATGAACTCCAGCTCCAGCGGCGGCAGCGGCTTGTTGGGCGACTTGTTCACGTAGACATACAAAAGTCTGGACAGCGGATACGCACCGGAAATGGCATTCTCCGGCGTGGCCTCCTCGAATTTACCATCTGCGCCCGCCAGCGGCACGGCGCGGACACCGGACGTCTTGTAGCCGATACCCGAGTAACCAATACCGGTCAGTGACTTGGTGACGCCCTGCACCACCGAGGCCGAACCCGGCTGTTCATTCACGTTGTTCTTGAAGTCGCCCTTGCACAACGCGAATTCCTTGAAGTAACCATAGGTGCCGGACACGGAATTGCGGCCGTACAACTGCACCGGCTTGGCGGCCCAGTCCCCGGTCAGACCGGCTTGTCCCCAGGTCGTCACGTCCTCCTTGTAACCGCACTTGCGCGTCGCCGAGAAGACGGCATCAACCTGCGCAATAGTAAGTCCGGCCACCGGATTGTCCTTGTGCACGTAGACCGCCAGCGCGTCGATTGCCACGCCCACGGCTGTAGGTTTGTACCCATGCTTGCTCTCGAAGGCCGCGATTTCCTCGGCCTTCATTTCCCGGCTCATGGGGCCGAAATTGGAGGTCCCCTCGGTGAGCGCCGGTGGCGCCGTGGAGGACCCGGCGGCCTGGATCTGCACGTTGACGTTCGGATACTGCTTCTTGAAGTCCTCGGCCCAGAGGGTCATCAGGTTCGCCAGGGTGTCGGAGCCCACACTGTTGATGTTGCCGGAAACACCGCTGGCCTTGGCGTAGTCCGGCAACGCCGGATCAACGTCCGCTGCCAGGACGGTTGTGGACAGGAATATCGCCGCTGTAGCGGTGGCCAGTCTCGCAATTTGCATGCTCATGGGAACTGTGTCTCCTCAGGGGTTGTTTCCGTTGCAGTGTGGCGGCTTCATATGACAGACGTGTTAACAGCCTGTTACAGATGCGCGACAGACGATTATCCGGCGGCAGGACCCGCCGCCCGGCGCGGCCCGGCGTGGCGAATGATGCGGGTCGCTGGGAAATGACAGGTAAAGGTACTGCCTTTGCCCGGCTCGCTCCGGATTTCCAAGCTGGCGTCGTGGCGCGCCAGCGCATGCTTGACGATGGCCAGCCCCAAACCGGTGCCGCCATAGGCGCGGGAGCGCCCCTTGTCCACGCGGTAGAACCGTTCGGTCAGCCGCGGAACATGCTCGGCCGCGATCCCCTCGCCTTGATCGCAGACCGCCAGATGCGCACCTTGATCATCGCTGTACCAGCGCATGCTGATGCCGCCGCCGGCCGGTGTGTACTGCACCGCATTGAAGACGATGTTGGAAACGACACTGTACAGGTCGCGCTGGCTGCCGTTGACCCAGAGACCCGGTTCCGCTTCCAGCGTGATCTGGTGCGCCGAGGAACCGCTCAGGGTTTGGGCCTCTTTCTGCACGGCCAGCAGCAGTTCGCCCACCGGCGTTTCTTCATTGAAGGCCTGCTCACCGGCACTTTCCAGGCTGGACAATTGCAGCAGGTCCTCAATCAGCCGCTGCATGCGCAACGCCTGCCCGCGCATTTGCTGGATCTTCGGACCCCAGTCCGGCGGGCAAAGCGCCGCGTCGTCCTCAAACGCCTCCAGGTAGCCGCCAATCACGGTCAGCGGCGTGCGCAATTCATGTGAGGCATTCGCGATGAAATCCCGCCGCATGCGGTTCAACCGTTGCAGTTCGGTAACGTCCCGGGCCACGAACAACGTGTCGGCATCGCCGTATTCCGCCATGCGAAGTTCCAGCAATTGTCCTTCACTTTGCGGCGATGGCATTTCCAGCACGCGCGAGGCAGCACGGGTTTCGTGGATGGCCAGCGCCTCCGTCAACAGCGGGTGTCGCACGAGATTGGTGATGCGCTGGCCGGCGTCCCGGGGAAACTCGATGCCGAGATAGGCCTGAGCCCGATCATTGGCCCATTTGATTCGCCCACTGCGGTCAGTGATGATGACGGCATCGGGTAGCGCGGCGGCAGCGTCCCTAAAGCGCGACAGGTAATCCGTGAGCTTGGCCTCCCATTGCGTGTGATGGGAACGGGCAATCTGGAATTCACGCGCCAGTTCGTTAATCACCCCCGGTACATCAGGCAAGCTTTCGTCGGCCTCGTGACGCACGCACTCGACGACCTGCTGCAACATCCGGAAATACCAGATCCCCAGCCCGACCAGCCCGATGGTTATGAACAGGAATGGATGACCGAAATACAGGCCTGGAACAAGGAACACGGTGACACAGACCAGGACCCGCAGCAGATCGAGACGCATGATGCTGCCCGCGCCTGTTGCCGCTACCTGGCGGAGAATCGATAGCCGACGCTGCGCACGGTCTGGATGAAACGGTCATAACCATACGCTTCGAGGGTCTTGCGCAGCCGCCGGATATGCACGTCGATGGTGCGCTCTTCCACGTAGACATTCTGGCCCCAGACCTGATCCAGCAACTGCGCCCGGCTGTAGACCCGTTCCGGATGGGTGATGAAAAAATGCAGCAGCCGGAATTCCGTCGGGCTGATTTCCACCGGCTGCCCGTCGGCGGTGACGCGAAAGGTTTCATTGTCCAGTTTGAGCCCGGCAAAACTGACCACGGCGTCGGCCGGTTCCGGTGCCGCCCGGCGCAGGATGGCACGCACCCGCGCCAGCAGTTCGCGCGTGGAAAACGGCTTGGTGATGTAGTCGTCGGCGCCGGTGTCCAGGCCGCGCACCTTGTCGGCCTCGTCACTGCGCGCGGTCAGCATGATGATGGGGATGTCGCGTGTCTGCGGATCATTGCGCACGCGGCGGGCGTAGTCCACGCCGCTCATGCCCGGCAGCATCCAGTCCATCAGGATCAGATCCGGCTTCTGGCGCGCGATCAGCGGGCGCGCCTGTTCCACGTCCGCTGCCTCTTCAAACTGGAAGCCTTCCCTGACCAGTGCATAGCCCAGCATTTCACGGATCGCGGCCTCATCTTCGATGATGAGCACGCGTCCCTTCATGGTTGATTCAACCGCGCTGACGGGCATGGACGCATATTAGACAGGTGCCATATTACAAATTCGTGACCGCAAGGGTAACCCGTCGGGGCGGTTTCGTCAGAATCCGGGGCTTGGAACGCCCAGGGCGCTGTCACGGTTCTGTCATGGGATCTTCACATCGAGGTAATAAAAAAGTCATTGCCCGGTAACAGCCCCTGCCTATCGTCGGCCCCCGAAATGTCCCGCGCCCCCGCCTTGGTTTTGTGCAGCCGGGTATTGGCGATTTACTCAATTGCATGCAAACAAATAAGGAGAGCAACGATGTTCGGCAAAGAAAAATTGAGGATCCTGTCCGGGGCTGCCATTCTGGGGATGG
>MGYT01000125.1:45710-50574 GCA_001801865.1 Gammaproteobacteria bacterium RIFCSPLOWO2_02_FULL_61_13
TTCCGGACCGGCAGCCGCGGCCAACGATGCCATGTTGGACCTGCTCAAGCTGTTGAAGGACAAGGGCAGCATCAGCCAGGAGGAGTATGAACTGCTCAGCAGCGCGGCCAAGGCGGACGCCGAGCAAATCGAGGGCAATGTAGGCGAAGTCAAGGCCGTGGCCGCGACCCTGCCGAAAGTGGAAGTGAAGGACAAGATTGTCATCGGATCCCAGGACGGCGATTTCAAATGGCAACCGATTGGCCGCGTCATGGCGGATTACATCTGGGCCGACGAGGATGAGACCGAACTGGAAAGCGGTGGCGAACTGCGCCGTGCCCGGCTGGGCATGGAAGCGACACTGTACAAGCACTGGGTCGGCAAACTGGAGGTGGACTTCGGGGAAGATGAACTGAGCGTAAAAGACGCCTATGTAGGATACGAAAGCGGATGGAGCGGCGGGAAGTGGTGGGTCAAGGCCGGCCAGCAGCATGTGCCGTTCGGCTTCTCCACGCTATCGAGCTCCAAGTACATGACTTTCCTGAACCGGCCCATCTATGCGGATAACGAGATCCAGCCGGCGCGTCAGGTGGGTGTAGCCGGCTTCATCAACGGGGCGCGCTGGACTGCCCATACCGGTGTCTTTACCAGCAGCCTGGACGAGCCTGAAGATTGTGTTTTTGGAGCGGAGAATGACGGCAGCGGAGAATGCGATCAGGAACTCACATTCGGTGCACGTGTCACCGGCGTACCCCTGATGATTGATCCCACCAAATTGCTGCAACTGGGCGCTGGCATCATGTACAAGAATCCCAACGGCACCACAATCGACATAGACCAGCGCGACGCCATCATTCATATCATCGACAGCAAGAACCTGAATGCGGACTTCAAGGGATTCGCAGACGATGCATTTGCCTTCAATGTGGAAGCGGTCGGTGTTTACGGACCGGCCCACTTCAAGGCCGAGTACGCGAACATGGACGTCAGCCGCGAGGACTCCACGCTGCCGGACGTGACGCTGGATGCGTTTTCCGTCGACGTGGGCTTCTTTCTCACTGGCGAATCCAAGAACATCGACATCGCGAAAGGGCAGTATGGCGGCGTCAAACCCAAGGGCATCGTCGGCAAGGGCGGAGTCGGCGCCTGGGAATTAGCGCTGCGGTATGAACAGGCGGATTATACGGACGAGGACATCCTTGGCGGCGAGATGGATCTGCTCACCGTCGGATTGAACTGGTACGTCAACAACACCATGCGCTTCATGGCCAACTATGTCACCACGCTGGACTACAACGAACCCGGCAGTTCCGATGACAACGACGAACCCAACGCGTTCATGGTGCGCAGCCAGATTTATTGGTAAGCAACACCAGTCACAAGTCATAAGTTACAAGTCATAAGGCCTGTCCATGCCAGGGTTTTCTTGTGACTTATAACTTGTGACTTGTGACTGCATTTAGCAATCGACCCCGCACCGGGAGCATCCTCCTCCCCCTTCTCCCGGTGCGGGATTTTTCCTGTCCCTCCGGCGCAGTATGTTCCGCCCCGCATCGTCACAGCCTAGGATGCGTGCGTGGCTGTTGGCCACATGGAAGCAATGGAATAACTACGTCTAACCAAGGAGGCAAGTATGGACACACTGAAAACTGTAATCCTCGCTGCAATGCTTTCCCTGTCCCTATCACTGTCCGCCGCACAGGCCGTCAACATCAACACTGCCGGCAAGGCGGAGTTGATGTCGGTGCGCGGCATCGGTGAGAAGCGTGCCGAGGCCATCATCGCCTATCGGGATCAGAACGGTCCGTTCAAATCCGTGGATGATCTGGAGAGCGTCCAGGGCATCGGGCCGGCTATCCTCAAGGACAACCGCGATGGCCTGACGGTGGGCGACGTCGCGAAACAGTAGCACCGGGTAACGCATGACCAAACCGGGCCGCCCATCGGGGGTGGCCCGGTTTCTTTCTTACCATGTTGTGAGGCCGCGACACCGTACGGTATCCTTCGCGCCCTGTCTTTTTCCGGCCGAATGCCCATCTACATGCCCATGGATCCCCATTACAACCCCGCGGCCATCGAGGCCGCAGTGCAGGCACGCTGGCAGAGAGACGCTGCGTTCCGGGTCACCGAAGATCCGGCACGGCAGAAGTTCTACTGCCTGTCCATGTTTCCCTATCCCAGCGGCAAGCTGCACATGGGTCATGTGCGCAACTACACCATCGGCGACGTGATTACGCGCTACCAGCGCATGCATGGCCGCAATGTGCTGCAACCCATGGGCTGGGATGCCTTTGGATTGCCGGCGGAAAATGCCGCCATGGCCAACGCCGTGCCCCCGGCAAAATGGACCTGGGACAACATCGCCTACATGCGCCGCCAGTTGCAGTCGCTGGGATTCGCGCTGGATTGGGAGCGTGAGATCGCCACCTGCGATCCGCGTTACTACCGCTGGAATCAGTGGTTGTTCCTGCGCCTGCTGGAAGGCGGCATCGTTTACAAAAAGACCGGCGTCGTGAATTGGGACCCCGTGGACAAGACCGTACTCGCCAACGAACAGGTCATCGACGGGCGTGGCTGGCGCACCGGCGCGGTGGTGGAGAAACGCGAGATCCCCATGTACTACATGCGCATCACCGCCTACGCGGAGGAATTGCTGGCGGCGCTGGACACGCTGCCCGGCTGGCCGGAACGGGTCAAGGTCATGCAGGCCAACTGGATCGGCCGCAGCGAGGGCGTCGAGATCGGATTTCCCCATGCCCATGACGATGGCGTGCTGAAGGTGTTCACCACCCGGGCCGACACGCTCTATGGCGCAAACTACGTGGCGGTGGCGGCGGAACACCCGCTGGCGGCGCAGGCCGCGGCAGCCAACCCGGAACTCGCCGCGTTCGTGGAACGCTGCAAACAGGGCAGTGTCATGGAGGCGGATATTGCAACACAGGAAAAAGAGGGCAAGGACACCGGGCTCCAGGTAATCCATCCGCTGACCGGCGGGAAACTGCCGGTGTGGGTCGCCAACTATGTGTTGATGGGCTACGGCGAAGGCGCGGTCATGGCGGTGCCGGCTCATGACGAGCGTGATTTTGAATTTGCGCGGAAGTACGGACTGCCGATACGGCAGGTCATAACGAACGCCTATGAAGAACGGCGGCGTTCCGGCGACCCGGGGTTTACCGGAACTGATTACGCGATGTTCAACTTTGACGAAACCAGTTGGAAATCCTGGTACGCGGAAAAGGAAGGCAAGGTCTCCACCTTCTGTATCAACTCCGGCGCGCTGGACGGGTTGACGCATTCCCATGCCGTGGACAAGGTCACGGAACTGCTGGAACAAAAAGGTCTCGGGCGGAAGCGGGTACGGTTCCGGCTGCGCGACTGGGGTATCTCGCGCCAACGTTACTGGGGCTGCCCGATCCCCATCATCCACTGCGCAAAATGCGGCGACGTACCGGTCCCTGATTCCGATTTGCCCGTGGTGCTGCCCGATCACCTGGTGCCCGACGGCAGCGGCAACCCGCTGGCGCGGCACGCCGAATTCACCGCGTGCAAATGCCCGCAGTGCGGCGCGCCGGCCCGGCGCGAGACCGACACCATGGACACCTTCGTGGATTCGTCCTGGTACTTCCTGCGTTACCCATGCCCGGATCAGGCGCAGAAGATGGTGGACGGGCGCACCGATTACTGGCTGCCGGTGGACCAGTACATCGGCGGCATCGAGCACGCCATCCTGCATCTTCTGTATTCGCGTTTCTGGACCAAGGCCATGCGCGACCTCGGTCTCATCGCCACCACGGAGCCATTCTCCAACCTGCTCACCCAGGGCATGGTATTGAACGAGATCTTTTTCCGCCGCGGCAACGACGGCCGCATCACCTATTTCAATCCGGCGGATGTCGATGTCGAAACCGACAACCGCGGCCAGCGCACCAGCTTGCGGCTGCGCGCCGATGGGCAGCCGGTGGAATTCGACGGCATCGGCACCATGTCGAAATCAAAGAATAACGGCGTGGACCCCCAGGCCCTGGTGGATCGCTACGGCGCCGACACGGCACGCCTGTTCATGATGTTTGCCGCGCCGCCGGAACAGACGCTGGAATGGTCCGATGCCGGCGTGGAAGGGGCATTCCGGTTTTTGAAACGCCTGTGGAAACTGGCCGCGGATCATGTGGCCCGCGGGCCGGCGTCGGCGCTGGACCCGGCCGCGCTGACCCCGGCCCAGCGCGACCTGCGCCGCAAGATCCACCAGACCATCGCCAAGGTGGATGACGACCTCGGGCGCCGCTATACATTTAATACCGCCATCGCCGCGGTGATGGAACTCACCAATGCGCTGACCCGCGCCGACGACACGACGCCTGCCGGGCGCGCACTGATGGCGGAAGGCCTGGAGGTATCGGTCCGGCTGCTGGCCCCCATCGTGCCGCACATCACTGATGCCATCTGGCGCGAACTGGGACAGTCGCTGCCGTTGATTGACGCCCCCTGGCCGCAGGCGGATGCAGCGGCGCTGGCCCGTGAGTCCGTGGAGGTGGTGGTGCAGGTGAATGGCAAACTTCGTGGCCGCGTGGTGGTGGCTGTGGATGCCTCCGAGGCGGAGGTTCGCGCGGCGGCGTTGGACCATGCCGACGTGCGCCGGTTCACGGATGGGCGGGAGATCCGCAAGCTTGTTGTTGTTCCCGGCCGCCTGATTAACATCGTGGTGTCCTGAACGGTGTCTGTCTCCGGCAATGCGCCCGCGACTGGTTCCGGGCCGGAGCGTTTCTGTGCGGCGCCCGCTCCTGTTATTCTTGCGCCAATGTCTTCCTGCCATTGGACTGTCATGCGCCACCTGATCCTCCCAGCCGTCCTGCTTGCCGCCCTCGGCGGGTGCGACATGCACCTGCGC
>MGYT01000125.1:50597-60234 GCA_001801865.1 Gammaproteobacteria bacterium RIFCSPLOWO2_02_FULL_61_13
GTTGCGCGAGATCCTGTCGGTTTCCGGGACACAGATGGAGCAGAACCCGAAACAGGCGGATTACGTCATTCGTCTGGCCGGCGAGCGGATTACCCGTGAAGTACTCAGCGTCTCCCCGCAAACCGGAAAGGTGGAGGAGTTTCAGCTTACCTACGTGGTGTCGCTCACGCTGCAGCGGGCCGGAGGCGATGCACTGCTGGAAGATGTGCACATTACGCTGCAACGCGACTTCACCTTTGACCAGGACGCGGTGCTCGGCAACTTCAGTGAAGAAGAAACTCTGCGCGACGAAATGACCCGGGAAGCGGCGGAACAGGTCGTACGTCGCAGTTCCGCCGCCATCCGCCGGGATCAGCGGCCACCTGCTCCCTAGCCCATTGTTGACCCGGCCGCCCCTCCCTCGATCCGGCTGCACGCAGGCATGCGGCTGAAGCCGGAGCAGTTGCGCGCGCGCCTGAATCAGGGCGCGCTGGCACCCGTTTACCTGGTCAGCGGTGATGAGCCGCTGCAACTCATGGAGGCCGCCGACGCCATCCGGCAGCGCGCCCGTGCGCAGGGATTTGCCGAACGCGAGGTGCTCGATGTTCAGCGCGGTTTTGACTGGAACGAACTCGCCCATGCCGGCGCCAGCCTGTCCCTGTTCTCCGAGCGGCGCATTATCGATCTCCGCCTTGGCGGCACATCGCCGGGCAAGGAAGGCGGCCAGGCGTTGACGGATTTTTGCGCGCGCCAGTCCGGCGACACGCTGCTGCTGGTCACGATGGACAAACTGGACAGCAAGCAACAGCAGGCGCGCTGGTTCAAGGCACTGGACGGGGCCGGCGTTGTGATTCAGATCTGGCCCGTGGAGCCGGGCCAATTACCGGCGTGGATCGCGCGCCGCATGCAACGTCACGGCAAGCGCATGGATGCGGATGCGGCGGAGCTCATCGCCCTGCGCGTGGAAGGGAACCTGATGGCGGCGTGCCAGGAAGTGGACAAACTGGCCTTGCTGGTGGATTCGCCCACAGTGTCTTTAGCCGAAGTGGCGCGCGCCGTGACCGACAGTACGCGCTACGACGTTTTCGACATGCTCGACGCCAGTTTGGCAGGGAATGGCGGCCGCGTGTCCATCATGGTGCGTGGCCTGCGCCAGGAGGGGGCAGAACCCCTGGCTGTATTCGGGGCCTGCATGTACGAACTGCGCCGCCTGTGCGCCATGACGGTGGCGGCCGCCGCGGGCGTGCCCCATGACCGCATCCTCGCGGAATATCGCATCTGGAATCAGCATGCCCCGGCGGTACGCGCTGCCCTTGGACGCATCTCTGCTGCGCGGTCGGCCCGTTTCCTGCGCGAGGCCGCCCATGTGGATCGCGTGTTAAAGGGGGTCATCCGCCTGGATCCCTGGTTTGTCCTTGAGGGGTTCCTGTTGAGGATCGCGGGCATCGGGATAGAATCGCCACTGGCGATAATTCGAACGCGCTGAGCGCGACGGAGCCCGCAACATGTCCCCGGCTGTCACCCCGATCCAGACCGAGATTCACGCCCAGATGCAGGATACCGGGCGGCGCGCCCGTGCCGCCGCGCGCATCATGGCCACGGCTGAAACCCGCAGCAAGAATCAGGCCCTGCAGGAGATCGCGCACCGGTTGCTGTCTGGGCAGGAGGCGCTGTTGATTGCAAACGCGCGCGATCTCAAGGCCGGCGCGGAAAACAGCCTGGCTGCGGCGTTGATTGATCGCCTGGAGTTGAATCGCGCGCGCATTCAGGCCATGGCGGACGGAATGCATGAGGTGGCGGCGCTGGCGGATCCCGTCGGCGCGATCACGGACCTGAGCTTCCGGCCTTCCGGCATACAGGTGGGCAGGATGCGCGTCCCCCTCGGCGTGGTCGGCATCATTTACGAATCACGCCCCAATGTCACCGCCGATGCCGCCGCGCTGTGCCTGAAATCCGGCAACGCCTCCATCCTGCGCGGCGGCTCGGAGGCATTGCATTCAAACCTGGCCATCGCGGCGTGCATGCGCGCCGGATTGCAGGCGGCAAAACTGCCCGAGCACGCCGTGCAGATCATCGAGACCGCCGACCGTGCCGCCGTGGGCGCCCTGTTGTCGATGCCGGAGTATGTTGACGTCATCGTCCCGCGCGGCGGCAAGGGATTGATAGAGCGTGTCAGCCGCGAGGCGCGCATGCCGGTGATCAAGCATCTGGACGGGATCTGCCATGTATATGTTGATGATCGCGCCGATCTGGATCAGGCCGTAGCCATCGCCTTCAATGCAAAGACGCAGCGCTACGGCACCTGCAACACGATGGAGTGCCTGCTGGTGGCCGCGGACGTGGCGCGACCGGTGCTGGATCGCCTGGTCCCCATGTACCTCGGCAAGGGCGTGGAGATCCGCGGCTGTGAAAAATCGCGGGCGATGTTTGCGGCCATTAAACCGGCCACGGAACAGGATTACCACACGGAATATCTTGCGCCCATACTTTCACTGCGCATCGTGTCCGGACTGGATGAAGCCATCGACCACATCGAACATTACGGCTCGCGCCACACCGACAGCATCGTCACCGGCGATCTGATCCGCGCACGCCGGTTCCTGCGCGAGGTGGACTCCAGTTCGGTGATGGTGAATGCCTCCACTCGCTTCGCGGATGGATTTGAATACGGCCTCGGCGCCGAAGTCGGCATCAGCACGGACAAGTTTCATGCGCGCGGACCGGTGGGTTTGGAAGGACTCACCAGTCAGAAGTGGATCGTGCTCGGCGATGGCCACATAAGACAGCCATAATCTATAAGCGATAAGCCATAAGGTGAAACAGCACAAGCTTTTGAATTCCCTCGATTGCAGGTTTTCCTTATTGCTTATGGCTTATGACTTATGACTCGTGTCATAGGTCTTCTAGGCGGCACCTTCGATCCCATCCATCACGGCCACTTGCGCCTGGCGCTGGAATGCGCCGCCATGGCGGGTCTTACGCAGACACACCTGATCCCCGCGCACCTGCCGCCGCTGCGGGCCGCGCCCGTCGCCAGCGCCGCACAGCGGTTGCGCATGGTGGAACTGGCCACTGCCGGCGATGACAGTCTGCGCGCGGACACGGTTGAGGTCGCACGTGGCGGCACGTCCTACACCGTGGACACGCTGATGGCGTTGCGCAGCGCGGCGCCGACGGATTCCCTGTGCCTGATCCTGGGTCAGGATGCGTTTCTCAAGCTGCGCGCCTGGCGGCGCTGGGAACAAATCCTCGAGCTTGCGCATCTGGTAATCGCGGCGCGGCCGGGACAGGACGACGCAGACATGGATCCCGCGTTGCGGCAATTGCAGGAACGGCACGGCGTCACCGACGCGGCGGCGTTGCAGCGCCATGCCGTCGGCGGCATCCTGTCCATCACCATCCCCGCGCTGGATATCTCCGCCACGCGCATCAGACTATCCATCGCGGCGGGCCGCAGCGTGCGCTTTCTCACGCCTGAGCCTGTTATCCAATTCATCCAGCAGGAGGCCCTTTACCGGAACCCCGCATGAACGTAATCACCGTGGCCAAAAGAATCGCGACCGCCCTCGATGACATGAAGGCCCTGGATGTGCGCGTCATTGACGTGCGCAAGATCACCACCATCGCCGACGTGATCATCATCGCCAGCGGCCGCTCGGACCGGCACCTGCGCGCGCTCGCCGACTCTGCGGCGCAAACCGCGCGCACGTGCAAGTTGCGCGTGCTGGGAACCGAAGGGGAACGGACCGGTGAATGGGTACTGGTGGACATGGGCGATATCATCGTGCACCTCATGCATCCAACGGCACGCGCCTATTATCAACTGGAGAAATTGTGGAGCAATGGTGGACGCGAAGTGGCCGTTTCGAAGTGACGACAGTCCATGCAGCTGACTTTGATGGGCATCAGTCGGCGCGGGCCTCGCTGGCAACAGGATGCCTGCGCGGAGTATGCGCAACGGTTGCCGGCGGAGATCAAATTGCGCAGCCTGGAACTGGCCCCGGCCCGGCGCAGCAGCAGCGAACCCCGTGATCAGGTGCGGCGCGCCGAGGCGCAGAAGATCCGCGCCGCATTGCGCACCGGGCAACATGTGATCGTGCTGGACGAATCCGGCGCCACCCTGTCCACACGCCAACTGGCCCGACACCTGCGCCGCTGGATTGATACCGGCACGGATGTGGCGCTGGTCATCGGCGGCCCCGACGGCCTTGATCCGCCCCTGCGCAAGGAGGCGGCGGAGTGCTGGTCATTGTCCGCGCTGACGCTGCCACACGGCCTGGCACGGCTGCTGGTGCTGGAACAGATTTACCGGGCCTGGAGCATCCTCAGCAACCATCCCTATCACCGTGACTGACTGCGATCTCCTGCTGGCCTCCCGATCCCCGCGGCGACGTCAATTGCTGCTGCAATTGGGCGTTCACTTCCAGTGCCTGGATCTGGAAGTGAATGAGCGCCCGCATCCGGGGGAGTCCGTGGCGGAACTCGTTCCGCGCCTGGCGCTCGCGAAGGCACATGCCGGCGTGGCACAGGCGTCGTTTGCGCGACCGGTGCTGGGAGCGGACACCGAGGTGGTTCTGGACGGGGAAGTGCTGGGCAAACCCGCGGATTTCTCCACCGCCGTGACGATGCTGCGGCGCCTGTCCGGCCGCGATCACCTGGTGTATTCCGCCGTGGCGCTGGCGCATCGGACACACGCCGTGCTGACCAGTGTCACGCGGGTCTCCTTTCGCGCCCTGACTCCGGAGGAAATCGAGACCTACTGCCGCCGCGGCGAATCACTGGACAAGGCCGGTGGCTACGGGATCCAGGGATCCGCCGCCGCCTTTATCGAGCGCATCGAGGGCAGCTATTCGGGTGTGGTGGGATTACCCCTGTTTGAGACGGCGACTTTGCTGTCGCGATTTGACATAACCATGGGCCGTTCCCTGTCATCGTGATTACGACAGGGCAGCGAGGCGTGGAGTTTATCTACTCAACGACAGTGCTGCGTAAAACCTCCAATTGCATGTAGGGCCGGCCCAGGTTCGCCTGGTGCGGCACACAGGAGGTACTGTCAGTCAGCACACGGGAACCGATGTCCGGAAACACGCTGTGGCGCAGCTGCTCCACCAACTCGCAATCGCCCGATTCCAGACCCTGCGGCCGGCGCGGACTCAGCGTCACCACGTCGGTTTGCGCCGCAAAGGATTGCGCATCTTCGCCTCCTGCCGGAAGTGCCTCCGGAAATGCGGCGTTGACATGCAGACGCGGCGCGAACGCGACGCCGCCGCCGATTTCACAGCCCGTTGCGCGAATATGCGGATTGGAACGCGCGCCCAGCGCAGTCAGGATTATCCTGACCTTGTACTTGAGGCCGTCGCAGGAATATCTGGTGGTGAAACCGTGATAACTGAATTTGAACTCCATTTCTTTCCACACCGCCGGTGTGGCCTCCGCAAGTGCGCCGAGCGCCAGGCATGACAGAACCAGGCCACCCGCAAACCGCAATCCATTTCTCATGCCCGCCGCTCCCGTGAACAAGCCTTCTTTCCTGATTGGACCGCCTTCGTGTCGCCCTGTTCCCGGTCCATTGTCAGTCTGAATCAGGCCCGTTGCGTGGACAATTACCCCATCGGGCTGCCAACCGCGTGTCATTCTTGCGACAATGCCGCGCCATGCCTGCCCACCCTGAAGTCCTGACACCTGCGACCCTCGGCTGGCGTGAATGGGTGGCGCTGCCGGGGCTGAACATTCCGGCTATCAAGGCAAAGGTGGACACCGGTGCGCGCACCTCGGCGTTGCACGCCTTCCGCATGGAGGGCTTCGACAAAATGGGCGAGAAATTTGTGCGCTTCTGGATCCACCCCTTGCGCCGGCTGGACCTGCAGGTGGAGTGCGAGGCCCCGGTGGTGGAGCGGCGCCTGGTACGGGACTCCGGCGGCCACACGGAAGAGCGGCCGGTAATCATGACCACCGTGCGCGCCGGAAGGCGCGCCTGGGAAATCGAAGTGACGCTGACCAGCCGCGATGACATGCTGTTCCGCATGCTGCTGGGCCGGGCCGCGCTGGTGGACGGCGGCTTCGCCGTGGATCCCGGATCCTCTTACCTGCTCGGCCGGCGCCTGGCCAGGGTGTACCGCAAGCGATGAAAATCGGGATCCTGTCGCGCAACTCGCGCCTCTATTCCACGCGCCGGCTGGTGGAGGCGGCCATTGAGCGCGGCCACAAGGTGCATGTGCTCGATGTGCTGCGTTGTTACATGAACATCAGTTCCCACCATCCCACCATCCACTACAAGGGTCGCGAACTGTCGGGTTTTGATGCGGTGATCCCGCGCATCGGCGCCTCGGTGACCGCCTATGGCACCGCGGTGCTGCGCCAGTTCGAGATGATGGGCGTGTACCCGTTGAACGAATCCGTCGCCATCAGCCGCGCACGGGACAAGCTGCGTGCGTTGCAACTGCTGTCCCGGCGCGGTATCGGCCTGCCGGTCACCGGTTTTGCCCACCAGCCCGACGACATCACCGATCTGATCGACATGGTGGGAGGCGCGCCGCTGGTGATCAAGCTCCTGCAGGGCACACAGGGCATCGGCGTGATGCTGGCCGACACGCGCCAGGCCGCCGAGAACATGATTGAATCCTTCCTCGGCATGAAGGCCAGCGTGCTGGTGCAGCAATACATCCGCGAGGCCAACGGCGCCGACATCCGCTGCTTCGTGGTCGGCAACCGGGTCGTGGCGGCCATGCAGCGCCAGGGGGGGGATGGGGAATTCCGATCCAATCTGCACCGGGGCGGCAAGGCCAGCGTGGCGCGCATAACGCCCGCGGAACGATCCACCGCAGTGCGCGCCGCCACCACCATGGGACTGAACGTGGCTGGTGTGGACATTCTCCGATCCGACCAGGGACCCATGGTGCTGGAGGTGAACTCCTCGCCGGGACTGGGCGGCATTGAACGGACCACCGGCAAGGATATCGCCGACAGGATTATCCAGTTCATCGAGAAAAACGCGCGCCACGGCCGGACGCGCACCCGCGGCGAAGGATAGGATGCGCGCCGGATTTCGCATCGCCGGGGTCACGGTGCGGGCCGGGGAGCGGCAGACCGTCAGTGTCGATGTGCCGGATCTCTACACCCACACCGGCATCACGCTGCCGGTGCAGGTGGTGCACGGCAAACGTGACGGGCCGGCGCTGTTCCTGTCTGCGGCGATCCATGGTGATGAAATCAACGGCGTGGAGATCATCCGGCGCGTGTTGCGGCAACGCGTCGTATCGCGGCTGCAGGGCACGCTGGTGGCGGTGCCCATCGTCAATATCTACGGCTTCATTCACAAGAGCCGCTACCTGCCCGACCGGCGGGACCTGAACCGATCCTTCCCCGGATCGGAGACCGGATCCCTGGCAGCGCGCATGGCGCACCTGTTTGTTCATGATCTGGTTGCGCGCTGCAGTCACGGCATTGACCTGCATACCGGCGCCATCCACCGGGAAAACCTGCCGCAGATCCGGGCGCTCATGGACGACCCGGAAACGGAACGCATGGCGCATGCGTTTGCACTGCCGGTGATCCTGAATACCGGCATCGTGGTGGGATCGCTGCGCGAAGCAGTGGAAAACATGGGCAGCAGCGTCATCGTATACGAGGCAGGGGAAGCGTTGCGCTTCGACGAAGTGGCCATCCGCGCCGGTGTCACCGGTGTTATAAACGTCATGCGCGAAATCGGCATGCTGCCCGTGGGCCGGAAGCGCCGCCGCACTGCGGCACCCCTGGTCGCGCATTCCAGCACCTGGGTGCGCGCGCCCCAGAGCGGCATCCTGCGCACGCTGAAACCCCTTGGCGCCGACGTTGACGTAGGCACGCTGCTCGGTGTCATCGGCGACCCGTTTGGCGCCAATGAAGTACCGGTGCGGGCCACGGCCTCAGGGCTAATCATCGGTCGCAGCACCACACCACTGGTCAATGAAGGGGAGGCGGTGTTTCACATCGCCCGTTTTCAACATCCCGATACTGTGGCCGGGCGCGTGGAGGAGGTGCAGCAGGAACTCAATCCCGCCACCGACGAGTTGCCGCCGGTGGAGCCGCCGATTGTGTAATTGGGCCGGCCGCTCCGGACCTCCTGTCCCCGGCTCTGGCTCCTGCTTCGCCCTACCGCCTACATCCATGTAGGCGTCTCGCGGCATTTCCCACGTCCTGTGGGTCGCTTCAGCCGGCCAACCGTAAGCTGCTGAAAATGTACCTCGCAGCCATTTGCCATTATGATCGCGCACCCGATTTATACCCCTGCCACCCATACATCATCAGCGCCATGAAGAACATTCTGATGCGGGTACTGCCCGCAGTATTCACACTCCTCTCTGTCGCCGCGCTGGCGGAGCTGCCGGAACGCGTCGGCTGGGTCGAAATGGTGCGCATCAACCCCGGCAAGATGCTGTTTGTGGCCAAACTGGACACCGGCTCCAAGAGCGCGTCCATCAACGCCCACAACATCGAGTACTTCGAGAAGGACGGCCAGCCCTGGGTGCGCTTCGATGTGGTTAACCGGCTGAAACGCAGCATGACGCTGGAACTGCCGCAGGTATGGGAAGTGATTATCAAGGGCCATGAAGGCGAAAAGGTTCAGCGCCCCGTAGTGATGCTCGGGATCTGCCTGGGCAAGACCTACACGGAGACACTGGTCTCGCTGGTGGACCGGACTGGCTTTTTGTACCCGCTGCTGGTGGGTCGCAATTACCTCGGCGGAAGATTTGCCGTCGACCCGGCGCAGAAATTCACCGCCAAACCAAAGTGTGACGAGACCCGGCGGCCGTGAACAATCGGCACCTGTATGTCCTGGCAGCGTTGCTGGTGACCGTGGGCCTGAGCGTTTTTCTTTACAAGACGCTGCGACTGGATTTTCCGCTGTCCCCGGAAGTGGCATCCGACGCCTGGGAGGTGGAGGTCAAGATTGAATTTGAAACCCATGGCGACCCGGTGCGGGCGGAATTGCGCGTTCCCGCCAGCCGCACGTCCCTGCCCATACTGAACGAATACTTTGTGTCACGCGGGTTCGGCCTGACCACGACGCGTGTCGACAACCAGCGCCTGGCCATCTGGTCGAGGCGCCAGCCGGAGGGATTGCAGACCCTCTACTACCGCGCCCTGGTGGAGATGCGCAAATCCGCGGACCCGGTCACCACTGGCCGGGCGCCGGAAATGGAGAAGCCGCGCCTGGGTGGTGCGGACCTGCTCGCGGCCAGGGCGATACTGGACGAGGCGCGCCAGAAATCCGCGGACCTGGATACCCTGGTCGCGCAACTGACGCAGCGCTTCGAAAATACTTCCGCCCAGGATGAGCATGTGGCGTTACTGCTGCACCGGCGCTCCAGCGCACGCGAACGGGTGGCAAGGGTGGCTGAACTTCTGGCCATGGCGGACTATCCGGCGCGCTCGTTGCACGGGCTACATATGGCCCAGCTGGGACGAGGCAGTGCGGAGATGTCCCACTGGATCGAGGTCTGGGATCAGGACCGCTGGAAGGTATACGAAGGCGCAACCGGCGCGCCCGGCGACATCCGGGATTACCTCATTTTCTGGCGTGGCGCCGGCCAGCTTGCGAATGTTGAAGGCGGCGATCAACTGAACTGGACCATCACCATGGAATCGGTGCAACTGGGCGGACTGTCTGCGGCCGCTT
>MGYT01000125.1:60250-61696 GCA_001801865.1 Gammaproteobacteria bacterium RIFCSPLOWO2_02_FULL_61_13
CGGTGCTTATCGCCCTGGCATTCCGCGAGACGCATTTACTGGCCGGCATCATCCTGTTCAGCGTGCTGGTGGCGCTGGGCCTGACCATCCGCTTTTACCTGGATCGGCTCAAGCTCCTGCTGGTCCCCAGACTTGCAGCGGTGTTGATAGTCGTGATCCTGCTGATGCTCATCGTCAGCATCGTCTGTCACCGCCTCGGGATCGAGAGCGGTCTGTCCGTGGCGCTGTTCCCCATGGTCATCATCACCATGACCATCGAGCGCATGTCCATCGTCTGGGAGGAACGCGGGCCGCGTGAGGCGGTGCAGGAGGGCGTCGGCAGCCTGGTCGCGGCGACGCTGGCATTTGCGGCCATGAGCTGGAAACTCTTGACGCACCTGATCACCACCTTTCCGGAATTGCTGCTGGTGCTGCTGGCGATAACGCTGCTGCTGGGCCGCTACTCCGGCTACCGGTTGCTGGAATTGCGGCGCTTCAAAGTTCTGGCGGGGTCGGCGGACTGATGCTGGCGCTGGCTCGCAGACTGCGCGCGGCCGGGGTGCTGGGCATCAACCAGCGCAATGCGGATTTCATCGCCGCCTGGAATCCGCGGCACCGATACCCGCTGGTGGACGACAAACTGCTGACCAAACAACTGGCGGTCCAGGCCGGGATCGCGGTGCCGGAACTGTACGGTGTCATCGAGATTGAGCACCAGATCCGGGAACTGGGCACATTACTGGAACAGCACGGCGAGTTTGTGATCAAGCCGGCCCACGGTAGCGGCGGCGTCGGCATCCTGGTCATCACCGGACGCATCCGCAAGCTGTTCCGCAAGGCCAGCGGCGACTTCATCACCCAGGAGGAACTGGATCACCACATCTCCAACACACTCAGTGGTCTGTTCAGTCTCGGCGGCGCTCAGGACAAGGCGCTTATCGAGGCGCGCGTGCACTTCGATCCCATTTTTGAATCCGTGACGTACCAGGGCGTGCCGGACGTGCGCATCATCGTGTTTCGCGGTGTGCCGGTAATGGCCATGGTCCGGCTACCCACGCGCGCCTCCGACGGCAAAGCGAATCTGCACCAGGGCGCCATTGGCGCCGGCATTGACATGGGCACGGGCCGGACCCTGACCGCTGTCTGCGGCAACGAAGTGGTCAGCGAGCACCCGGATACCCATCAACCGATCACCGGCGTCGAGATACCTAATTGGCAAACCCTGCTTGGCATCGCCGCGCGCTGCCACGACCTGACGCAACTGGGCTACGTCGGCGTGGACCTGGTGCTGGATCGCGTGCGCGGCCCGTTGATGCTGGAACTGAATGCGCGGCCGGGTCTGAATATCCAGATCGCCAACCGCTGCGGGCTGCTGCAACGACTCTATATTGTTGAGCGGGAGCTCGGGCAGCTGCACACCCTGGAAGATCGGGTCGGCTTTGCGATGCGGGAGTTCGCTCTCGCGCC
>MGYT01000126.1:0-2973 GCA_001801865.1 Gammaproteobacteria bacterium RIFCSPLOWO2_02_FULL_61_13
GATCACCGGAATAGCGTTGACGTACCGCCGCATGTAGGGGGACGTTGTTTTCCTGGGGAGGTTACGCGGCTTTGCGCCAATGCACAAACGACGGCAAGCCGGGCGGTCCCGTTGCGCACCTCTGGAGCATTTTCTGAACAATCGTGTGCCAGCGGGCGCCGAAATCCATGCCACTGGGACTCTCCCGACGATAACTAGGAGCGCAGTTGCGTGAATTGCTTAGCCAATTTGAGGCGTTGTCCCTGGTAATTCGAGTTGCTACCTTGACCGTACAGAAGTTCGGGCGTAGCTGCCATGCGTTCATAGCGGAGCCAGCCCACGGTCTGCTCATGTTCAAGCATAAAAGGAACCTCGTGCGAGCGCACTTCTAGAACGCCCCTACTACTTCCCGCTTTATTTGTCTTGGCGTTCCAACCAAATCCAGGATCAAAAAAGCCGGCATAGTGAACGCGGAATTCTCCAGCACGCGTGTCGTATGGCAACATCTCGGCGGCATATTCCGGGGGCACCGCGATCGCCTCTTTCGTCATAAGAATATAGAACTCGTCAGGGACCAATATCAGGGAAGATGTTTTGTGGAAACGAATTGGTTCCCAGAAATCGAGTGGGTCATAATCACGTCTCTCAAGGTCAATTCGTCTGGCATGTTTCTTTGCGCGATATCCGATCAGGTTATTTTCCAGACCCGAGCCTTCCAAATCCACGCTGCAAGGTAAGACGCCTGTCTTTATTGATCTAAGTCTTTTCTCGTGATCGCTGGAATCTACAATTTGGCCCCTATCTAGAAGCTGCTTCCAGTCGGCGGATGTAATCGGTTTCGCCTCTTCTCCACGTGTTCGGCGAAATCTTAGCTGGTTTAGACGAGTGCCAGGTTTCACCACCACACTGAAACTGCGCGGTGCAACCTCTAGAAAAAGTTCGCCCTTATAGCCCTCTCTTACCTGGTCAAAAATAGTGGCGCCATCAGCAATCAAACGCGTCAAAACATCCAATCTTCCCGTTGAACTCTTCGGATTGGCAAAAGCCGCCACGTCACTCCTCAAATCGATCGCTTCCAATAGTGGGATAACATAAACCCGGCCTTTTTCAAGTACTGCGCCATTGTGGAGATCGATTCTGAAGTCAGCAAAGCGGTCATCAAGCTGCTTCATTTTATCGAGCACTTTGACTTCGTTACCGGGAAGAAAACTTGTATCTACGGGATAAGCGTAATCGCCGAGCCGTAGGTCTATGCTGGCAGGTTGCACCTGGTCCGCATTAATTTGCCTGAGCACCGCTGTGATTTCGCTGTCTTTCAACATCTCCTTAATCTTCTGACTCGGGAGTATTCCCGTGTAGTCACTCATGCGCATCGTCGGCGCAGGGTTTGGATTAGCCGGCAAATTGGCCATATTTATCACTTCATTCATCGGAACTTTCCTTCGCTACCCTACGCCTTCAATTTCGCTGCAATTCCGCTAGGTCAGCGAAATAGCGATTGTGAGTTAGCTTCAAGGCGTCCAGTGTCGCGGCATGAAGCAGTACGACCTCATGGTCGATTTGCTTTTCGTTCAGGCGTACTTCTAGTTCAATTCGTTGTTTTTCGGCATCTTGGCGATCTGAATCGTTGAAGTCGAGCATAGTAACTATGCGTCCCTTTTCTCGATCGTATTCAATGAGGAAGATCATTTGAGTGTCCTAAGCCCGTCCATTGTAACCATACCCTGGCTTCAACTAATTGATTCGATCTCGCGCAGCACGCTCAATTCAAATCATCGCCGAGCCGCCATCGACGGCCAGCGTCTGTCCGGTCATGAAGGCGGCGTCGTCGCTGGCGAGGAAGCTCGCCGCGCCGATCAGGTCCTCGGGTTTCTCGTCGCGCTGGATGGCGCGTGTGCGGCGCTGCACACCGAGGCGCTCCTCGTTCTGGCCGCCACGCTGGATGACGCCGTCCGAAAGGGTGAGCCCGGGGGCGATGGCGTTGACGGTGATGTTGTCCTTGCCCAGTTCGCGCGCCAGCGAGCGCGTGAAGGCGATGATGGCGCCCTTGCTGGTGACGTAATGCAGGCTGCCGGGCACGCCCTTCAGCGCGGTGCCGGAGGCCATGTTGATGATGCGACCGCCTGTGCCCTGTTTTCGCATCTGCGGCACCACGGCGCGGCAGAAGAGATACGTTCCCAGCACGTTGACGTTCATCATGCGCGTCCATTCTTCAACGCCGATGTTCTCGAACGGCCCGTGTGTCATGGTGGCAAAGAACGCGGCGTTGTTGATTAGGATGTCGATGCGGCCCATTTCCTTGAGGCCTTCGGCGACCGCTCTCGCCACCTCGTCTTGTTTCGACACGTCAACGCTGACGCCGACGGCGCGCACGCCCCGCTTACGGATCTGCTCGGCCGCGGCATCGGCCTTGGCGATGTCGGCAACGATGATGTCCGCGCCGTCATCGGCGAGGCGATTGGCGAAGGCAAAGCCCAGTCCCTGACCGGCGCCGGTGATGAGAGCGGTTTTCCCCTTGAGACGCATGGTATTTCTCCGGATTAATTGGGGTCAGAGTCACATTAATTCCGCCGATGTTAATTCGCATTTGGTATATCGAGGTTAATGTGACTCTGACCCCGATTAATAATTGGACCACAAAGCGCGCTATCGCGGTTTCGCGGTACGCTTCAAACAGGCATGAGGGGGAACATGGCGATGAGCCACAAGCACGGCGACCACGAGCACGATCACGACGATGATCACGCAGGGCATGCCCACGACGACAGCCGCCACGCACACGCCGGGCATCTGCCCGACTTCCACGATTTTCTGCCCGAGCCCACGCACCCGCGGATCGCGCCGATGCTTGGCCGGGACGCGCGCGAGCATGGCGAGGCCGGGCTCAACAACCCCTTCCTGCGTGAACTGCTGCTGGACGACTGGGACCGGCTCTACGCCGAGCCCTACAAGGGCCTGACCAGCGACGGCCAGGTGCGCCCCGGGCTTTATAAT
>MGYT01000126.1:3041-5571 GCA_001801865.1 Gammaproteobacteria bacterium RIFCSPLOWO2_02_FULL_61_13
GTCCTCGACTTGGTGCGCGAGAGCCTCTCCGCCAAGGGTTACGACAAGGTTCGCGACGTGATGCGTCTGAACCATTATCTTGGCGAGCTGGTGGGCAATACCAGGGTGTTCGGCGAGTGGAGCTTCAATTTCACGCTGTTTGGCGAGCCCTCGCCGGTCAAGCCCTGGGGCTGGCAATTGATGGGCCACCACCTTGCGCTCAACTGCCTGGTGATCGACGGGCAGATGGTGCTCTCACCGACCTTTCTGGGCGCCGAACCCACTTACGCCGATTCGGGGCAGTTCAAGGGCGTGCGCATTTTTCAGGACGAGGAGCATCTGGGCCTGGACCTGGTGCGCATGCTTTCCTCGGGGCAGCGCGCACAAGCGATTATTCGGCATTCCAATCTCGGGCCGGATCAGCCGCCGGGGCGCTGGCACCGCGCCGACCAGTTGCACCTGGGCGGGGCCTTTCACGATAACCGGGTGGTGCCTTATGAGGGCGTTGCCGCGGCGGGATTTTCTTCCGCTCAGAAGAATCGCCTGCTCGATCTGGTGAATGCCTATGTGACGCCCTTGCCCGAGGGACCGCGAAAAGCGCGCATGGAGGAGGTGGAGCGACATCTGGCCGATACGCATTTCTGCTGGATCGGCGGCACCGGCGACGCGAGCACCTACTATTACCGCATCCAGAGTCCGGTGGTGTTCATCGAATTCGACCAGCATGCGGGGGTGTATCTCACCAACCCGGCGCCGGAGAAATTCCATATCCATACGATTGTGCGCACGCCCAATGGGAACGATTACGGGATGGATTTGTTGAGGATGCATTACTTGCAGTCGCACCGGGGGCGGAAGCCGGGGGAGTCCTAGATTCGTCGCTTGGCAACCGCTTCCAGAACCGCTTCAGCCGTTGCGCAACGAATACATAAGACCGAGTTTTCTGCACGATGATGGTGTGTATCCGCGCGGAAAACTCGGTCCGCACGCGCAGCGTGCAGGCTTTTGCCAAACCCCTGCACGGACGATAGATCCGTCCGTGCGGATCGCTGATTTTGCACGGATGATGAGGCTATCCGTGCAAAATCAGCGATCTTCGATAAAAACCGGGGACGTACCACGGTTTTTATTGGAACCTCGCTTTCTGCTCGGTTAGTTACGTCATCTTGAATAACTTCTGCGCATTGGTTCTTCCGATCTTCATGCGGTCCGCATCGTTCAGCATTGGCGTCTTGTCGAACCACTGCGCGGCCTGGCCGAAATCCTCGAAGGGGTAATCGGCCGAGAACATGATCCGGTCAACCCCCACTTCGGTAATGGCCTGCGTCAGGGTCGAATCGTGGAAGTTGCCGCTGGTGGTGAGGTGGAAGTTGTTGCGGAAATATTCGGCCAGCGGTTTCTTTGAATGGGTGACTTCGCCGCCTTTTTTAATGCGATGGTCGACCCGCCAGATGCTGCTGGGCAGGCTCTCGCCGAGGTGGCCAATGATCACCTGCAGTTTCGGATGACGGTCGAACATGCCGCTTCCCATCATGCGCAGGGCATGCGTGGCCGTCTCGACGCCGAAGGCCCAGGTCGATCCCAGCAGCCAGGGGTGTCCTTCAAAAATGCGAAGCTGGCTGGCGGGGGGGTTGCGCGGGTGCAGGTAGAAGGGCACATCGAGCTTGACGTGCATTTCCCACACCGGATCGTAGCGCGGCAGGTCGCAATAGATCGCCGAGTCCGCGTCCTTGAGTTGGGTGAAGCCGTTCACCATGCAGCCCTTGAAGCCCAGGTCCTTGACGCAGCGCTCCAGTTCGCGGGCCGCGAGTTCGGGATCCTGCATCGGGACGGCGGCGAAAGCCGAGAAGCGCCCCGGCCGGCGCTCGCAATTCTTTTTGATGAGGTCGTTGCTTCGCTGTGCGACTTCGAGCGCGTCCTTGGGGTCGAGGATCGCCTGGATTCCGGGAGCGCCAAGGGAGACGATAGTGTGCTCGACACCGTTTTCATCCATCTCCTTCAAACCCAGGTCGAAGGTCTGCTCCTGGCGGCGCGCGAATTCCGGCCAGTTGGGCAGGCGCGCGCTGACGTATTTCAGGCGGTTGTCCCAGTCCGCCGGCGGCGCGAAATGTTCTTCCAGTGCGATTTTTCCCTGCATGATGTATTCCCGTGGTTGAATTACGAAGACTCCGAGCTTACTGCGCCCGCGCAAAGCTTGCTTTGATTTAACCGCCGCTATTCAGCGGCGCCAACAAAAAAAGGAAATCTCATGGAAGCGTTGCCACCAGGAGCGAATTTCAAGCGCTGCAAAATGCTTTGGGAAATCGGTATCGACATGGCCGGTGATCCGGCGGAGCCCTACCACGGCAACCGCGACATGGTGATCACCGTCGGCAAGGGGTCGGGCGACAGTTTCCGCCCGTCGCTGCGCATGGCAACCGGCGCGCCGCATCTGGTCCATGCCGTGGTCAAGGGCGAGCTGGACGCGGTCATCATCAACCCCTCCGGACTGCTCACGCAGGCTTATCGAGGCACCGGCATGTTCAACACGCCGCAGCCGGTGCGGGTGCTG
>MGYT01000126.1:5642-5824 GCA_001801865.1 Gammaproteobacteria bacterium RIFCSPLOWO2_02_FULL_61_13
GATCAAGGGCAAGCGCTATCCGCTGCGGCTTTCCATTCGCGAGGATACTAACCATCCGACGCGGGTACTGATCGGGCAGACGTTCTCGCTGTATGGGTTTTCACTGGCGGATCTGGAGTCCTGGGGCGGCAGCCTGCAGTTGAACAAGGGCCCCGGCGACCCGCGCCGTTTGCAGGCGCTGA
>MGYT01000126.1:5854-6163 GCA_001801865.1 Gammaproteobacteria bacterium RIFCSPLOWO2_02_FULL_61_13
AGGGCATCGTGGCGTATCTGGAGGATGCCCTGGCGGCAGGCATGCAGCCGGTGGACCCGGAGCCGACGGTATTCGAGGCGCTGCTGGCGCTGGGCTGGCGAAAAGTCACGATTCCCGACGGCGCGTTTCGCGGCCTGCCGGGCGGCCACGCGTACATCGATTTCAGCGGTTGGCCGCTGTACACGCGGGCATCCCTGTCCGATGACATGGCCTACCGCATCTGCGCGGCGGTCAATGCGCGCAGGGACGAGATTCCCTGGGAAGGATCCAAGCCCTGGACGCCGGCTATGGAAATCGCCCACTTGGGGA
>MGYT01000126.1:6207-9081 GCA_001801865.1 Gammaproteobacteria bacterium RIFCSPLOWO2_02_FULL_61_13
GCGGAGCGCTGGTATCGGGAGCAGGGGATCGGCGTTTAACCTGAGAAATTTGCCGCGGCGGGGAATAATTCGTGCAGATCGCGGGTACCGTCGCGGGGTCTGTCCCGGCCATGGGGAAGCTGGTACCTTACGCATCCGGACGAATTCCATCCGCCGAATGCATTGGAATTGATTGATAACAGCGAGGAGACGGCAATGAAAAAGTTCAGTCTTGGTGCGGGGATGCTGGTGGTGGCCGGCACGTTCACGATGTTTGGCCTGCCGGCCGTGGCGCAACAGTACGAAGCCGCCGGTGTCCTGAGGGCAGCCGCGATAAAACTGGGGTCCAACGAGATCAACACCCTGCGCTACAGCGCCGCGGGCAATACCTGGTTCCTCGGGCAGGCCTACACCGCGGGCAAGGCTTACCCGAAAATGAATTACCGCGTCATCCGCTCGATCGATTTCAACAACGCTGCGATGACGGACGAAATTGCCCGCAGCCGCACCAACCCGCGAGGGGGATCGGGCGTGCCCTATTTCGGCGCGCAGAACATTACCGAAGCGGTGGGCAACAACGTCGCCTGGAACGTGGTTAACATGAACATCGTTCCGGAAACGCTGGTGGTCGACCGCGTGGCGCAAATCTGGCTTAATCCCCACGGCATCATCAAGTCGGCGCAGAAGAACAATGCCACGCTGAGTTTCGCGACCGAAGGAAAGAAGTCCCTGGCCGTCGTGTCTTTCACCGAACCGGGGCGCTTCAATGCCAAGGCTTACATCAATGACGCCGCCGAAGTGGAGCGCATCGAGGCGGTGATCCCTCACCCCGTGCTGGGCGACATGCTGGTGGTGGAGAAGTTCTCCGAGTACCGCGAATTCGGCCGAACCCGGTTCCCGACGCGTATCGAAGAGACCCAGGGCGGATTCCCAACCATGCAACTGGTGGTGACCGACGTGCAGCCCAATGCCAAGGTTGCGATCACGGTGCCGCCCGCGGCCGCCAATTTCAAGATGAATGTGGCCTCGACCAAACTCGCCGATGGCGTTTGGTTTCTGGCGGGCGGTTCGCACAACAGCGTGGCCATCGAGATGAAGGACCACGCGGTGGTGGTGGAGGCGCCGTTGAGCGATGTGCGCTCGCAGGCGGTGCTCGACGAGACCATGAAACTCATTCCCGGCAAGCCGATCCGGTTCCTGCTGAATACGCACACGCATTTCGACCATTCGGGCGGCGTGGGGACGTTTGCGGCCGTTGGCGCGACCATCGTCACGCACCGGAACAACAAGGCCTATCTCGAACGTGCCCTGGCCGGAAAACGCACCGTCAGCCCGGACGCGTTTGCCCAGTCGAAGAAAAAGGCGAACGTCCGCGGTGTCGGGGACAAATTCGTGCACAGCGACGGCAACCGTTCGATCGAGATGCACCTTTTGAAGGGCAGCATCCACAATGATGCGGCGATGCTGGTGTACCTGCCCAAGGAGAAGCTGCTGATCCAGGCGGACCATCCCGGGGGAATTCCGCCCGGTGCCAAGCCGCCGGCCAATCTGGATCCGCGCTTGCCCAACATGCTGGAGACCGTCGAACGCCTGAAACTGGACGTCGTCCGGGTCGCCCCCATGCACGGGCCGGTCCACGCTTATGCGGACGTGAAGCGCGTGATGGGGAAGTAAAAACTGGGAAAGTTTCAGAACAGGGGAAGGGAGGGTTCCCTCCCTTCCCCCGTTACCCCCAACCCTTCCGAAAAAGCCCGCTCGACGCGGGTTTTTTTTCGAGATAAGTTACCGGGGTGGTGCCGCTACTCCTGCCGCGCTGCCTTTCACCGCCTCGGGTGCGAACGCGGCGTCGAGCTTTGCCACCTGCGCCGGGGTCAGATGGATGTCCGCTGCCGCTGCGTTGTCCTTCAGGTGCTTCAATTTGGTCGAACCCGGTATCGGCAGCACGTCCCAGGGGCGATGCAGGCACCAGGCAAGCGCCAGTTGCGCGCGCGTGCCGCCGGACTCGGCGCGCACCTCATCCAGCGCCGCGAGCAATTTCAGATTGTGGGAAATGCTCTCCTCGGCAAAGCGCGACTGGCGCCGGCGGAACAGGTCGTCCGGCGCAAGGTCGGCGAGTTTCTGCACTGCGCCGCTCAGAAAGGAATAGGTCAGCGGTCCGTAGGCGACAAAGGCGATGCCCAGTTCCTTGCAGGCGGGCAGCACTTCCTTTTCCACGCTGCGCTCCAGCAGCGAGTATTCCATCTGCACCGCGGCGAGCGGGTGCGTTTTGTGCGCGCGGCGGATGACCTCGGCGGGGGCGTTGCTGATGCCGATCTGTTTCACCTTGCCCGCCTTGACAAGCTCAGCCATGGCGCCGATGGATTCCTCCACCGGCACCTTGGGGTCGATGCGATGCAGGTAATAAAGATCGATGCAGTCCATGTCCAGGCGCGCCAGGCTCGCTTCACAAGCCTTGCGCGCGTAGGCCGGTGAGCCGTCCACCGCGAAGCCGCCTTCGGGTTGGCGGACCATGCCGAATTTGGTCACGATGGTGGCCTCGTTGCGACGGGCTTTGAGCACCTTGGCGAAAAACTTTTCGCACCTGCCGGCACCATAGGAGTCGGCACCGTCGAACTGGCAGATGCCGATGTCGATGGCGGTATTGGCCACTGCGACCATTTCGGCGTTGGCCGGGTCGAGCATCCGGTTGCAGCCCAGGCCCAGCGGGCCGCTTTGCAGGGAGGTATTGCCTATCGTTCTGGATTTCATCGACAGCCCCGGGTTGGTAGGTTGAAGCGCGACATTCTAGCGGCGCCCACCCGCGCCACAAACCGGTTTCTTGGACGCTTGGCGAGGCAGTACAATTGCAAAATGAGCGGAGCCGCAATCTCATCATCAAGAAACGGAACCCTGCAA
>MGYT01000127.1:0-3836 GCA_001801865.1 Gammaproteobacteria bacterium RIFCSPLOWO2_02_FULL_61_13
AGTTGACAGTCAAGCCCCGATTGCAGACGAGTTCGACGGGCGTAACGCTAACGAACTCCCATTTTTCCAGATCGGCCTTCCATGCGCGCCGCAATTGCGGTTTGCCGCCGCCGGCGTTGGCATTGAGCGCGACGGTGCCGTCGTAGTTCTCGTCTCTGCCCCGGCATCCCATTAATTGCTCGCCCGGCCCGGCTTCGGGGCTGAAGTGGCCGCGCGTTACCGGCTTCTTGTCGTCTCCCACGCCCTGCATCTGGTTGAGCGTCACCACCGTCTGGGTGGGGCATTTCCAGATCTCCACCGAGCCCGGAAACTCGGGCGCTTCGCCGATCACAAAGCCATGCGCCATCGAGCATTGGGCGAGGTCAGGCGGCGCGTAGGGCGGTGTTGGCATCAAGGCAATAAATGCCACGACGATAATGATTAAGAGGTTCACGGCGTCATTCTACAGGCCGCGCAGCGGGGTGTGGCCGCGTGGCTGGGCCGGATACCCCCGAAAATCGATGTGCCGCCCGAGTTTGTGCATTGATTCCACGACATTCAATCCCGATTGTGGTAAAAGGTAAAAGTAGTTCAAGTGGGGAAACTGGGCCCCATTTCTATAGGCAAAAGTGATTGGAAATTAGACTTCCAGCCAACAAAACAGCGGGTGAATTCATGGAAGCTAACACAAGGTCTATCAAGTCCGGGCACCAGTCTTTTCTTGTCGGTGTCTTTGCGTTTCTTGCCCTGTTTTCGATTTCGCCTGTGGCTTGGTCGCAGGCAGGTTACGTCCATGAGATGTCCGGGACGGTGAACGTCGTTCGAGGCGCCGGGGCCAAACCTACCCCGGCGAGGCCTGGCGAAACCTTCCAGGCGGGGACCACCTTCGACACGGGTAAAGACGGCAGCATCGTGATCAAGTTCCAGGACGGCCAGCTCGCCGCGCTGCAACCGAACTCCACGTTTCGCGTCGATCAGTACAACTACAACCAGAACAACGTGCGCTCCAGTAATGCGGCGTTCAGCTTCCTGAAGGGCGCGTTGCGCTTCGTGTCCGGAGTGATCGGGGCCAACAATCCGGGTGGGGTGCGTTTGGCCGCCGGGACGGCGACTATCGGCATTCGCGGCACGGATATCACGCTTTTGGTCGATGCCAATACACAGGCGGTCGCGGCCGCCTCGGTGGTGTCCGGGGCGCTTACGATTCAATCTAATTTGGGCAGCACCACCGTCAACCAGGGACAATTCGGAACCTCCACCTCAACCGCCGTCGCCCCAATCAGTTTCGCGCCGGCGGCCGTGCAGGCGTTCCTGAATGTGGCTGCGCAGTTAAACCTGCCCAATAATTTTCCGGTGGTGACGCAGACGGCAGCTGCTGCGTCTACTGCGGTAGCGACCGCCCGCGCGGCTCAGGTAGCCGCACAGACGGCAGCAGCAGCAGCGGCAGCCGCAGCGATGGGGCCCCCGGCCGCGGCCGCCGCGGCCGCCGCCAACGCCGCTACCCTCGCTGCTGCTGCGGCTACTGCTCAGGCAGCAGCAACACAGGCGCAAGCGACGTCTATTGCCGCCGCACAGCAGGCGGTAGTGGCCTTAGCCGCACTGGCACAGGTCGGCGCGGTTGCTCCGGTTGCGGTCGCTAGAGCTGCTCCTACAGCGGGTGCTGCCGCGGCGGCAGTCGCGACTGCGGGGCCGTCGATCCAGACGTTTGTCGCTTTGGCCGCATTCCTGGGCCAGTCGGCAGCAGCCGCGCAGACAACCGTCGCGGCCGCGAATTCGGCGGCGGCACAAGCGAACGCAGCAGCGGCCGCGGCGCGAAATTCGTCGACCCAGGCGGCAGCGGCGACGGCGGCTGGCAACCCAGCGGCGGCGGCAGCAGCGGCCTCAGCAGCGACGGCGTCCGCCAACGCAGCGGCTGCGCAGTCGACAGCGGCTGCGGCACAGACAGCGGTTACTATTTCGGCAACATCAACCGCCCAATTGAATGCGGCGGTCGCGGCGGCGACGACGGCGTCGACCGCGGCGACCGCTTCGTCCACAGCAGCGACGACGGCAACAACATTGGCGACGACCGCTCAAACGGCGACGCCGGAAGTTGCGGCGCAGCTTGCTGCACAGGTTGCGACGGCGACTTCCACGGCGATAACGCAGGCTACGGCTACGGTAGTTGCGGCGGTTGAGGTCGTCGCGCCTACGGCCACTGTCACGACCACCACGACCACCACGACCACCGACACCACCACCACCACGACAACCACTACTACTATTTGTACCGGTAGTCCCTGCTGATCGGTGGCGCGCAAATCCAGGGCCCGGCGGCGATTGCTGCCGGATCCTTTTTCTAACGCCCGCGAGGAATCGGGCGCGATGGTTTCCACGAAATCAAATCCGGTGACGACGGCATGATCCAGAAGCGCAGCAGGCGCGTGTGGCTTGCCAGCATGCTCATTGCCTGCATCGCATGGCTTGGTTTTGTGGCCGCGCGCCAGGCGGCATCGGATCTCTATGCCCATACGATATCCGTCGAAATCGAGTCATGGAGCCGACCCGGACACAAGTTCCGCGGCGACGAATTGCCGAGAGCAATCGCCAGCATCGAGAAAAGTCTAGCCATCACGCCGAGCAGTGCCTGGGCACTTGAGCAAATGGGCGCATTGCAGTTTGGCCGGGTGAGAAGCGCAACCGACCCGCAGATCGCAGTGGCGGCGGCGCGCGCGGCCTACGTCAATTTCAAAAAAGCTTTAGGCCAGCATCCGACCTCGCCATTCGCATGGGCGAACCTGGCAATGGCCAAGGCTTATCTGGGCGAAATCGACGCTGAATTGTTCGATGCGCTGACGCGTTCGGCCGAATTCGGTCCCTGGGAGGCACCGGCGCAGTTCACCGCATTGTTAGTGGGCCTTGGTGTCTGGAACCAGGCGAGCCCGGCGCAGCGCGAAATGATCCTCGCCATCCGCGACCGCGCGGTCATGCGCAACGCGGACAAGGTCAATGAGATCGCCAAAGGATTCAATCGCCCTGACCTCATGTGCGACAGGAAGACGGGTAAGTCCCCAGGAGGCAGGTCATGCCCACGCGTATCCTCCTAGCGTCCGAACAGGGCGCCCAAGCGGTCAATCAGCACGGTCAATCCTCGCCGCATCGATGAACTCGCCCACCACAAAGTCGGCGCCGCGCGGGCTATTCATAGCTTACCTGTTGCTGCTGCTGTGGCTGCCCTTGCCCCTTGGCAGCAACCGGCCCCTGGCGTGGGCCGCGGTCGAACTCTGGGTGTTCGCGCTTGCCATCGGCTGGCTGGTGTCCTACGCGCGCGGCAACGTGCGACTGCGTTCGGTGCCGCGGGGTGCCTGGCCGGCGCTGCTTTGCGGCGCGTTGTGGCTCGCGTATGTGTGGCTGCAGATGCTGCCGCTGCCCATCGGCTTGCTCGAGTTGATTTCGCCTGAAGCGGCGCGTGCGTACACTGCCGCGGCACAGCCGTCGCCGCCTGGCTTCGCGCCGCTGATGCTCGATCAGTACGGCGGGCTGCATGGTGCGCTCAAAAGCACCGCCTACGTGCTGTTCTTTGCGCTGACACTCGTGTTGCTGGACAGCCACGAACGCATTGCTGCGTCCGCCTACACGCTTGTGGTGTCGGGTTTCCTGCAGGCTCTGTACGGCGGGATAGTTGCCTTGAATGGTCCAGCCGGACTGGTGGCAAACGGTACATTCGTCAATCGCAACCACTTCGCGGGTTACCTGGAACTGTGCCTCGCGGTGGGTCTGGGGCTACTGATCGGCAACCTCACCGGTGAATCCGCGCAATCCTGGCGCCAGTTCGCGCGCAATGTGGTGGCGTTGCTCCTGAGCCCGACCATGCAGTT
>MGYT01000127.1:3844-4022 GCA_001801865.1 Gammaproteobacteria bacterium RIFCSPLOWO2_02_FULL_61_13
CGCTGGTGTGCATGGTGATCGGTTTGGTGCTGTCGCGCTCCCGCATGGGCAACTCGGCATTTTTCGTAAGCCTGCTGGTGACGGGGGCCATCGGCCTCGCGTTCTCCAAGAGGGCCACGCGGTCGATGGTGGTTCTGATCGCGAGCCTGGTCGTCATTGATATCGCCATCGTCGGCAC
>MGYT01000127.1:4050-6638 GCA_001801865.1 Gammaproteobacteria bacterium RIFCSPLOWO2_02_FULL_61_13
AGCGGATTGAACAGACGCAGATGGAAAATGAGAGACATGAATCGGTTCAGGCGGTTTCAGTCTGGAAGGAATTTCCGGTGTTCGGCTCGGGCCTGGGCTCGTTTCATATCGTGTTTCCGAAATATCCGGAAAAGGATCTCGGGGTGCTATTCACTCATGCACACAACGACTACGTGCAGTTTCTGGTGGAAACCGGTGTGCTCGGCTTTGCGCTGGTGGGTTTGATTGTGGTCCTGTCGCTGTTCGCCGCCCTCAAGGCCCAATACCTGCGCGGCGATCCGCTCATGCGCGGCCTGTCGTTCGGCGCCATCATGGGCATCGTGGCCCTGATGATCCACAGTTGGGTCGATTTCAACCTGCAGATCCCGGCCAACGCCATGACCTTCATGTACGTGTTGGGGCTCGCCTGGATTTCATTACATTACGGGCGGCAGGGGCAGGCTTCGGAAGCTGACGAGGAGCCGGACGACTGAAAATAAGCAGGCCCGAGAGCTTGCGCCGCCAGGCTTGTTGCGCCACTAACGGCCAATCAGCCCCTCGTTTTCAGCGACGATTCTGGCCGGCCGCTCGCGCACCAGCCGCCACGACTCCGCCTCGCCGACGATTTCTTCGGCGGCCTTTCTGCCGGGCTCCAGTTCGGGTTTTCGCGCGCTCATGTTGTGGGCGTCCGACGCGATGACCGCGACCCAACCGCGCTCCAGCATCTGTTGCGAGCGTTGCTGGCAAACAGGGCCGAATACACCGGAGACTGAACCACCCGTGATTTGCAGCCAGCAGCCCATTTCGACAAACGGGCCGATCTTGTCCACATTGCGCATGACTTCCTTGTTGCGCTCGGGATGCGCGATCATCGGCCGGATTTTTCGCGCCAACAGCCATGCGACCAGCTTGTCGGTGCCCGGAGGAATGTGGCCGTCGGGCATTTCCAGCAGCAGTATCCGGTAACCGTCCACGCTGCCAAGAATCGGCAGCATGCCGGTATCTTCCATGGTCAGGACTTCAGGACAAACATGGACTTCCGCTGCAAATCCAATTTCCAGCGCTATTTGACGGGATGCCAGCTCGCCGCGAAATTGCAGCGCGCGCTGGCGAATGCCATCCAGCGTGTTTTCGAATCGGCCGGGAATGTAGTGGGGTGTGACTATGGCCTTCTTGATGCCGCTTGCCACGGCATGCGCGGCAAGTACCAGCGACTCGTCCAGTGTGGCGGCGCCATCGTCAATGCCAGGCAGAAGATGGCAATGAAGATCGATCATTTAATAGGCGCGCTGCTTTTTCCCGCCGCTGCTGTAGCCGTAGCGCTTGTAACGCGCATATTTGCCGCCGTAAGTAATGTACTTGCCGTAGCCGTAGTAGCGTTCGGCCTTCTCCACATCGAGCTGGTTCAGTACCACGCCCAGCAGGTGCGCCTTGCCCTTTTTCACCAATTCGAGCCCGCCCTTGGCGACCTGATAGGGAGTGGAGTCGGCGCGCACCACGTACACCAGGGCATTCGCCACGCCGGCGATAATCACCGCGTCGCTGACCAATTGGACCGGGGGGGTATCGATGACGATCACCTCGAAGGTTTCTTCGAGCTTCTTGAGCACGTCGCTGAAGCGCTTGGATGAAAGCAGTTCCAGAGGATTGGGCGGCACCGCACCAGAAGGTATGTAGTGCAGCTTCGATTGTTCGTATTCGTAAATGCATTTGGCCGGTGGCTCGGTGCCGGCCACCAGTTGCGACAGCCCCGGCGCGTTGGCCTCCAAACCGAGAATTTTGGCAATGGTGGGGCGGCGCATATCCGCATCGACGAGGCAGGTGCGCTTCACCTGCGCCAGAGAAAATGCGATGTTCATGGCGACCGAAGTCTTGCCTTCTTCGGGCACCGATGAAGTGACCATGACGACTTTTTGCGGATTGTCCAGGGCAGACATGAGTATTCCGGTGCGCAAGGTCCGGATCGCTTCGGTGAACTGGTGGTTGGTATCGGTCAGGAATGCCCGCTGGATCTCGTATTTCTTATGCCGGCCGCGAACCCATGGCAGAATGCCCAACAGCGCTGCGCCCAGCTTTTCGTCCACGTCGCTGGTGGTGCGCACGGTGTTGTCCAGGCGTTCGAGCAGCATCGCCAGCATCATCGACAAAACCAATCCGATGACGAGGGCAATGCCAATGATCCGGGACTGATTGGGCCTTACCGGACCTCCCGGCACCACTGCCGTATCGACCACCCGTGCGATGGTGGACTGCAAGTCGCCCGCGGCGCTGGTCTCCTTGAAGCGGTTGAGGAACAGGTCGTACAACTGCCGGTTGGTCTGAACGTCGCGCTCCAGAGACGCAAGCTGAAATTCCTTGCGGCCCATATTCTGGATTTCTGCTTGCGCCTTTTCCAGTTGCAGCGCGGAAGACCGTTCGGTGGCCTTTGCGACCTCATACTCCCGCGTGATACTCGTCACGACGGAATCGATGGTTTTGCGGCTGCTTTCGCGGGCGCTGCGCAGATCCGATTCCGCGACAATCATGCGCGGATGCTCGGCGCCGTAACGCTTGCTGGCTTCGGCCAGCCGCCGCTCCGCTTCGGTTTCGGCATCCTTGGCTTTTGCCAC
>MGYT01000128.1:0-1242 GCA_001801865.1 Gammaproteobacteria bacterium RIFCSPLOWO2_02_FULL_61_13
CCCGGTCTGCATGGGGCCAATGCCAGCGGCCGGCCGTTCACCGGCGACCACGCGGGGATCCTGCTTTACCAGACCTTGTTCGACTTTGGCTTTGCCTCGCGGCCGGTGTCGGCGGGTGTAAACGATGGTTTGGAACTCATCCGCTGCCGCATTACCAACGCGGTAAAGTGCCTGCCGCCGGCCAACAAGCCGCTACCGGCAGAAGTGCGTACCTGTAACGGGTATTTGCGCAATGAGCTCAAGCGGCTGAATGCAAAGGCAGTCGTGCTGACCCTGGGGCGTATCGCCCATGGTGCGGTATTGCACGCGTGCGGGCTTGGGATTAAGCGTTACCCTTTTACCCACGGGGCAGTGCATACGTTGCCCTCCGGCTCGCGCCTGGTGTCGTCCTATCACTGCAGCCGCTATAACACGCAAACGCGCCGACTCACGCCGGAAATGTTTCGCGCGGTCTTTCAACGCATAAATGCACTGCTTGCAGGAGTCCCGGCATGAGCGCCGCGGGCATGCCGGAATTTGTCCGTCATCTGACCGCCCGCCCGGGGGTGTATCGCATGCTGGATGCCGAAGGAAAGGTGATTTATGTCGGCAAGGCCAGCAATCTGAAGAAACGTGTCAGCAGCTATTTCAGCCGCAATCAGGATTCCCCCAAAACCCGGGCGCTGGTGGGACTCATTCGGGATATTGAGGTCACCGTCACGCGTACCGAGGGGGAGGCCCTGCTGCTTGAAAGCAATCTAATCAAGGCTCTCCATCCCCGTTACAACGTCGTTTTCCGTGACGACAAGAGCTATCCGTACCTTTATCTGGATCGGAGTCATGGTTTCCCCAGGCTTTCATTTCATCGCGGTTCGCGGCGTGGCAAAGGGCGATATTTCGGCCCCTATCCGAGCGCTGCCTCCGCCCGGGGAACCTTAAACCTCGTGCAAAAGCTGTTTCAGATAAGGCAATGCGAGGACTCGTATTATCGCAATCGCAGCCGCCCATGCCTGCAGCACCAGATTGGGCGTTGCCGTGCGCCTTGCGTCGACCTGGTTTCAACGAACGAGTATGCGGAGGATCTGGCCAACGCCGAATTGTTTCTGGATGGGCGCAACGAAGAACTCATTGACGCGCTGACCGGCCCCATGGAACGTGCTGCCGCGACTCAGGAGTTCGAACGCGCGGCCCAATATCGCGATCAGATCGCAGCGTTGCGGCGCATCCAGGAACACCAGGTGGTCAACGTACCCCGGGGCGAAT
>MGYT01000128.1:1271-8133 GCA_001801865.1 Gammaproteobacteria bacterium RIFCSPLOWO2_02_FULL_61_13
GGACAGGCATGCGTGCAACTCTTCATGGTCAGAGGCGGCCGTAGCCTGGGCCATCGGGGCTTTTTCCCCCGCGGCGATGCGGATACTGATCCCGCCGCAATACTCCAGGCGTTCCTGTCGCAGTTCTATCTGTCCGGGGCCGGGAGTAATCGAATCCCGGCAGAGATTCTGGTCGGCACAAGGCCTGCGGACCATGCATTGCTGGAGAAAGTGTTTACCGAGGAATCCGGCAGAGCGGTGCAGATACGGGTCCCGACGCGGGGATTGAAGGCGCGTTGGACCACCCTGGCGCGCGAGAATGCCGAATTGGCGTTGCGGCAGCGGCAAGGCAGCCGTGCACGGCACACGGATCGGCTGCAATTAGTGGCAGAAGCCCTGGACTTGCCCACGGCTCCCGCGCGCATAGAGTGTTTTGACGTGAGTCATACCCAGGGTGAGGCTACGGTGGCAGCATGCGTGGTTTATGGGCCGGAGGGTCCCGTGAAATCCGCATATCGCCGCTTCAAGATCAACGGGATTGCGCCCGGGGATGACTATGCCGCCATGCGTCAGGTGCTGGAACGGCGCTACCGGCGCGTACTGTCCAGCGCAGAACCCCTGCCCGAACTTATCCTGATTGACGGCGGCAAGGGGCAGGTGGACGTCGCCTCGGACGCATTGCGTTCCCTGGAACTCGCAAATATCCCGCTGGTGGGCTTGGTCAAAGGTGCCGATAGGCGCCCGGGGCTGGATGCATTATTCGTGTATGGCGATGAGGCCGCCCGACGGCTCAAGGCCGGGCACGGGGGCATGTTACTGTTGCAGGAGATTCGGGATGAGGCGCACCGGTTTGCCATCACCGGGCATCGCCAAAGCCGCCAACGCCGGCGCAATGAATCAACACTGGAGCACATTGCCGGGATTGGCAGCACTCGGCGACGGCTCCTGCTCCGCCATTTTGGCGGTATGCAGGGTATCCTGCGTGCGGGCATCGATGAGCTTGCCAAGGTCAGCGGGATTAACAAGAATCTCGCTCAACGCATTTACACCGAATTGCACGGAGATGCATGAATATCCCCAACACACTGACCCTGTTGCGTATTGTCATGATTCCGGTCCTGGTGCTGGTGTTTTACCTGCCCGTGGACTGGCATTTCTACGGGGCCTGTGCCGTATTTTCCGCAGCGGCTCTGACGGATCTTCTGGATGGGTACCTGGCCCGGCGCCTGAATCAGATCTCGCAACTGGGGGAATTTCTTGACCCGGTGGCGGACAAACTCATGGTGGCCGTGGTGTTGGTACTCCTTGTTCAGGCAGACCCTCGCATTTGGCTGGCGTTGCCGGCCGCGGTAATTATCGGACGCGAGATCACGGTTTCTGCTTTGCGAGAATGGATGGCAGAGCTGGGCGCGCGCAGCAAAGTGGCGGTTTCTGTTTATGGCAAGGTCAAGACCATTGCCCAGATGGTTGCCTTGATGCTGTTGCTGTTTCGCGAGCCGGTGCTGGGTCTGCCCATCTACCAGATCGGGATGGCATTGCTGTATGTGGCGGCATTGCTGACCCTGATTTCGCTTTGCCAGTACCTGGTCAGTGCCTGGCCGAAACTCAAGGAAACGACGCTGAAACAATAGGTTAGGCGGCGAAGTGCAAGCCGGGATTTATTGACACAGGAACCTGTCCCATTACAATACGTGCCTCTTTTTGGTAAGCAATCGAAACTGCGGGAATAGCTCAGTTGGGCTCGGCGCAACGCGCCGAGCGCCGAGGACAGGAGTCCGAGGCCGGGTCACTTGGTGAGTCCTGGGTGAGCAGCGGAGCTGCGAACGCCCTTGCAGGATGCAAGGGCAGGACTTCAAGCGAAGCAGGAAGCGCAGCGCAGAAGGACGAGCCTAGTGACCACGGTAAATGGCCGGCAATGAACGGTTAGGCATCAAGACTGCGGGAATAGCTCAGTTGGTAGAGCACAACCTTGCCAAGGTTGGGGTCGCGAGTTCGAGTCTCGTTTCCCGCTCCAAATTTTTCCAGCAGACGTGTTTGTCGCTGCGTGTTGGCCCCGAGACACCTCGGGGCTTTCGCTTTATGGCTGTGGAAAGTAACGATCAACGGCTGGGTGGCAGAGTGGTCATGCAGCGGCCTGCAAAGCCGTGTACGCCGGTTCAATTCCGACCCCAGCCTCCATAATCACATTTTCCAATCGCTTGCGCTCTTGGAAAATGGCCGCACTTCCATGTGCGGCAGTAACGCATTGGGAAATTGGCGAAGAGTGAGGTCAATGCCTGGGTGGTGAAATTGGTAGACACAAGGGACTTGAAGAAATTGAGCACCCAGCGCGGAAACGGCTGGTGTGAATGGGGTCAAATTCGGGGAAACCTCAGCACGTCGTGGTGGTGGCAATCCCGAGCTAAGCTCCGGGGCAGGAATTCCGGAGAAAGTGTAGAGACTTGACGGCCCCTGCCTGTCATCCGGAATGTCCGGATGTGGCAAAGGGAAAGTCCAGACCACAAATGCGCGTCATCGCGCAGCGGTGAAAACCGCAGCGGGTAAGAAAATCCCTCGGCAGCAATGCCATGCCGGTTCGAGTCCGGCCCCGGGCACCACTTTTTCCACGGGTCTTCCCGGGTTTCACGGGCCGCCTGACTTCCGCTGCTTCAAGTAAGGTTCGACGTCCCCGGTTCCTTCACCAATCGCGCCAGTCCCCCGTCGAAGGCATAAATCCGGTCCGCCACAGCGGCTATCGCCGGTTGATGGGAGACGGCAATGATGGTCAATTTGCCTGCCAATTCACTTAAGGTCGCGCAGATCGTTCTTTCGCTTTCGGGGTCCAGTGCGCTGGTGGGTTCATCCAGGATCAATAGTTTTGGCCCATGGGCCAGGGCCCGGGCCAGCGCAATGCGCTGGCGCTGGCCGCCGGAGATCATTCCGCCCCGCTCCCCAACAATGGAATCCATTCCATCCGGCAGGGCCGTGACAAAATCCCAGGCCCCGGATTGCCGCAACGCGCGTTCCGCATCGGCCCGGGTCAGATCGCGTTCGCCCACCAGTACGTTGGTGCAGATGGTATCGTGCAGAAGTATGTTCTCCTGCGGCACGTACCCGATCAGACGCCGCCAGCGCTTCAGATCCAGATCTTCGATGGCCATGCCATCCACGAGTATCTGACCGGTCTCTACGCGGGCCAGACCGCAGATCAAATCCAGAAAGGTGCTTTTGCCGATGCCGGATTCCCCCACAACCGCGGTGAATGAACCGGCTGGGATGTTCATGTCGAGGCCGCGAAATACCGATTTGCCCCCGTAGGCAAACCAGACGTTGGACATGCGAATACCCTGCTCCAGGGAGGGCGCCGCGGTGCCGGCGTATTGCTCTACTGCGCGGCGTGCCTCGGCAGCCGCTGCCCGCAACGACCAATAGGCGCTGTCCTGGGCGGTCTGATGCTGGAACTGGCGTTGCATTTTATTGAGCAGTGTCAGGATTCTTACCAGCAGAAATACCAGCACCATGACTTCCGCCAGTGACATCTTCCAGTACACCAGCGCCAGGAAGAGCCCGCTTGCCGCCAGCGCGGTTACCATTGGTTCCTGCAATGCGCGCAGTGTTTCCTTGCTCATGACCTCGCGCTTCATGGCGCTTTCCAGTTGCCGGTTTTGATCGTGCATCACGGTCTCGGCGACGTTATCCCTGCCCATGGCCTTCAATGGTTTCACGGAACCAAGCACGTCGGTGAGATAGGTGAGCAGTGCACGCATCAGGCGTGTTTGCCGGGCGCCGGCGCGGCGCGACGCGCGCACCAATTGATGCAGCGCAAACAGGAAAAACATGCCGATGACGAGGGAAACCAGGGTCGCCTGCCAGGACACGAGCAGCGCCACGACGGAATACACCAGTACCTGGATTGCCAGCGCAATAACCGAGGCCCCGTACTGGAAGCCGGTGGCGGCGCGATAGGCCTCGGTGGCGATGGAATTGGCCAGGGCCCCGGTGTGCTGCCGCAGGAAATACTCCCAGCGGCTGGCCAGCAGGGCTTCGATCAGTTCCAGGCGCAAAGACGTGGCCACATGGGCCACGGTGTAGCCCACCTGCCGGTTTGCCAGCAACAGCAGGATGCTTTTCAGTACCATGCCACCCACGATGATGAGCAGCATGACGCCAATGGTTGGTTCCAATCCGACCTGGGCCAGCGCGCTTACCAGGGTCTGCCCGAAGCCTGATTCCGCTGTGCCGCCCACGGCCACGGACATCAGCGGTAGCAACGTCGTCAGGCTAAGCCCTTCCGCGACACCGGCGACGGATAAGGCCACAAGCATGATGGCCGTACGCGCCGGATAGGCGCGGATCAGGGCTAGCAGGGTGCGCATGGGTGATCAGTACAGGGTGCCGCGCGAGGCGGGTTGTGTCCGGGGCAGGGATGGGGCATTACCGGTTTCAGGTTGCGTTCGCGGACGCAAGCATCGGCTTCAGGGTTGCAAAGGCTGCGCAAATCCTGTCTATCTGCTCATCGGTGTGGGCTGCACTGACACTGCATCGCACTAATGACTTGTCGCCGGGGGCTGCCGGAGGGAAAACCAGGTTGACGTAAATACCGTGCTCGAACAGGCCGTACCAGAATGCCAGTGCCTGTTCGCGGGTATCCACCGTTACCGCGATGACCGGGCTCGGTTCGGGACCGAGCTGATAGCCCAACTCCGCAAGGCGCTGGTACATGCGGCGCGCACTGCGCCAGAGCTTTTCGCGCAGCGGTTTCCCGTCACGAACCAGCTTCAGCGCCGCCCGCGTCGATGCGATCACCGAGGGCGACGGAGACGCAGTGAACACATACGGCCGGCTGACGTAGCGCACCAGGTCCAGTTCCGGCAGGTTGCTGACGCAGTAGCCGCCGATACCCACGAGACTCTTGCTGAAGGTTCCGACTACGAAGTCCACGCGTTCGCCGACATTGGTTTCCTCGACCAACCCGCGACCAGTTGTCCCAAGTACACCCAACGAGTGGGCCTCGTCGACCAGCAAGTAACCCCCGAGTTCTTCCTTGGCGGCGACGATGTCCGCCAGCGGCGCGCGGTCACCCAGCATGCTGTAAATACCTTCCACAATGATTAAAGTGGAGGAGACACGCTCGCCGAGGCGCTTGAGGCGTTTGCGCAGATCCGCGGCATCATTGTGGCGAAAGCGGATGACATCCGCACCGCTCAACTTGCAGCCGTCGTAAATACTGGCATGGCAGTCGGCATCGATCATCAGGACGTCGCCGGGACCGGTGAGGCCGGAGATCATGCCCAGGTTCGCCTGATAGCCGGTGGTAAACACAATGCAGGAACGAACGCCGTAGAACTCCGCCAGTTCCCGTTCCAGCGCGCGGTGCCCGGAAAAGCTGCCATTCGCCATGCGCGAGCCGGTCGTGCCGGTGCCTTCGCGATCCAGCGCCTCGTGCGCGGCGCGCAGGCATTCCGGCGCGAAACTGAGGCCGAGGTAGTTATTTGTCCCCGCCAGGATGATGCGCTGGCCGTTGATTAAGGCCTCGGTGGGGGAAAATATCTGCTCGATGGGGGCGCCAAAGGGGTCAATGCCGCTGGAAAGCAGCGCCGTCCGATCCCGGGCCAGTTTTTCGAATTTGGTGAACAGCGGCATCGTTCCATCCTATCGCAAACGGGAGCGCAGATGATCGCTCAGGCGGTGTGCCAACGCGATGATCGTCAAAGTGGGATTGGCCCAGCCGCTGGTCGGGAACACTGAGCTGCCGGCGACGTAAATATTGTCATAGCCATGCACGCGGCAATCCTTGTCTACAACACCGGTACGCGGATCGGTACTCATGCGCGTGGTCCCCATGTGGTGATAGCCGCCGAACGGGTGGTTGCTGGCGGTAAGGTCCGTGGGCCAATCTGGCGACGGGTCATGGAGCCAGGGTTCGGGTGTGACCGTGGCGAGGCCAAGCCGCGCGAACTCGCCAGCTACGGTATTAACCAGGGACACCACGCTGTGTTTATCGAGCGCCGTCATGCGCCAGTTAAGACTCACCCGGGGCATGCCCAGGGCGTCCCGCTCCGTGGATAGCAGGATCCGGCTTTCCGGATTGGGCGCCTGTTCGCCGCGGGCAAACAGGTAAAGCTCCCGCCCATCCATGCGCGCATGCCACCAGCGCAGGCGACGCAATCCAGGTTGCCGGAGGAATTGGCGCACACCCCGGAAGCGTTGCCATAGACCGCGCCCAAGCTGAGTCGGATCCATTCTGTGTTTCGCTGCCTGGTAAATCCGCTTCGTCAGCGGACTGTCGCGGCCGGTGGCGCGCAATAATTTGATGGTGACCGCAGTGTTGAGTATGCCCGCGTCCCGTTGCAGGACTTCGCTCGCCTGCAGGGACGGGGCCAGCCAGGTGTCTTGCATTCCCGGTTGCCGCTGGAACAGGCGATATAGGCCATAAGGGTCACGCGCCTTGACGCGGGCTGCCCGCGCATGGGGATGCTCCATGAAATAACGCCCCACCTGGCCGTGGATGTTGCCGATGCCGGCGGCCTCGACATCATTGGCAGCCAGCAACAGACGCGGGTTCTCGATGCCGCCGCAGGCAAGTACGAATTGGCGTGCCCGTACACTGGCGCGGTGCCCGCGCAGGCTGCGGCAGTCTATGCGTTCAATGCGCCGGGCATCCGGGCTGGCCTGAATATGCGTGAGACTGGCGTGGCAGAGCACGGTGATGTTCCGGGCCTGGGCCAGATCCTGACAGCTATGGAGGTTGACGCGGCCCTGCTGCATGTCGAAGCGCCAAATTCCGAACTTGAGTCGTTGTGGATCCACAGGCGGGGGAGAACTGCCCATTTCGGCCCAGCAACGTGCATCGTATTGATATGGGCCCAGACCCAATTCTGCATGGGCCTGGTGATAATACGGG
>MGYT01000128.1:8145-8535 GCA_001801865.1 Gammaproteobacteria bacterium RIFCSPLOWO2_02_FULL_61_13
GCGCTGAGCGGCCAGCCGCTGCCGGGAATCCAGTCACGGCGCTGGAAATCGACGGCATCCAGAGGGCAATTGCGGCCACCCCAGATGTGCAGGGTCCCGCCGAAGAAACGCAATCGGGCCTGTTCCAGCTCATAATAAGGAGCACCGAGATTTTCCCCGGCATTAAGTTGCTGCGTCTCTGCTTCGTAATCGGTACCGCCGCTTTCCACCAGGATCACGGACCGGGGCGTGCCGAGTAAACTGCGCGCCAGGGTGATGCCGGCAATCCCCGCTCCCACGATGCAAACGTCGCAGTCAAACTCAACGGGGTCCGTCCCCAGGGAATAAATATCCTTGAACATGGGCTTGCCTTTCAGCCAGTCTATTCAGGCGGATGTAACGATCTGCTGC
>MGYT01000128.1:8565-9114 GCA_001801865.1 Gammaproteobacteria bacterium RIFCSPLOWO2_02_FULL_61_13
CAGTGCGGCGTTGTCAGGTGGGTGATGGCCTGGGCCAGATCGCGGACGGTGTGAACTTCAGTCAGCACGTTCATCGGGATGGAGATATCGAATTCATCTTCCACTTCCATGATGAGGTCCAGAACCTTGACCGAATCCATGCCAAGCTGCGCCACCAGGTCCATGTCGTCGGAAAACTGCCTTTCTTTGCCCGCCACCCGTTGCAGGTGGCCCTTAAGACGCACCAATACTTCGTCGTAGCCTGGATTCATACTGCGGATTGTTGAAGTTTTTAGGGCTCATGTAAAGAAGAGTCGACCGGCCGCCAGGGCATCGCTAAACCGGATCCGCGGAGCCCAGCCTGTGGCGCGGGTAAAGTCCCCGGCGTCGGCAGTCCAATCCGGATGGGTCAACTCGCGCACTTTCCCCGGCGTCAGCATCGGCGACCGGCCAGTGGCCCGGGCCAGGCAGAGATTCACCTCCGCCGCCAGTCGCATCAGCACAACCGGCAGGTTCAGGACGCGCACCCGTCGCCCCTGATGGGTTTCGACGAGGCGCGCCAGGGTGTCA
>MGYT01000128.1:9144-9679 GCA_001801865.1 Gammaproteobacteria bacterium RIFCSPLOWO2_02_FULL_61_13
AACTCAAAGGTTGCGTTCGCGGTCGGTGGCTGCTGCAGCCATTGCATTACGGCACCGGCGAGATCATCCACGTGCAGCAGGGAGAACCGGCTGCCCGGTGACTGGGGCGTCGGCAAGATTCCGTGCAGCAGCCACTGGAATAAAGGCCGCATTTCCCGATCCCCGGGGCCGTAAACGACCGTCGGCCTGAATATGGTCCACTGCAGGCTGTGCCCATGTTCACGGATATCATGCTCCGCCGACGCCTTGCTGGCGGCATACCAGGAAAGTTCAGGTAGTCGGGCCGCCAGCGTCGAAATAAAAAGCAGCCGGGGGTGGGGGGCTTGGGCCAGACAGGCGGTAACGATTGCCCGGGTTCCGGCGAGGTTGACGCGATTGAACTCGTCCTGGGATTTCCCTCGCACCGCACCGGCGCAATGAATGATGGAATGCGTTCCTTCCAACAACGATACCAAGGCGGCCGGAGTCCCCAGATCACCATAGATCCAAGTAACATTTGTTACGGGGGGTTGGGGTTTGCGGGCCAGTGCACGGA
>MGYT01000128.1:9688-19250 GCA_001801865.1 Gammaproteobacteria bacterium RIFCSPLOWO2_02_FULL_61_13
CGCCCCTGACAAGGGCCTGGCAAAGGGTGCTGCCTATGAACCCGGTGGCCCCGGTCAGCGCCACCGTACCGGACATGGAGGTGCCTTCAGCCGGAAACGGCTTCGGCAATCTGCGGCTGGTCCAGGCCCGAACGCAGGAGGAAGCCTTGGCGAGCGGCGGTCCGGGAAAGCTTACCCGACGAGGTGCGGGGCAGGGTGTGCGACGCCACTAATTCCACCAGGCAGCGAATCCCAAACCCTTCGTATACCAGGCGTTGCAGGCGCAACACCAGAGATTGACGCGCTGCCTGATCGGCCAGACGGCATTCAACCACAATAACTATGGTCGGTACGCCGGAGAGGCCGGAAACTGCAAAGGCAGAGGCATCGCCAATACGGACCTCCGGCTGATGCTCGGCGAGTTCTTCGAGGTCCTGGGCGCGGATATTGCGCCCATTGACGATGATGACGTCGTGACGCCGGCCCGTTATATACAGGCTTTCCTGATGTATATAGCCGAGATCGCCGGTTTCCAGCCAGCCATCAACCAGCATTACCCGCGCGGTACTCTCCGCATTGTTCAGGTAACCCTGCATCAGGCTGGGGCCACGCACCAGGACCCGCCCGAGCCGGCAGTCGCTCAGGGGTTTGCCATCGTCATCCACGATGCAGACTTCATGTCCCGGCAGCGGTTGGCCACAATTCACGAACGTGTTGGTACGCCCATTGCCACCTTGCACTTGCACCGCGAGGCCATGTTCAGACAGGGCAGCAGCGTCCACTTGCATCACTTCAACGCCAGCACCCAAGGCCGGGAAACTGACTGCCAGTGAAGCTTCCGCCAGGCCGTAGCAGGACAAGAACGCGCGCGCATTGAATCCTGCCGGTGCGAGCTTTTCGGCAAAGTTTTCCAGGATCCACGGGCGAATCATCTCGGCGCCCACGCCGGCGGCGCGCCAACCGGACAGATCCAGGGTGGCCAGATCGGTGCTGCGGACCCGGCGGGCGCACAACTCAAAGCCAAACGGCGGACTGAAGGCTATGGTGCAACGATTGCGGCTGATGATGCGCAGCCATTGCAGCGGGCGTATGGCAAAGTCCCGCGTGCGCAGGTAATCGACGGAAAGCTGTGAAACGATGGGGCCAAGGACGAACCCGACCAGACCCATATCATGGTAATAGGGCAGCCACGATGAACAGCGGTCGCCAACAGTGACCTCAAGTCCGGAGCGGACAATACCGCGCAAATTGCTCATCACCGCGCGTTCCGTTATGACTACTCCTTGTGGGAAGCGGGTGCTGCCGGAGGTGAATTGAAGGTAAGCGGGCTCGTCCGGGCTGGTGGGAATCAAATCCGCCATATCCGTGCTGCGTTCGGAAAGCTGTTCCGGCGTGCCGCACCAGCGCAGCGCCGCCAATCCCCCGGCTGCCTCTTCCAGAAAGCCAAGGTATTCGGCAGGCGCCACGGCCGCGACGGCCTCGCCGCCCTGCAGCAAGCCCCGCAGTTGCTGAACATAAATGTGATGGCTGCCCAGATTTACCGGGACCGGCATGGCGAAAGGCACCAGGCCTGCGTACTGACAGGCAAAAAAGAGCTCCATGAAACTGGGGTCCGTATCCGCGACGATGGCGATGCGTTCCCCGCGCTTGAGTCCGAGTGAAATCAGGCGTCGTGCCGTGAGCAGCGCGCGATCACGTAATTCCGAGTAAGGGAGGACCGCGCGCAGGTTCCCGCGCGCATCATAGAAATTGCACCCGGTGGCGCCTTGGGCTGCGTATTCCAGCGCTTCGGAAAGCGTCTCAAAATCAGCCAGGCGTTGTGGCCGGTTATTCTGCGTTGGCGTTGGTTGCCGATTCACGCTTACGATCTCCAGGCTGACTTGTCGTAGCGACGGTTGCCCATAGACAAAAAGAGATTATTCAGGTTCCGCGGGTTATTTCCAACTTTGCGGCGGCGTCCCGGGTGAAATCCCCAAATTACTCCAGATGTTGCATTCACAGCGCCGTGGGCGCGGTTCTTATGCCATGCAGGCCCGATAGTCGGGCCCGCGGCGGCGACAAATCCTACACGAGCCGCAATCCACATGCACGAAATTTCTTCAGGTTTTTCATCCATTTCAGTCAGTTCCAGCAGGCTCGCACATGGCTCAAAATTCGCTGCATGATCTCAGCATTGACAGCGTTTATCCGGGACAAATCCGGCACACCCGGCCAGCCGGGGTCGGTGAATTTCACGCCGGCGAAACTGCGTTCGGTGGCGTAGCGCGGAATCACGTGGAAATGCACGTCCGGGTCCACCATCATGAAAAGCAGGTAATTGATCTTGTCGAAGGCAACTGCGCGGGCAAGTGATTGTTCGATATCACGTACCACTTGCCCCATCTCCATGAAACTTTCCCGGCTGAGATCGGCCAGGGCGCGGGCCGGCTCAAATGCTGCCAGGACCAGGGAGCCGAGCGTGACTTGGGCCGGGCGCAGGAGGACGGTCCAATAGCGATAATTCCGTATACACGTGTCGGGGGCCCCGAATTTACGCATAGTTGCGTTCAGACTTTGCCCTGCATTGGGAGGAAGATCAGCCATCTCTATGATAATGTAGCAAAAATTAATCAAAAATGCATCACCCTCGCTATTTTAGTGATGGTGCCTCCGCGGAAAATCCCGCGGCAACCTGCCGTGGACGCCAAACAGGAGATGGGGAATGACTAATTCGCCAGCAGTCCATCTGCTTCCGGTTCGGAACGCGCGGCAATTATGGCAGTTCATTGATGTCCCGTACCGGATTTACCACGACGATCCGGCGTGGATCCCCCCTTTGCGCCTGGAGCGCAGGGTGCATTTGTCCCGCCACAACCCGTTCTTCGAGCACGGAGAATGGCAGGCGTGGGTTGCCCTGCGTGAGGGTATCCCGGTGGGTCGCATCAGTGCGCAAGTCGATCGGCTGCATCGGGAGCGGTATGGGGCCGACACCGGGCATTTCGGTTTACTGGAGGCGCAGGACGACCCTGAGGTTTTTGCACGATTGTTTGACGCGGCCGAGTCGTGGTTGCGGGAGCGGGGCACCCATGATGTGACCGGCCCGTTTAACTTTTCCATCAACCAGGAATGCGGCTTGCTGGTGGAAGGTTTCTCGCGGCCCCCGGTGGTGATGATGCCCCATGGCCGGCCGTGGTATGCGGGGCAGGTACAGGCGCTGGGCTACCAGCCGCGGAAAGACCTGCTGGCATATTGGGTACGCACGGATTTCACGCCGCCCCCGTTCATGGAATCCCTGATTCGGCGCTATGGCAAGGCGGTGAAGTTGCGAACCCTGAGGCGGGACCGCATGCGGGAAGAAATGGAAATCCTGCGCGATCTGTTTAATGACGCATGGTCGGACAATTGGGGATTCGTGCCGTTTACCCGGGCGGAATTTGCTGAATTTGGGGACAGTCTGAAACTGCTGGTGCCCGACGAATACGTTCAGATCGCCGAGATTGATTCCGAGGCCGTGGCCTTCATTGCCGCCTTGCCAAATATAAATGAGGCGGCGGCGGATCTTTCCGGACACCTCTTCCCCCTGGGCTGGCTCAAGTTGATCTGGCGGTTGAAGCGCCGGGGGATCCACACCGGGCGCGTGCCGTTGATGGGCGTCAGAAAGCGATTCCAGAACAGTTCGCAGGGGATCGCCCTGGCTTTACTGGTGGTCCGGGCAGTGAAAGAAGCATTGTGGCGGCGCGGAATACTGGAGGTCGAGATGTCCTGGATCCTGGAAGATAACAAGGGTATGCGCCATATCCTGGAAGTCTTCGGCAGCGATCTGTACAAACGTTACCGGATCTACGGCAAGCACCTGGATAGCTGATCTCGATGCCCGGGTCACAGGCCAATTCCGCTTCCCGGTTCAACGCCCTGGTGCTGGCCGCGGATCGCACCGCGGCTGATGCCGTGGCCAAGTTTGCGGGGGTTCCGTGCAAGGCCGCGGTGGCCGTGGGAGGGATCCCGATGTTGCTCCGGGTCCTGGATGCCCTGGCGCCGCTCCCGGGTTTGAATCAGATTGTGGTGGTCGGGCCCACGTCCGCTGCGCTGGCAGCCGCTCCGTCATTGGCAAGTGGCCTGAAACGGGATCGGGTAGCGCGGCTGGATCCGGAGCCATCGCCCAGCCGCAGCGCCGCGGCGGGATTACGCGCGCTGGGGTTGGATGCCCCGATATTGATCACCACTGCGGACCACGCCCTGTTGACGTCCAGTGTTGCCGGCGGATTCCTGGAGGCGAGCCGGATTTCGGGTGCTGATCTGGCCGTGGGGCTGGTCAGGTTTTCCCGCGTGCAGGCGGCCTTTCCCGGCGTGCGCCGGACCGTACTTCGCTTTCAGGACGACGCCTTCTGCACTTGTAATCTGTTTGCAGTGCTCACGCCGGTTGGCACGCGGGTGATTGATTTCTGGGTACGGGTGGAGCAACAACGCAAGCACCCGGCGCGCCTGGTGGCGGGGATCCTGGGGCCGGGCGCCGTGATGCGCTATCTGCTCGGCATGCTGACCCTGGAGGAGGCTCTGTCCCGTGCGTCGCAGCGACTCGGTGCGCGTATCGCCCCGGTGATCCTGGATGAGCCGGAAGCCAGCGTGGACGTGGATACGCCTGATGATCTGATGCGGGTGGAGGCGATACTGGCTAAACGGAAAGGCAGTTAAAAGCGGAAAGTTAAAAGTGAAAAGCGGCCCCCTGAATCTTTCACTTTTTACTTTTTACTTTTCTTTTTCTTTTCACTATTAACTTTGTACCGACCGTTATCCCTCCAAATGCAGCCTTCGCAGCCTCAAGATCGCCGGGGAAATCGAGCTCCGCCCATCCCAGCCCGGTAACAGGGCATGGCCTGACGACACCATCGGCGGCCAGTGCGTCAATGATCGACAAGTACCAGAGTTTCAGACTGGTCGGATGCCGCATGGCGTTCTCCACCGCGGCCCGGAACAGCGCGGGTCCCTTGCCCCGGAAATAAAGCATGCCGATGGATTCACAGTCGGTTTGCTGTGGCGCCAATGTTTTGCTGACCTGTCGCACCAGACCCCGGTTGACCTTCACCTTCATGTCGTCGTCGTCGTACTCGTCCTTGAGGTTTACTGTCAGCGTAATCGGCGCCGTTTCTGATTCCAGCACACGGTTGAGGACCGCTGCCTCGAATATGATGTCGCCGTTCAAGAGCAGGAAATCATCGCTCATCACGTCGCGGGCGATCCAGCAACTGGCAAGGTTGTCAGAAATATCAAAAAAGGGATTGAATTCCACCCTGACCCGGCGGTGCCCGTAGCGTTTCTTGATCACGCCTTCCACCAGGTCGCTGCGATAACCGGAAATGACAACCACCTCCCTGATCCCGGCCTCGAGCAGCGCATCCACCTGCCACTCCAGCAGTGTGCGATCACCGATGCGAATCAGGCATTTCGGCTGTTCCGCCGTGAGCGGCAACAGGCGTCGGCCCTGCCCGGCGCTCAGCACAATAGCGCTCGCAGGCGGTTTTTTTCGGTGCCGGGTGGACATTGCACTATATTAACATCGGCCTGCGGGGCAATGTCCCGCATCGATGGGTCAGGATGAGAGCGTTGCTGCACAATGCGCATAGAGCGATACATCATTGCCGAGGTATTGAAGCCATTCCTGGCCGTTCTCGGCATCCTGCTGGCCCTGTTTGGTTGCTTTACCGTGGCCCGGTACCTCGCCGCCGCGGTGACCGAGACACTGGGAACGGCATTAATGCTGCGCCTGGTATTGTTAAAGCTGCTCATTGCCACGGAAGTCCTGGTGCCGGTGGCGTTGTATTTCTCCGCCGTGATGGGATTGGGGCGCATGCACCGGGATCAGGAAATGGTGGCGCTGCGCGCCGCGGGAGTCGGCCCCGGCACCGTGATTCGCTCGATATTGTTGCTGGGCGTTCCAGTGGCGGTGCTGGTTGCGTGGCTGTCGATCTCGGCGCGGCCGTGGGCCTATGCCGAAAGCTACCTGCTGGACGCCTCCGCGCGCACCGAGTTTAGCCCGGAGCACGTGCAGGGCGGTAAATTTCTCGGCAGCGAAAGCAGCGGACGGGTGTTGTACACGCAGTTCAAGGATCCTGACAGCGCCGAGATGCGCGAAGTGTTCCTGTTCCGGCGCGGCGACCTGGCCAGCACCCTGGTCAGTGCGCGGCGCGCGGAGCATCGTGAGAATCGCACCACCGGCACGGCGCAACTGCATTTGCGGGACGGCCAGTTGTATCGCTTGCGACAGGGTTCCGGCCCGGACCGGGTTACCACCTTTTCCGATCTGGTCTTCAATCTGACGCAGCCGGATGCCGCAGTGGGTTACAAACGCAAGGCTGCAGCCACCGGCGTGTTGCTGAATTCCGGGTTGCCCGCCGAGATTGCGGAATGGCAATGGCGTCTGTCCCGCCCGCTGGCGACATTGCTGCTGGTGCTGGCGGCCATCCCCCTCAGCCATGCTGCGCCGCGCCAGGGCCGCCACGAACGCATTGTCATCGCTGCGATGGTCTTCGCGGTGTATTACAACCTCAGCGGGTTGGCCCAGACCTGGGTCGAGCAGGGGATCGTGGGCGCACTTCCGGGCGTATGGTGGTTGCATGGCCTGATGGCAGTGGCCGTCATCTGGATTTTGCGCGGTGGCAACGCCGCGCTGCGGGGTCGCGCCGCATGAACCTGATGGACCGATACCTGATGCGCCAGATTTTTTTCGGCATGTGCATCGCCGCCGCGGTCATGGTGCCGTTGTTCAGTTTTCTCGATCTGCTGGAGGAACTGGAGGACGTGGGTGAGGGCAGTTATGCGCTGCAAGATGCCTTTCGCTTCGTCCTCCTGATGGTTCCGCGCCGGGTAATTCAGCTGGCTCCCTTCATCGCGCTGTTGGGCAATGTCATCGCCCTCGGACGCCTCGCGGCGTCGCTGGAACTGACTGCTATGCGCGCCGCGGGCCTGTCCGTATTGCGCATCGCACGCGCATCTTTATCTCTCGGCCTTGGCGTTGTCCTCATGCTCGTGGTGCTAGAACAATTTGTCGCCCCGGTTTTTCAGCAGATCGCCCTGATCCAGCGTTCGGCAGCGCTCGCGCAAAGTGCGGAACTGGGGGAGGGGCTGGGGATCTGGACCCGTGATCAAAGCCGGGTTTTGAGAATCGGAAACATGGGGCCGCAAGGCGAGCCCAATGACATCGAGATCATGACGTTTGACAAGGACGGCCGCTTGCTGGAATACCTGCGCAGTCCGCAGGCAGATATCGCAGTGCATGACACGTGGACATTGCAGCAAGTCACGCGCAAGCGCGTGGAAGGAGAGCGGGTGATCACCGACCGCCTGGCATCCCTGGCGTGGAGACCATTCCTGTCCCAGGATCAAATCGCCACGCTGACGCGGCCACCTGACAGCCTTTCGCCAACGCAGTTGCATGAACTGGTGGGCTACCTGCGCGCCACGGGTCAGGAATTCGCCGCCTATGAGCTGGCACTGTGGCGAAAACTGGGTGGCGCGGTGACATTGCTCGCCATGCTGGCCCTGTCCGTGCCGTTTGCCTTCGGCTCCCTGCGCAGCGGGCTTGGCCAGCGCCTGATTCTTGCGTCGCTTACCGGTGTTGGCGTGTATCTGCTGGACCAGATTGTGTCCAATGCCGGGTTGCTGTTGAAGGTGGATCCAATCTGGGTGGCCCTGGGACCCGGTGTCGTGCTGGCCATTGCCGGGCAACAAGCGCTGATAAGGACACGTTAACTGCGTGCACGACTCCACTGCATCAAACCATGCCGGCGGAAACCGGTGGCATCTGCAGCAAGTTCGAATTGCGTGACCTCGACATCCCAGCCAGATGCAGTGGTTGTGAGGTCAAGGATGCTGTAGCCTGCGCGCCGTCCGGGCCGGGTGACGCGGGCGGAAGCAGAGGGTATGCCAAGCGCCGGAATTTCCTGTTGCGGGCCGGACACGGAGGTGTTCAACCAGCAATGGCTGTGGCCATGCAACACCAATTCTGCCCCGGCACGTTTCAGCACCTGTTGCAGGTCGCTTGCATCCGTGAGCGCGCGGCGCCGGTCAAGACGCGCTGGAACAGGCGGATGATGGATCAGGAGCAAGCGAAACAGTCCCTCGTTGCCGGTCTGCCCCAGCAGTCTTTCAAGTTCCTGCAGTTGCGCCGCGCCCAAATTGCCGGTGGCGAAAAATGGCAGGCTGGGGACTGCGCTGGACAGCCCGATGATGGCAATGGGCCCGCGCCGTCGCAGCGTCGGGAACAAACCGCGCGCTGACTCCGGGGCGTGGCCCCCGTCACCGGCCATGAAATCGTTCCAAAGGCCGAGGGTTTTCTCCCAGGGCGCCGCGGTATAGCAATCATGGTTGCCGGGAATGAGTGTCAGCGGTTGCTGGGTGGAAACGTCCTGCAGCCAGTGCGCGGCCTCTTCGCATTCGCGCGGGGTGCCGATATGGGTCAGATCGCCGGTAATGACCACGTGATCCGGCTGGCGGTCATGAACATCCCGCAGCAATGCAGCCAGAACTTCGCGCCGGTGCTCCCGGCGGCGGCGCAAGAGCCATGACAGGTAGCCTAGAATGCGCTTGTTGCACAGTTCACGTGCGCCAACGCCGCGCAACGTGGTCAGGTGCGGATCGGAGATATGCGCAATGCGATAGCGGTTGCCGCCGGTCATAAGGGCATATTCGCTGATTCAACCGGTTGCAACAACATGACGCCAGTCGAGGACAGAGGATGAACGAAGTCATACGCATCGTCGGTGAATGCGAGCAGCGGGTCTGGGGATTGACCGGAACCGAGCGCATCTTGCGCATGCTGGACGCGCTGGGTCTGCCGTTGCAAGCGCAGGCGCCCGGCGACACCGTGCTGCTATTGCGGGCTGATCATATTTACGAACTGCGGTTGCTGGCGGCCTTGGCGCGCGCCAAAGAGGCATTCCAACTTTGCGCCGGTTCTCCCGCACAGGTGGTCGCGGCCCGCGTCCCGCGGGCGCAACTGGAACTCGCCTCGTCAGAACTGCCGCGTGGGGAAGGGGCGACCCTGGTTGACTTGCCCAGGCGCGTGCCTGCGGACCTGGTCACCGGGTTCGAGAAAAGCCTGCGCAAGAATGTGCCCCCGCGCGTGTACAGCATGGCCGGCGCCGATTTGCCTGCCCTGGAGATGGAACTGTTCGGCGGCGCATATAAAGGAGTCACGGATCTGGTGACCAAGTGGAGGTGGCCGGCCCTTGCGTTTCGCGCCACCCACGTATGCATTCGCCTCGGTCTGCGGCCCAACCACGTTACCTTGTTCGGATTGTTGCTGACCCTTCTTGCCACCGGCGCATTTGCGCAGGGATGGTTCGGCGCCGGGCTGATCATGGGCTGGCTCATGACCTTTCTCGACACTGTGGATGGCAAACTGGCCCGGGTCACGGTCACAGCCAGCCGCTTTGGCGATTACCTGGATCACGGCATTGACCTGCTGCATCCGCCGATCTGGTATGCGGCCTGGGGCATGGGTGTGGCCGCGCAGTGGACGGGGCCGGTGCCGATCGACACGGCATTGTGGCTGATGTTGTTCGGCTACATCGGCGGGCGACTGTGTGAGGGGGCGTTCCATTTATTT
>MGYT01000128.1:19262-21494 GCA_001801865.1 Gammaproteobacteria bacterium RIFCSPLOWO2_02_FULL_61_13
GCAATCCCGCCGGCGGACTTTGTGCCGTGGTGCTCTGGCACCTGGCCTCGACATTGTTCCTGCTGCAGCGTGTCCTGTATGCAATCTGCCTTCGCCTGCGACAAGGCAGGCTGGAGTCGTGGCTGGCCACTGTGGATCCAGCACGTGACCGGCACCGCCTGGCTGTGCGCCTGTTCACGCGCGCGCCGACTCAATCCTGATCCGGGCCGGTGGCGAAGCCCTCCGTTGCGGTCCTGTGCAACCCGGCCTCGGGGCGGGTGCGGGGCCGCTTGCAGGCAATCCGCGAACTGGGCCGTGGCATCGCCGGCGATAATTATGTGGAGATTGAAGGTGCGGCACTGGGTGGCCAGACGGTGTCCGACCTGCTTGCGCGGCGGCCCGATTTACTGGTGGTGGTTGGCGGCGACGGCACGCTCCACGGGGTGTTGGGACGCCTGCTTGCGCCGGCGAATGCAGGGACTTCGCCTGCGGTCCTGGCCGTACCGGCCGGCACCACGAACATGAGTGCGCTGGATCTCGGCGTGCGGGGAACCCCGGTGCAGGTGTTGAATCGATTGCGCGCCCGGTTGGAACATCAAAGTGGCATGGTCTTGTCCGCCACCTCGCGGCCGGTGTTGAAGGTAGCGCGGGCCGGGCTGCCACCGCTGTGCGGCATGTTTTTCGGCGCCGGGATCATCGCCCGTGGCGTCGAGTACTTCACGTCTCACATTCGCAAAAGCGGGATCACTGGCGAGGCCGCCTCGGGTCTGGTCGTGGCCCGCTTCCTGGGCGCGCTGTTGGGCAGGGATCTCAGTGGGTTGACCGCACCGGTGCAGGCGCAGATCGAAGGGCTGCCGGGATTTGAGGGGCACAGGCCCTATGTGGCCATTCTCGCCAGCGTCCTGGATCGGTTGCTGTTGGGTATGCGACCGTATTGGGGAACCGGGCCCGCTCCGCTGCATGTCACCGCCGTGCAGTCACCTCCTGCCAGGCTATACCGCTCATTGTTGCCGCTGCTCTGCGGCCGTGGTGCCGGTTTGCGCGTGGAGCACGGTTATGCCAGCGCGAACCTCCGGTCCTTCTCGGTCCGGTTGGAGGGTGCGTTTGTGATTGATGGCCAGTGTTATCAATCCGAGGGTGCGACACTTTCAGTCGGACTTGCAGGACATGTGAGTTTCGTACGTCCATGACACCCGCGCCGCTGCCCCTGCTCGAATTACGCGCCACGCAGATGGCGGAACCCGTCGCCGCCGAATTCCGGCGCCCATTGGACGCATTGCAGGCGCGGTTCGGCGCGAGCCTGGCAGCGGTGCTGCTTTATGGATCGTGCCGGCGACAACAGGATGTCACTGACGGCGTCGTGGATCTTTACGTCATCGTGGATGAATATTCCGGGGCCTATCCCGGCCGCTGGCTGCGCTGGTTGAACGAAGCTCTGCCGCCCAATGTGTTTTACCTGGAAGCGCCGGCGGAAAATACGCCGTTCAGGGTCAAATATGCGGTCGTTTCCAGGGCGGATTTCGAGCGCGGCAACCGGACCGCATTCCATTCCTATTTTTGGGCGCGGTTTTGCCAGCCGGTGACGCTGCTGCTGGTGCGGGACGGGCAAACATCCCATTGGCTAGCGGGAGTGTTGGCGCAGGCGGTATTGCGATTCCTGCGCGAGACGGTTCCGATGATGGGAGCGGAACCATTCACCGCCGATGTATTGTGGATCCGGGGCTTTCAACTGACTTACGCCGCAGAGTTGCGGCCGGAAGGGTCGGGCCGCCCGCAGTTGCTGGTGCAACAGGATGCGGCTTACTACCGGCAAGCAATGACAGCGGCGGCGACAGTCCTGGTGGGAATGAAAACCGCGCAGGGCGATTCGTATCGCGTGGAAGACAGCGCAGGCGCGATAAGCGCCTGCCGCCGGGCGTGGCGCTGGCGCCGCTGGCTGGGCAGTGTGCTGTCGCTGATGCGGCTGGCGAAGGCCACATTTACGTTTTCGGGTGGTGTGGACTACGCTGCCTGGAAGGTGGAACGTCACACCGGGGTGCACATTGATGTCACGCCGCAATTGCGCCGCTTCCCCTTGCTGTTTGGCTGGCGGGTCGTGTGGCAACTGTTGCGCCGGGGGGCGTTACGTTAATGGAAGTGGCGTGGGAACCGAAAAAAAAGAAGCGCAAGCATCGTCCGAGTGTCGCCATCGGCTTGTGGCTCATCAAGCGCATTGAGCGGTTACTGGTGCACTACTCGCTCGTCCCTGACGAG
>MGYT01000128.1:21535-23986 GCA_001801865.1 Gammaproteobacteria bacterium RIFCSPLOWO2_02_FULL_61_13
AATTTTCAGGATATCTCCCGGGATCAGGTCAATATCACCCAGGACGATCGCTGGAAGACATTTTTCCTGTACGGGTACGGCTACCGCATGGACAGCCATTGCGCCTTATGCCCCGAGACGACGCGATTGGTCGAGTCCATCCCCGGAATGTATACCGCCTTTTTTTCTGTGCTCTCCCCGGGCAAACATATCCCCCTGCACCGCGGCCATTATATAAGGAGTGTTGCGTTGCCACCTGGGACTCATCGTCCCGGAACCGAGGGCGCAATGCTGGATCGAGGTGGGCTGGCAAATGGCGCGCTGGGACGAGGACAAATGCCTGATGTTCGATGATACCTACAAGCACCAGGTCCACAACGATACCCCGGGCACGCGTGTCATCCTGTTCCTGGATATCGTAGGGCCCATGCGCTTCCCGGGGTCGTGGTTGAACCGCGCAGTATTACAGATCATCCGGTTATCACCGTTCATCCGCGATGCGGTTAAAAACCAGAAGGCGTGGGAGCGGCGCATGGGAGTGAACTGAAGTCATGAGTGTTCTCAATCTCGACAAACTGTTTCATCCCGAATCCGTCGCGTTGCTCGGCGCTACCGATCGGGCGGGTGCCGTGGGCAAGGTGGTACTGGACAATCTGCTGCAGGGTGGATTTAAAGGCCCCATCTATCCGGTCAATCCGCGTCGCCCAGCTATTCCCGGCGTGACCGTGTACGCGGATGTGGCCTCGTTACCGGCCACGCCGGACCTGGCGGTCATTGCCACACCCGCCGCCACGGTGCCGGGTCTCATCACCGAACTGGGCCGGCGCGGGACCGGCGCGGCCATCGTGCTGGCAGATGGCTTCCGCAATCCCCCTGGCAACGGCGGCAATGACCTGCAAACCGCCATGCTGACCGCTGCCCGCGCCACGGGCATGCGCATTCTCGGTCCCAACTGCATTGGCTTGTTACTGCCGCGCATTGGTCTGAATGCCAGTTTTGCCCATGCCCAACCGATCCCCGGCCGCCTGGCGTTCCTGTCCCAATCCGGCGCGCTGTGCACGGCGGTGCTGGATTGGGCCAACGCCCGCGGCATTGGTTTCTCCAGTTTTGTGTCCCTGGGGGATGCGGCGGACGTGGATTTCGGCGACCTGCTGGATTACCTGGGCAGTGATCCGGATACCCACGGCATACTTTTATATGTGGAATCCATCCGCCACGCGCGCAAGTTCCTGTCCGCGGCGCGGGCCGCGTCCCGCAACCGGCGCGTGATTATTCTCAAGGCCGGGCGGCAGCCGGCGGGCGCCAAGGCGGCGCTGTCCCATACCGGCGCCATGGTGGGCAACGATGACGTGTTCGACGCCGCCATCCGCCGCGCCGGCATGCTGCGTGTGCAGACGGTCGAGGACCTGTTCAGTGCCGCCGAGACACTCGCCTTCGCCCGCCCGGCCCGGGGTTCGCGCCTGCTGGTGCTGACCAACGGCGGCGGACCCGGTGTACTGGTGGCGGATCAATTGGCGGCCGAGGGCGGCACCCTGGCGACGCTGAAGCCGGAAACCCTCGCCACGTTGGACGAATTCCTGCCGCGCACCTGGTCGCGCGGCAACCCGGTGGACATCATCGGCGATGCCGATGCGAACCGTTATCGCAAGGCGCTGCGCCTGTTGCTGGCTGCGGATGATTTCGACGCCATCCTGGTCATGTTGGTGCCCACAGCGCTGGTGGACTGTGTGGCCGTGGCCCGTGCCGTGACGGAGGAGGCGAAGGACGCCATGAAACCCATTCTTACCTGCTGGATGGGCGGCGAGACCGTGCGCGCGGGGCGCAAGGTGTTCATGGAGGGGTCCATTGCGAGCTACTACACGCCGGAGCTGGCGGTGCGCGCCTTCATGCAGATGGTCGAGTATGACCGCAACCAGCAAAGTCTGATGCAGATGCCGGCCTCGACGCCGGAGGCATTCACAGCCAATGAGGGCGCCGTGCGCAAACGGTTGCAGGCGGCATTGAACGCGAACCGGACGATGCTGACCGAACCCGAGGCCAAGGCGGTGCTGGAAGATTACGGCATTCCGACGGTGCCCACCCGCGTGGTGGCTACGGTCGAGGCCGCCGTTACCGCCGCGGCGGAGATCGGGTACCCGGTGGCGCTTAAGATCCTGTCGCCGGATCTGTCGCACAAGTCCGATGTCGGCGGCGTGCTGCTGGATATCGGCAGCGCGTCCATCCTGTCCGCCGACGCGGAAGGCATGCTGGCGCGAATCAAACAATTGCAGCCCGGGGCGCGGGTGGAGGGTTTCACGGTCCAGCCCATGGTGCGCCGCCCGGGCAGTCACGAATTGATCGTGGGCGTGGCGGAAGATCCGGTGTTCGGCCCGGCGCTGTCCTTTGGCGCGGGCGGTACGGCAGTGGAAGTTCTGCGCGACACCGCCGTGGCGTTGCCGCCGCTCAACGACCTGCTCGCGGATCAGTTGATCC
>MGYT01000129.1:0-3882 GCA_001801865.1 Gammaproteobacteria bacterium RIFCSPLOWO2_02_FULL_61_13
CCAGGTAGACCAGGATCACGCCGGACTCGATCAGCGTGATCGGTTTGCCGCCCGGGCCGTCGCTGTCCACCAGCGTCGGAATGCGGCGGCTCGCGCTGATCGCGTGGTATTGCCCGGTGACGTTCGCGCCCGCCTGCAGGTTGACCGGATGCAGGTTATAGGGGAGCCCCGACTCCTCGACGGCGATGCGGCCCTTGTGGCCGTTGGGCGTGTTCCAGGTGTAAAGATCGAGCATGATTTTCCTCCCTAGGTGGAATAGGCTCGCCAAACTGCCCGGGCGTGGGACTGGCAGCTTCCATGCCCTGCCGGATGGTAGCGGGAAACGGCGGCGATAAGCGAGCAACAAATTCAATCCGGCATTTTCAAATGCCTGGCCCGTCTGGCGATTGACCGGACGACAGCCAGGTGCTACGTTCCCCCAAGCAAAAAAAACTTGAATTCCAATACATGCCGCTTCAATAAACGGCCAGGAACCAGCAGGAGTTCGACGGAAATGTTCAGCTGCGCGAAAATCGTCAGGGACGCGAATCTGCCGCGGGTGGACTGATCATGGGCCTAATGGGAAAGACCGCCATCGTCACCGGCGGCGCGATGGGCCTGGGAAAGGCTTTCGCGAAGCGCCTCGCCGCCGACGGCGCGAACATTGTCATTGCCGACTTGCGCAACGCCGAGGACGCCGCCGCCGAGATCGGCGCTCCGGGCGGCCGCGCGATCGGCGTGGCCACCGACATTACCCGGGAGGAAGACGTCGCGCTGCTTACCGAAGCCGCCATGCGCGCATTCGGGCGCATCGACATCCTGGTCAACAACGCCGCTTACTTCGCGCGTACCAAGGAGGGCCGCTTCGAAGACATAGGGCTGGATGAATGGCAACGGATGCTCAACGTCAACATCATCGGAACCTACCTGTGCTGCCGCGCCGCGGTGCCGCACATGAAGCAACAGGGCGGCGGGCGCATTATCGTCGTCAGTTCCGGAACGGCCATCAAGGGCGCCGCCGGACACATTCACTACGCGACCAGCAAGGCGGGACTGATCGGCTTCACGCGTTCACTGGCGCGCGAGCTGGGCAAGGACGGCATCACGGTCAACGCGGTGGCCCCCGGCCTGACGCTGTCCGACGGCGTGATCGCGCGCGGAGTCACCAGCGCACAGCAACTGGAATCGCAACGCAAATCGCGCGCCATTCCCCGCGATGAACATCCCGAAGATCTGGTGGGCGCGGTCAGTTTCCTGGCCAGCGGGGACTCGGCATTCATGACCGGTCAAACCCTGGTGGTCGACGGCGGCTCGGTGATGGTTTGAGGCCGGCCGTGGCTTGGCACTTCCACAGGGTGCGCCGCTGCGCGTTGCGAAGGTGCCTCGCCTGGTCACCTTACAAGCCGAGCACCGCCCTGATGCTCCGAATGAGGATTTCATTCTCGAACGGCTTGGTGATGTAGCCGTCCGCGCCGCCCGCGATGCCACGCAGCACGTCGTGCCGGTTGGCCTGTGCCGTAAGCATGATGACCGGTATCGATTTGAGCACCGGGTGCTGGCGGATCCGGGCGAGAATGTCGAAGCCGTTGGCGTCCGGCAGATTGACGTCGAGCAGGATCACATCGGGCGAAGGCACCCGCCGCAGCTCGGCGACGATTTCGTTGCGATTGCCGGCGAGCCGCGGCTCGAAGTTCTCGAGCGTCAGCAGGAGCCTGAGGGTTCTCTGAATATCCGCGTTGTCCTCGACAGCAAGGACCGAGTAGCTGAAGGCATCCTCAGCCGAGTAAGTGGCGCCTTTACTGGGCTTTTTCCTGGCCGCCGCGCGGCGCGCGATGCTGACGTAATAGCCGTCCAGGCTCAGCCGCTGCTCCACTTTGTCGGCTTCGGCGTGGGCCTCGGGGGTGGTGCTCTCTGCCGCGGCCGCCGGCGCATCACCGAGGAGAAAACTCATGTCGATCAACACTTCGGTCTCGGCATGGGGGATCCCAATGTAGCCATCGCGCGCCAGGCTTTGCGCGGTATCGCGCAGCTCCTCCGGCGTGTACCCTTTGGCGCTTTCGATGACCTCGCCGAGACTTTTCTTTCCGTCGAACAGCACCAGAAGTTCCAGCGCCGCGACCGACAGGCGGGTGGACCCGTACTTGAGCTCATCGTTGCCTTTGTCCGAGGTGACAAAGACATCCGCGGGATCGACGGCTTCGAGGTTCATGAGCGTTGCAGCCTGCAGTTGCTTTATGGATAGGGTCCGCCGGCCGGGCGGTACCGGTGGCGCGGGGCAAACAGCCACCCGGCAGCTTCCAGGAAGGCTATCAGCACAGAAATGGCCTGAATCGTCTCACCCATCACGCTCCATCCCACGCCACGGCGCCGACTGTGGCATTCTGTCACCCTGCGGGGCAACACACAACCGGCAATCAACTCATCAAATAAGAACCGATTGTCAGCCGCGGCTAACAACATGCACAAGGAAAGGCCTACATGAACCAAGTCTACAGAGAGCGGGAAGTCGCGAGGGAAAAGGCGTTCCTGGCCATCTGGAACAATGACATCCCCGACGTATTCGCCGATGTCGCGAAATACTACGATCGCGCCAATGTTTTCGCGACGCTGGGACTCATTGACGGGCTGCGCAGGCGTTTTATTTCGACCATGCATATTGCGCCCCATTTCCGCGTGCTCGATGTGTGCGCCGGAACCAATGTGATCGGCATCGATCTGCTGAGCAGAGAGCCGAGCCTGGAGATCCATGCGGTCGACCGCAGCGCGCGCATGCAACAGGTGGGGCAGCAGCTGGCGGCAAAGCGGGGGTTTCGCATCGAGTCCACCATTTGCGATGTGCACGAACTGCCGTTCCCGGACAATCACTTCGACATGGTGACGCTGCAATGGGCAACGCGCCATGTGCGCGCCATCCAGGTGTTCTCGGAGGTGCACCGGGTGCTCAAGCCGGGCGGCCATTTCTATCACTGCGACATGCTGCGTCCGGCCAACAAGCTGGTCGAGCAGATGTACTACCTGTACCTCAAGGCCTGCGTGACACTGGTGGCGCGCGCCTTCGGCAGCGGCGCGGCCGCGCTGCGCTGCCGCGATTATTTTGTCAATGCGATCCGCATGTTCTATTCGACCGAGGAACTCTCGCAGGTGCTCGCCGCGCTGCAGTTCTCCCCTGTCGTCGGGCGTCCGGTACTGGGAGGAACGGTGGGATTTCACAAGGCGCGAAAGATCGCGGCCTGACGCGTCGCGGATAACGGCAAGGTGCATCGGGGTCAAAGGCGAAGCACGCCGCCCGGGCGTCCGCTGCGCCGGAAAAGCTCGCGAACATGAATTATCTCCGGCGCGCCGCCGATGCCCTGCTTCGCGTGCGCGCCTTCTCGACGCTGCGCCACCGCGAATACCGGCTGCTGTGGTTCGGCCAGGCTTTCGGCAGCATGGGCACGCTGATGGACGAGGTCACGCGCGGATGGCTCATCTATGAGCTGACCGATCCTAGGCCGATCAGGGAGCGCTCAGGTCGATCTCGCCGGTCGATTCGAAGCTCCCGCCGCCCAACCCGGTACCGCCCAGCCGGCCGCGCAGAGCGTAGGCCACCATGCCCACGCCGTTGCCCTCGCGCGAGCTGCGCAGCAGGCTGATCACCTGGCGCGCTATGCTCAAGCCCGAGGCGGTGACCGGCACCATCACCACAGCGTCGCCGAAGCGCGGCACTACACCGGTCACTGGCGCGCCGCCGCTGGCCAGCGGCTGGCCGCGCAACTCGACCTCGGCCCAGACGCCGTCGTAGCGCAAATCGGCATCGCCGGGGTTCTGTACCCGCAGCTTGAGCATGAAGCGCAGCTCCAGGCCCTCGCCGGGCAGGCTTTCGATGCCGGCCAGATTAACGCGCGGCCCGGTCAGGTTGGTCAG
>MGYT01000129.1:3892-4672 GCA_001801865.1 Gammaproteobacteria bacterium RIFCSPLOWO2_02_FULL_61_13
GCGGCCCGGTCAGGTTGGTCAGGCCGGCACAGCCCGACAGCAGGGCCACGCTTGCCAACAGCGGGGTTGCTTGCATGAGAAGACGGAGGCGCGGGGTCATGGTCAGGTGCTTGATGGGTTCGATGCTCACCGCGCTGAACGCCTTGCACGATGACACGCGCCGGCACTCAGCTTTGGCCATCATGCACGATTGGCGCTACGCTTACAATCAGACTTCGCCGCGTCAGCCCCGCCGCACCGGCGGCTTAACCAAAAGAAAAAATACCGACCCAAGTCCGGCGAACACGGCGAGCGTGGTGAATCCCGCTTGGTAATTGCCGGTTGCATCGGCGAGCGCGCCGGCGAACAGGGGCCCGACGACCTGGCCCATCAGCACGATCATGAAAGACAGGCCCGCGATCAATCCGATGGCGGTGCGTCCGAAATAGTCGGCACGCATGGCCTGCATGAGCGGCCCGCGCAGGCCCCAGGCGACGCCGTGCAATACCGCGAAGCCGACCAACATTAAGTAGGTCGTAGCGAACGTCAGCAGCAGCATCCCCACCATGTGAAAGAAAGTGCAGCCTGCGGAGAGCACGCGCTTGTCGTAGCGGTCGCCGATCGCGCCCGCAAGAAGAATGCCGGCGAACTGGCCCACGGACATCAGGCCCATGACCAGCGCGGCCGCGTCGAGTTCGTAGCCCAGGCCTTCTTTCAGGTGGGTGATGGCGTGCACGTTCACCGCGCTCACCACCAGCAGGGACAGGCCGTGCCCGAGCGAAATGAACCAGAAGGTGGAGG
>MGYT01000129.1:4717-4892 GCA_001801865.1 Gammaproteobacteria bacterium RIFCSPLOWO2_02_FULL_61_13
TTTCAGCCAGGTCGAGTCGCTGGGCGGCTTTTACGCGGCATTTCTGCTGATTGCGCTGGGTTCGGGTTTCTCCGGTTTTTTCCCGCTCACGGTGGCACTGATGCACTGGTTCGAAAAGAAACGCGCCCGGGCGCTGTCCACTATGCAACTGGGCGGTGCCTTCGGCGGCATGCTG
>MGYT01000130.1:0-3188 GCA_001801865.1 Gammaproteobacteria bacterium RIFCSPLOWO2_02_FULL_61_13
CAGCAGCCGGCGGACCACGGCCGATCCCACGAAGCCCGTGGCACCGGTGACCAACGCCTTCATGGCAGCGCGGCCCGGCGCAAGGTGAGGTACTCGCGCAGCACCCATAACGCAAACAGCGGTGCGCCCACCGCGGCCAGCAGCAGGAAGTAGTGCAGACTCCCGGCCAGGGTCACCAAAGGCAGCGCATAGAGAATGTCTTCCGCCTCCAGGGCGCCGATGTTCGGCTGCCGTGCCCGTGCCTTGCCCACGATCAGTTCGATTTCGTGACGCAGGTGGAAGATGGCGGCGACCGCGATGCCGGCCAGGAGGCCCAGCACCACGGCCGAGGCGCCAAGCTCACTGTGGCGCAATCCGATCCCGATGCCGAGGAACAGCATGAAGTTCACCAGTGCGTCGGCGGTCAGATCATAGAGATGCCCGAAGCGGCTGGTTTTGCCGGTGATGCGCGCCAGTTCCCCATCGGTATGATCGAGAAAATTGGAGGCGGCGAGGCACAGCGCGCCGATATTGGTCCACAGGTAGCCGCCGTGGGAGAGGCCGGCACAGGCCAATACGCCGAACAGCATGCGCAGTGTTGTCAGATGGTTCGGCGTGACCCAGGAGTCGCGCAGTGGCGCCACCAGCCGCGCGGCAAGGCGGGCGTCCCACGGCTTGTCGTTGTCGGCGTTCAAACGCGAAACACGTATTGTTTGCCGGCCTCGCGCTCACAGTCGGGAGGATAGCTGCGGCGTTTATCGTCGTAGTAGGCGCGGCGATGATCACCCTCGGCGAGGCGATTATAGGTCACATACAACACGCGCCGCGGCTCAGTGGTGAGATTTGGCCCGGAACGGTGGGGAATGAAAGAGTCGAAAAACACCGTGTCACCGGGTTCCGTGGGCAGGGCGCGATAGGGCAGGGCATCCTCGTCCAGCGGCTTCCACTTCTCCCCGATCAAATGCCGCTTGTGCTCGTACACTGCCATCTCGAGACAACCGTTCTCGCGCGTGCAGGGATCGATGGTCACCAGTGCAGTGATGTGCATTTGTGCATAGGTATCCCAACCGGCCTGCACGTCCTGGTGCGCCTTGAATCCGTCTCCACCGGGGAGTTTGAAGTTGATCTTGTCCTTGAACAGCACGGCATCCCCGCCCAACAGGTCCGCCACCGCCTGCTGCATCTTGCCGCGCACAAACAGATCGCTGAAGCCCTGGTGCCAGGGTTCAAAATCCTCCAAGCGGCACAAGATGCGCTCCCCGGCATGCAGGCGGCTGTCCTCGAAATATTTCATCCACTTGCCCGGGGTTTCCGGGTATGCGGTCACGGCGTCGGTCCAGGCGGTGATGTCGCGCATTTCGGCCGCGTCATACAGGCCCGGAACCACCAGGTAACCCTGTTTTGAAAATTCCTGTATTTGCGATTCAGTCAACATGATTGGGTCTCAAGGTGGACGCGGCAAGGGAATCGCTGATTTTACCTTGGCCGGGTCAGCGCGTCATGGCCTGGATGCAAATCATGCAGGTTTCTTCCCACGCTGCGCATGGTTCTGGTCGCGGCGCGAAAGGCGCGATTGACTTGCAGCAGCGCCGGCAACCGGGCCGGCGCGCGCAACAGGTCCAGTACCAAGCCCGGCAGGTTGGCGCGACCAAAGTTGTCGCTCTGTCTCAGCACAAACGCGGGCAACTCCATCTCCAGCGGATCGAGAATCACTCGCAGTACCAGCGCCGGCAGCGCGTGCCGGGTCGCGACGCGCAACACCGCGGCGCTTTCCATGTCCACTGCAGCGGCGTTGCGCTGCCTGCCCAGGGCAGCCTTTTGCCCCGATGTGGTGACCACGGTGTCTGCTTCGGCCATGTTTCCGGGCGCCAGATTCAGACCGGCCGCAGTCAAACGATCCCGCACGTGGATTCGCCATTCCTCGTGCGTGCATAAAACCCCTGCTGCCGTTTCCACCTGTCCCGGCAACAACACGACACCCGGCGCAAGCCCTGGCGCCAATCCCCCGGCCGTGCCGAAACTCAGCAGTCCATGCGCGCCCCTGGCAACCAGTTGTTCTGCCCCGCGCGTGGCGTGTTCAGGTCCGATGCCGCACAAGTGCATCAGGATGTTGGGGCGCAGATGAATTGACACGCCGGGTTCGGGCGCCGCGCTGGTCAGGCAGGATGCTTCCGGCAACATGGCAACGATGATGCCTATGGGCGCCATGGCGAAGCCGGAATGCTCAGGAGTTGGCGGCCAGGGTTGCGTGGCGGCCGCCGAGTTCCACCTGCGGCAATCCCGCTGCGGCCAGGACAAACACCGCACGCAGCAGTGTGTCATTGCCGGTAAGGAGGTTGCTGACCAGGACGGTGCCGTGGACGCCGCGACGCGAGATCTTCACCTGGGAACCGGCGCTGAAATTCCGGCGCGCGTTGATGCGTCTCAAGGTCAGCACGGCCATGCCCAGCGCCCACAGGCAGAAGCGCCGGATGCCCTGCTCACGGGCCGGTATTAATAATGTATAGCGCAACGCATTGGCCAGATGCGAACGCGCCACGCCGATCAGGTAGCCCAGGCCATCGGTAAATCCGGGCAGCTCGCGGCCCGGCGCCAGGTCATGCAAATCGGCGCCAAAGCGGGCAAAGACATCCTGGGGCAGCCAGCACATGGCGCGTCCCTGATCTTCCCAGATGTCCTTCAGGATGTTGGTCATCTGCAGTCCCTGTCCGAAGGACACTGCCAGCGGCAGCAGCTGCTCACGCTGCGCGTCAATGTCAGGGGCGTGGGCACAGAAAAGTTCGGTCAGCATCTCGCCGACCACGCCGGCCACGTGATAGCAGTAGCTGTCCATTTCCGCCAGGTCCTTGAGTCCGTGGCGCACATTGCCTTCCTGAAACCGGGCCATACCGTCCGCCATGATGCGCACACAGCGCTCCAGCGCCGCGCGCTGGCGCAAGGAGAAGCCATGGGTGATCCGGATTACCGCCGGCGTATGGGCGATCAGTTCCCGTTCCGCTGCCGTGGCGCCCGCGGACAGGCTTGGATGCAGCCCTGCGGCAAAGTCTGCGGCATCGAGGCGCGCACCCACGACTTCGATGAATTCATTGGCAAAGCGGCGTTTGTCGGCAAAGGGCAGGTGCTTGTCGTCTTCGATGGTGTCGGCAATGCGGCACAACAGGTAGGCGTTGCTGACCACCTGGCGTAGCGGCTCGGGCAGTTGCGGGATG
>MGYT01000130.1:3201-3980 GCA_001801865.1 Gammaproteobacteria bacterium RIFCSPLOWO2_02_FULL_61_13
TCCGCGACACTTCCTGCAGGCTCTTTTCCTGGAACGCCCAGTCGCCGGCATCAGGGGGCTGGGAAGTAGCGGTGGTCATGGTCCCCGATTATACCGCCCGAAGTCATCTGCGCGGTTGAATTGCCACACCGCGGCAAGTCTGCAGCGCGCAAATCAGGACCACTCGGCGCGCAGCGTTCGCGCCAATTGTTTGAGACTCATCAGGTTGTGGGCCGGTAGAAAATGATCCAGGTATGGCAATGCGGTGCGGATCCCGCGGCAAAGCGGCGCATATCCGGAGTGTCCCAACAGCGGATTGAGCCAGATAAGCTTGTGCACGCGGCGACTGAGCCACGCGATCTGTTCCTGCATCAGCTTCGCATCGCCCCGGTCCCATCCGTCGCTGAGTATTACCAGCAAGGTCCTGGCGCGCAGCACCTGGCGGGAGAATTGCCGGTTGAATTGACGCAAACAGCCGCCGATATCCGTGCCGCTGCCCCAATCCGCCACGCGCGATTCCAATCTTTGCATGGATGCATGGATGTCCCTGCCGCTCAGCAGATCCGAGATCATCGTCATGCGCGTGGAAAAAACACCGACCTCGACCTGCGGCACCTCGTGGCGCAATGCGTAGATGAACTGGATCAGGAATTTGCTGTACGTTTGCATGGACCCGCTGACGTCGCACAGCAATACCAACCGGACCTTCTTTTCGCGCCGCCGCCGGAACAGCAGCCTGGTTGCGTATTCCCCATAGGGCGCACTGCGGCGGAGGATGCGGCGAAAGTCCGGTTGCCGCC
>MGYT01000130.1:4008-5945 GCA_001801865.1 Gammaproteobacteria bacterium RIFCSPLOWO2_02_FULL_61_13
TCGGCGACGAGTTCGCGCGCCTGCTCCAGTTCCTCGGGAGTCATCGCGCCGATATCCTTGTACAGCAGGACTTCGTCCGGCGACCAGCTTGTCTGGTTAGGATCTGCGGGTTCCGCAGCGTCTTTCTCACCGCGTTCATCCGGCGTTGCCACATTGCGCTCGACGCTATCCGTCTCTTGCCCGGGTTCCGGGGGAAGATCGGGGGTAGCGGCCGGTTGTTCAATTATTGGAGCGGCGACCATTTCCCCTTCCCAATACTGGCGGAACAATTCGTCAAAACGATCCATGTCGTCACGGGAGCGGACGAGGGTCGCGGTCGCGGCGGCCCGGAACTCCGCGCGATTCCCGACGTCAACAATGCGCAGCGCGCGGCACAGGTCGATGAGTTCTGCCGGGCTCACCTTGAGGCCGGCGCCGTGCAACCCGTTGACGAACTTCGCGACGTGGGTCAGAAATTGTTCCACGAAATTTCCGGACCGGGCACGCCGCGTCAGGGAGCAGTGCGTTGACCGGGGACAGGCGCGCGACCCTTGAAGCCTTTCGCCCTGGCGACCGTCTGCTGCAAGGTCGCCCCGGAGAGTTTCTCCTGGTCGCTCTTGTACTTCAGGATGCAGCTCAACGTGGATGTGACTACATCCGGTTCCAGTTCCTGGATCCCCAACGCCAGCAACGCCCTGGCCCAGTCGATGGTCTCGGCGACGCCGGGGCGCTTGTAGTATTCCTGTTGCCGCAGCAACTCCATGAAAACGCAGATCTGCGTGGACAGCTGTTGCGCGATGCCCGGTACTGCGGCGGAAACGATCATCAGTTCCTTTTCCAACGACGGGTACTCAATCCAGTGATACAGGCAGCGCCGCTTCAGTGCATCGTGCATCTCCCGCGTCCGGTTCGACGTGAGCACCACGAACGGCACTTGCACGGCCTTGATGGTGCCGATTTCCGGGATGGTGATCTGAAAATCGGAGAGAATCTCCAGCAGGAAGGCTTCGAATTCCTCATCGGACCGATCGATCTCATCCACCAGCAGCACCGGTGGCACCGGAGAGTCATGCTGGATGGCCTGGAGCAGCGGGCGCTGCAACAGGAATTCCATTCCGAAAATATTCCGCCCCAGTTCCGCCTTGTTGACGCCGCGCGCCTCCTGCAGGCGGATTTCCAGCATTTGCCGGAGATAATTCCACTCATACAGCGCTGCGGGCGCATCCAGCCCCTCGTAGCATTGGAGCCGGATCAGGTCGGCCCCCAGCAGCTGCGCGATGGCCTTGGCCAGCGCGGTCTTGCCGACGCCGGGTTCGCCTTCAAGAAACAGCGGCTTGTTCAGTTTTCCGGCGAGATAAACCGTGGTGGCCAAAGCGTGATCGGCGATATAGCCTGCGCCGGCAAGTTTCTGTTCTATTTCGGTGATGGAGGCAAACACTGTCGGAAGTCCTCGGGCAAAACGCGCTGGTATGCGCTGCGCCAGGCCGGTCGCAGGGCGGGTAAACTCTACTGTGTACCCCGGCCATTAACAATTGCATTACCCGGGCCGGTACCGGCGCAAACGATAGCATTGCGCAGCATCGCGATGCCGGCCGCTGGTGCAACATGTCCAGGTTTTATTGTCACGGTCTTGCGTGCAATCTGCACGCTTGGGTCGAATTCCCGAAGTTGCGCAAAACGCGAAATATGTGCGATTATCGCAAACTACGCGGCAAGCCTTCAGCCCATAAGAACCGGGTATCAACCAATGGCGACAAAGAACAGCGGGGACGTCGATGCGCTGCAACAGCGCGACTTTATCAGTTCGCTGGCCAAGGGACTCGACGTCCTGCGCGCGTTCAGCAAGGATGATCCCCAGCTCAGCACGGCGGATCTCGCAAACAAACTGAAAATCAGCCGCGCCAGCGCGCGACGATTCCTGCTCACCCTGGCCAGCCTGGGTTACCTGCACAAGCAGG
>MGYT01000131.1:0-2314 GCA_001801865.1 Gammaproteobacteria bacterium RIFCSPLOWO2_02_FULL_61_13
GCCCAACCTCGCCTGGCGTTTGCGCGACGACGGCACCGAGGAACAGGTGCCACTCGATGCGGTGACCGTTGGCAACCGCCTGCGCGTGAAACCGGGCGATAAAGTGCCGGTCGACGGTACGGTACTCGAGGGCACGAGCCGCATCGACGAATCCATGATTACCGGCGAGCCGGTGCCGGTGGCCAAGGCCGCGGGCGACAAGGTCACCGGTGCAACCGTGAACGGCAACGGCTCATTGCTTATCCGCGCCGAGCGTGTGGGCGCGGACACGCTGCTTGCGCGTATCGTTCACATGGTGGGCGAGGCGCAGCGCACGCGCGCGCCGATCCAGCGGCTCGCCGACATCATCGCCGCGTACTTCGTCCAGATCGTAGTAGGCATCGCCATCGTGACCGCGCTCGCGTGGTGGTTCGTCGGTCCGGAGCCGCGGTTCGCTTACGCGTTTCTGAACGCTATTGCCGTGTTGATCATTGCCTGCCCTTGCGCGGTAGGTCTGGCAACGCCCATATCGATGACCGTTGCCATGGGGCAAGGCGCGCGCGCCGGCATACTGTTCCGCAATGCCGAGGCGATCGAGCGCATGCGCGACATCGATACGCTGGTGGTGGACAAGACCGGAACGCTGACGCTCGGCCATCCCGCGCTGACCGATTTTATCGCCGAGGGCATCCCGGAAAATGACGCACTGGCGCTTGTCGCGGGAGTGGAACAGTTGTCCGAGCACCCGATAGGGCTCGCGATCGTCGAGGGTGCCAAGGCGCGCGGCCTGACGCCGCAGCCGGCCGGCACCTTCGAAGCAGTAAATGGTCTGGGCGTGCAAGCGGATATCGGGGTTGAGCGCGTGCTCGTAGGCAGCCGCGGATTTCTCGAGCAGCTCGGCGTCGATACCGGGCAGTGGGAAGCGCGCGCGGAAGCCTGGCGTGCGGACGCTAAAACGGTTGTTTTTTTCGCGGTGAACGGGACTGCCGCGGGAATCGCAGCGGTCGCCGACCCGATCAAGGAAAGCACGCGAGATGCGATTGCAGCGCTCAAAAGCTCGGGCGTGCGCATCGTAATGCTGACCGGTGATGCGCGCAGCACCGCTGATGCGGTCGCCCGGCAACTCGGCATCGACGAGGCGCTCGCCGAAGTGCTGCCTGAAGACAAGGCGGGTCACGTAAAGCGTCTACAGGCTGAAGGGCGCAGGGTCGCGATGGCCGGTGACGGCATCAACGATGCGCCCGCGTTGGCGCAGGCCGATGTTGGTATCGCCATGGGCACAGGCACCGATGTGGCAATGGAGAGCGCCGGCGTGACGCTGGTCAAGGGCGACCTGCGCGGCATTGCGCGCGCCGCCGTGTTGTCGCGCGCCACCATGCGCAACATCCGCCAGAACCTGGTGTTCGCATTCGGCTACAACGCGCTCGGCATCCCGGTGGCCGCCGGCGTGCTCTACCCGGCTTTCGGCCTGCTGCTCTCGCCGATCTTCGCCGGCGCCGCGATGGCACTGAGCTCGGTTTCAGTGGTCACCAACGCGTTGCGGCTTAACCGCGTCAAGTTATGAAGGTGGCGTGTACGCACGCTCGATCGGTCGGGCAAAGACCAAGTCAGACGGAGGTCATGGCGCTTGGGTAAATACCGGTGCAAAGCCGCCTCCAGGCGTGCGGAAGTTCGTGGTCTGCCCCTGGTACAGGCGCGCCGCGATCAGTTTTACCACCCCGGCGTAGGTATAGTTGCGAACATCGGCTTTCAGTGCCGTGGCCGTCAGAGTGTCCGCCACGTTTCTCTCGCTGGGTGCGACTAGCGCCTGAGCATAGTAGGTATTCATTGCCATTTCCTCCCAAACGCGCTTGGTGAGCTTGGCGAGTCGGATCAGGCGCGGGGGTGCAACCCAGCCAGAATGTCCGTTACGAGCCGGTGGACTGCGGCCTTGGATGGCAGGCTTCTGGCTGCTTCGAGGGCGTGGAGGCAGTAGCTCGCGAGCTCGTCAGGCGCGACATCGTCTCGCAGGTCGCCAGTCGCTGCGGCCTCGGTAAGCAGGTCCCGGATCAAGCCGTGGAGCTGCCGCTGCGCTCGGGCAACGTGCTTACCTCGATGCAGAAGTGCCGCGAGTTCGGTCCCGTGGTGCTCGCGGGAAATGAGCGCGTAGGCCTTGAGCACAGCTTCGAGCCGCTCGCCAGCGTCGCCAGCTTTGTCCCGGACCTCGGCGAGATATTGGAGGTGGCCTGCGACCTTACGTTCGTGCCACGCGACCAGGATCGCTTCCACACCTGAGAAGTACTTATACAACGTCGCACGCCCGATGCCGGTCTCCTCGGCGATCTGCGACATCGTC
>MGYT01000131.1:2340-6268 GCA_001801865.1 Gammaproteobacteria bacterium RIFCSPLOWO2_02_FULL_61_13
CCTGGATCGTCTCGTTCCACAGCTTCGGCATCGCCTCAGTATACGTGACGGCGGTGTCGAGACAGCCTGAATTGCCCTGGGCTTCGGCACCTTCCCAGCATGGGTGGCAGCGAATCGAGACATCATGAACTTTACATAGACATAGTGTATTGTAAAATGTTGCCGGCACTATCACCTTGACGACCAAGAGCGGGAAAGGAAACGCACATGGTTAACGCGCCCCTCTACCCCGACTCCAACGGCGACACCGGCGTGGAGCGCGGCCACGGATCGACCACCAGCACACCACGCTGGGTGTACGTGTTTGGTCTCATCGCCATCCACTTGGTCGTGCTGTTTGTCATTCTGCACTTCGCCGGCGGTGGGCTTGGAAGTCACACAATGTCATGATCATGACACCCGGCCTCCGCAAGTTCGCGCTCACCGCGCATGTCACTTGCTCGGTCGGCTTTCTTGGCACGGTCGCGGGCTTCCTCGCTCTCGCCGTCGCCGGACTGACCAGCCTGGAAGCCCCGATGGTACGCGCCGCTTATCTCGCGATGGAATTGACTGCCCGTTTCGTCATAGTTCCGTTGAGCTTCGCTTCGCTGCTCACGGGGCTTGTTCAGTCGCTGGGTACGCCATGGGGCCTATTCCGGCACTATTGGGTCCTGGCGAAGCTCGTGCTCACCGTACTTACCATAGTTGTCTTGCTGCTGCAGATGGAGGGCATTAGCTACATGGCAGCCGTAGCGGCAGAAACGACATTGACCAGTGCCGATCTCCTCGGGCTGAGGAACTCACTGAGGACCCACGCCGCTGGCGGCCTGCTGGTATCGCTCGTACTCGCGGCGCTTTCGATATACAAGCCGCGGGGCATGACCCCGTACGGGTGGCGTAAGCAGCACGAGCAGCCTGCGATGCCCGGCGACGCCCGTATGCCACGTTGGGTGAAAGTATCCGGCATCATGGCGCTCGTCGTGGCCCTGCTGCTTGTCGTCGTGACGTTTACCGGCGTGGGTGGTCGCCACGGCCCTGGTCGCCACATGCCGTCCGGTGATGCTGGGAACGCCAGTGCCGCAGACGCAGCAGATCCTGCAATAAAGATGTCGCGACGCGAGCGTTCGGCCGCCGGATTGCGCGCTTGAGCCAGCCGGCGGCGAGCGCGAGGCGCGTCCTTCCGGTCGTCTTCGTGACGCTGATGCTCGACATGGTCGGGCTGGGCATCCTGTTTCCCATCATCCCGATCCTCTTCACCGACGCGTCCTCTCCATCCTTTATGCTGGCCGGCTACTCGCCGGGGATGCAGTTCTTCCTCGCGGGCTTGGCGATCGCGCTCTTCGGCCTCCTGCAGTTTCTCGCCGCACCGCTGCTCGGAGAGCTTTCGGACAGCTACGGCAGGAAACGGCTTCTCGCCATAGGCGTCAACGTGCTGGCCCTTTCGCAACTGCTATTCGGCCTTGCGGTGGTGAGCGCCTCGCTGCCGCTGCTCTTTTTCAGCCGCGCGGTGGGCGGCCTGGCCGGCGCCAATTTTTCCATCGCCCAGGCCGCGATCGCGGATGTAAGCGCGCCGGAGGACAGGGCAAAAAACTTCGGCCTGATCGGCGCGGCTTTTGGCCTGGGCTTCATCATCGGACCGGTGCTCGGCGGCTGGATCCTGCATCTCACGGGCAACGCCGCGGCGCCCTTCTGGCTGGCAGCAGCGCTGGGTGCGCTTAATTTCGCTTCCGTCATGCTGCTCATGCCCGAGACGCGCGCCGTTGGCGGTGCGCCGCCGCGGCTGCATCCGCTCAGAGGCCTGCAGAACATCGCCGCTGCCTTCGCCGAGCGCAGCACCCGCCGCTACTACGCGGCCAGCCTGTTGTTCCAGTCGGGCTTTTCGTTTTTCACGTCGTTCATCGGCATCCTGCTGGTGGCGAGCTTCGGGTTTGCCGAAGTTTCGATCGGGAGTTTCTTCGGCATTGTCGGCATTTCCGAGCTGGTGACACAGACGGTGATCCTGCGCTGGCTGACCCGGCGCTATTCGGAGCGGCAGATCCTGAAGGTGTCTCTGGCGATGCTTGCGCTGGCGGTGCTCTGCTATCCGTTCTTCCCGAAACTCGCGCTGATCGCCTACTGCGCCGTGCCGCTGGTCGGCGTGCCGAGCGGGCTCACCCGGGCGAACCTGGGCGCGCTCATCAGCCGCTCGGCGCCAGCCGGTCGCCAGGGCGTGGCGCTCGGCATCAACGGCTCGCTCATTGCCCTGGCGCAGGGCGTCTCGCCCTTTCTCGCCGGCCTCGGATCAAGCGCGCTGGGCGTCGCCACGCCGTTCGTCATCGGCTCGGTGCTTGTCTTCAGCGCCTGGGGCGTGCTGTTTCTGAAGCCGCGGCCTGCGGCGCACTGAAATGTAGGCCCGGATAACCGCGTCCGGCCAAAGTCATGACCATTCCGTAAACACCGGCGCGAATCCTCCTCCAGGCGTGCGAAAGTTCGTGGTCTGGCCCTGATACAGGCGCGCCGCGACCAGCTTTACCGCGCCGCCGTACGCATAGTTGCGAACATCGGCTTTCAGTGCCGTGGCAACAGGTGTGTCTGCAAGCTGCCGTTCGCTGGGTGCGACCAGCGCCTGGGCCACGTAGGTACTCGTTGCCATTTCCTCCCACACCCGCTTGGTGAGCTTGCCGCCGCGATAGGCGGCCTTGCTGCCGTAGCCGGCGGCAGGTTTGAAGAAGAGCTCGCGCCGTTTCTCCCACTGCGCGTTTCTGTTCCCGGCCGTCATGATCTCGGTGCGCGGGATCGCGGCGAGCAGCGTGGCAATCACGTCACCGGCAATGCCCGTCCCGCACAGGAATGCCTCGTCGCAAAGCAAGCTGAGATTGCGTTTGTCGGCATACAGCGCATGCGCGCGCGGATGAGGGCTCACTACAACTTCGCCGGCGAGGTAGGCGAGCTTTAGCACCGCCTGCGCCGGCTGCTCCAGCGCAAAATCCGTCAGCCGGTTGTAGACGAAGTCGATGGGCCGGCTGCCATGCCACAAGCGCGCATCTTTGCGGGCGAGTTCGCGAGGATCGCAGATCGTCACCTCGATACCATGACGGTCGAACAATTGCCGGTAAAGGAGAAATTCGGGGTAGAGATACTGCTGCTCCGGGGCCTCGTCGATGATCGCCACCGACTTCAGTTGCGCGTCCTGGCGCTGCAGACGCCACTCCGTCATGAACACCTTGAACAGCGCATCCTCGATGGCGTCGGCCTCCATCGGCGCCATTGCCAGCCCCGCCACGTCCGGGCAACAGGAGCGCTGCGCGCCACCCAGAACCGCGTTGAGGAGCGCACCGCCCGGATTGGTATTGATTTCTATGAGTTGCGGCCCGGTGACGCCAAGGTGAAAGTCGTATCCCAGCAGGCCGCCGGGGGAATCCGGATCGTGGCGCGCGATCTCGGGCGCCCATGCCAGCGCCGCGCGGCGGAAATGCGGCGTTGCGACGACGGCTTCCACCGCGCCGATTACACGCGCCATGCGATCGAGGTGCTCGCGTGAGACAAACATCGGCACAGAGGCGAAAAGGTGCGGATGCGTCTCGACCATGGCACGCGAAAGGCCCCGCCTGCCCAGATCCGTTTCGAGACCGCGGCGCAATGCCGCCTCGTTCAGGGTGAGGCAGTAGCAGGTGCGGTTCAACTCCTCGATGGACGTCGCCGCCTGGCAACTGCTGCCGCAGCCCTGCGCGACGGACTGAGCGTTGAGCTCCGCCATTTCAGTGAAATCCAGCGCCCGACTCAGGCTGATCGGGATCGTTGCCAAAGAACATCATCGCTCGCCGCGTGCAGTCGGAATCGGCGGCCGCCGCCCGACTTCGACGCGCAGCTTCAACTCACTGCCCGAGCGCAACACCGAAAACTCGCCCTTGCCGCCGGGCTTGATCGCCGCGGTGCGGTTGATCAGGTCGCGCGTGTCGGCGATCGGCTT
>MGYT01000131.1:6470-7880 GCA_001801865.1 Gammaproteobacteria bacterium RIFCSPLOWO2_02_FULL_61_13
GATGCCCAGCGACCCGCCGCTGGGCGAGAGAATGGCGGTGTTGATGCCGATCAGCCGGCCCGCGGTGTCCACCAGCGCGCCGCCCGAGTTGCCCGGGTTGATCGCCGCGTCGGTCTGGATGAAATTCTCGAAGGTGTTGATGCCGACGCGGTTGCGCCCGGTGCCGCTGACAATGCCCTGAGTGACCGTCTGTCCGACACCGAAGGGATTGCCGATCGCGAGCACCACGTCGCCGATCTGAAGCGCGTCGGAGTCGCCCAGCACGATCGGCGCGAGGTCGCGCGCCTCGATCTTGAGCACCGCGAGATCGGTCTCCGGGTCGGTGCCGATGACCTTCGCCGGCGCCGGCTTGCCCTCGCCCAGCGCCACGGCGATGGTGCCGGCGCCTTCGACCACGTGGTTGTTGGTGAGCACGTAGCCCTCCGCGCTCATCACCACGCCCGAGCCAAGGCCGCGGCCGCCGGGATCCTCGTCCGGATCGGCGACGCCCCGAGGCGCCCCCTTGGCAGCGTATACATTTACGACCGAAGGCAAGGCGCGCAATGCTGCGGCGCTATAGCTCGCGATGCCCTCGCGCCGCTCGACCGCGGAGGGCCCGGCGCGCTCGCCGATCACCACCGTGGGCGCGCGCCAAGGCAGGCTCTCCGGCGCGATCAGGGTTGCCAGCACGAAAACCACCACACCCGCAGTCACCGCCTGGGCGGCGAGAATCCATAATCTTTTCATCCGAACCTTTCCAGTCGGCGATCCCGTGTTTGAGCTGCCCGGTGGCCCGCTGGCACCGTGTGCGTTTCAAGTATAGACAGTCAACGCAACTTGTATGTTCGACAGCGTACAAACAATCAGGCGCCAGCGCGGGAAGATTGCCACAATTGGAGCAATTATTTTATGAAGGGGCGCAGCTATTCAGCCAATTGTATTCTTATACTTATATAAAAATGTCTACCGCACGGGCTTCATCAAACCGTGTGGAAAAACGTCCCCGACCCTTATTGCCTGACACGGAACGCTTCCTCGGGTTTGCCGATTCTCCTATCCGTTGGCGTGGCACAGCTTGTGGGCTATGATGGGCGGCGACCAATCCAAATCCAGCGGAGAAGCGTCATGGGCCTGCCCGCCGTCAAGCCGGCCAGCTACGAAGACATCCTCGCTCTGCCCGAGCGCCTGGTGGGCGAGATCATCCGGGGCGTGCTCCGCACCCACCCGCGCCCCGCGCCGAAACATGCCCTCGCGTATTCGTCTCTGGGGGTTGAGTTGGGTGGCCCGTTTCAGCGCGGTAAGAACGGCCCCGGCGGCTGGTGGATCTTGGACGAACCCGAGTTGCACCTGGGCGCGGACGTTCTGGTGCCGGATCTCGCGGGCTGGAAGCGCGCACGCATGCCCCACTTACCCGATGCTGCCTGGTTCGAG
>MGYT01000132.1:0-5521 GCA_001801865.1 Gammaproteobacteria bacterium RIFCSPLOWO2_02_FULL_61_13
GGATCTGCCACACCATTATTATTACCGGGAGATGTTTCTGCCGCAGGTCAGCGGCGGGACCGACTCCGTGGACTGGTCAGCGGACGGCAAGTCCGTGATTTTCGCGCAGCACGGCTACCTGTGGCGCCAGACTCTCGACAGTGCAGTTGCCGAACAATTGACTGACAGCGAGGGATACGACTTTCAGCCGGACTGGTCCCCGGACGGGATGGGCGTGGTATTCGCCCGAGACAGCAGGGATGCCATTGAGCTGCATCTGCTGAACCTCACCACGGGTGAAGTGACGGCGATTACAGATGGCGGTGCAGTGAATGTCGAGCCGCGCTGGTCGCCGGATGGCTCACAACTGGCCTGGGTGTCCACGCGGGACAATGGCCGGTTCCAGGTGTATGTGGGCGCGCTGGAGAACGGGAAGTTGCAGGCGCAGCGCCTGCGCACCGAACGCCGCAGCCGTGCGCCGCGCTATTACTACAGTGAGTATGACCATGAACTCAGTCCCACCTGGTCACCGGACGGCACGGAACTGATCTTCGTTACCAACCCCGAGACCAGTTACGGCACCGGGGGGCTGTGGCGCGCGGCGCTTTCCGGCGGCGGTGCCATGAAGCCGGTGCGTATTGAGGAAACCACGTGGAAGGCGCGGCCGGACTGGAGTCCGGATGGGAGGCGCGTCATTTACTCATCCTTTCTTGGTCAACAGTGGCACCAACTGTGGATCACGACTGCCGCCGGGGGCGAGCCGTTTCCACTGACCTATGGGGATTTCGATATCACCGGCGCGCGCTGGGCGCCGGATGGCAACAGGATTGCCTACGTCTCCAATGAGAGCGGCAACAACCAGTTGTGGATCCTGGATTTGTCTCGGGGTGGGGTGCGCAAGCCGTTGTTGTGGAAGGAGCAGAAGTTTCTGCGACCCCATGGCCGATTGGAACTGCACATACTGGACGGGCGCGGCAAACCGGTGGCCGCCCGGATTGCCTTGCGTGATACCGCTGGGCGTTACTTTTCCCCCAGTAGTGCCTGGGCCCACGCCGCCGACGGCTTCGACCGCGGCAATACCGATGCGACCTTCCGGTATTTTCACAGCGACGGGGAATCAGAGCTTGAGGTGCCCGCCGGCACCTATTCCGTCACCGTGTGGCGCGGATTGGAACATTTCATCGCCAGGCAGTCAGTTGATGTAGCGGCCGGTGGAACGACTCAGGCCAGGATTGAATCCCAATCCATGGACCTGCCAAAGTCATGGTCAGGTTGGTCGAGCGGCGATCTGCATGTGCACATGAACTACGGCGGCATGTTTCGCAACACCCCGGCAACACTTGTCAGTCAGGCGGCGGCGGAGGATCTGGATCTGGTCTACAACCTGGTGGTGAACAAGGAGCAACGCATTCCCGATATCGGCTATTTTTCCACGCAGCCTGATCCGGCCTCGAACGATGGCGTATTGGTGTTACATGGGCAGGAATTTCATACCAGCCTGTGGGGGCATCTGGGACTGCTTGGGTTGAACGATCATTTCATCATGCCCGACTATGTTGCGTACCCGAACACTGCCGCGGCGAGCCCGTATCCAGGCAACAGTGTTGTTGCCGATTACGCCCACGAACAAGGCGGGCTGGTGGGTTACGTGCACCCGTTTGACACGCTGCCTGATCCGGGCACCGAAGAATCCCTGGCCAACAGCCTGCCGGTCGACGTGGCGCTCGGGAAGGTGGATTACTACGAAGTGGTTGGCTTCAGTGATCACAAGGCCAGCGCGGAAGTGTGGCACCGGTTGCTGAACTGCGGCTTTCGCATCAGCGCGGGGGCAGGGACGGACGCCATGGCCAACTTTGCCTCCCTGCGCGGCCCGGTCGGGCTGAACCGGGTTTATGCAAAGTCACCTGGCAGGACAAAAGATCTCGCGCTGCGTCAACAGCAATGGCTGGCGGCGCTGAAGTCCGGACACACCTTTGCCACCAATGGACCGCTGCTGCAATTCACCGTTGCGGGCAAGGGGCCCGGAGAAACACTGGAGATCGGCGGCGGGGATGCGGCGCTGTCCTACGCGGGTTCCTTCCGATCCATCGTGCCGATTCAACACCTTCAAATCCTGGTCAATGGTGCAGTGGCCAGGGAACTGGAAACCGGACCGGATGGAATGGACTCGGAATTCTCCGGCACGATCAATGTGGCAGATGGCGGTTGGGTTTTACTGCGCGCCTACAGCGAGGACAACGTGCCCGAGATATTCGATCTCTATCCCTATGCCACGACGACGCCGGTGTGGCTGGAAGCGGATGGCAAGTCAACCGGCGGGTCTTGTGACAGCGGCTATTTTCTCGCCTGGCTGGATCGGATCCAGGCGGTGGTCGAAAAGCATCCCGATTACAATACTGACGCGGAGCGTGAACGCCTGCTCAACGACGTCGAATTTGCGCGCGAGGTCTACCAGAAGGCTTCGCAGTAGTCGCCGCACTTCGCGCCGTGCGCAGGATGAGTTCAAGTTTTTCCTGCCGTGTCATTGATTTGATCTCATGTTCCCGCTTGCAGGCAGCGGATCGATTTGCGGCGCGTTCCTGATGCACGAGTGTCACCGGCCTTCGGGAGCGTGTGTATCTGGCCGCCAACCCGCCATCGCCATTGTGTTCGTTCACCCGCCGATGAACATCCCGGGCCACGCCGGTATAGAGTGTCCCGTCAGCGCAGCGCACGATGTATGCGAACCAGGGCGCCTGCGCTGCCGCCATTTCAAGTTTTGTGCCCGGCGCGGTGCAACTGTTGCTGGTACCTGCTCAATGTTGCGCCAAGCCTCTCCACCAGTTCATCCACCTCCGCTTTCGAGACGATCAACGGTGGCGTCATCATCAGCCAGTCGCCGAAGCGGCCCCCGAAAGTGCGGCGCGCATAAATCAACAGGCCTTCCTGCAGTGCGAGTTGGCTGAGTTCCTTCGCTATGTCCCACTCGCGCGGGAACATGGCCTTGGTCCCAGGGTCGGCGACGAACTCGATGGCATTAAAGAGTCCCATGCCGCGCACATCGCCGATGATCGGGAAGTCTTTTTGTAATTCCAGCAGCCGGGCCCGCAGGTAATCTCCGGATTGTGCGGCGCGCGCCGGGAGATCCTGTTCCAGCGTCTCCCGGAGCACCGCCAAACCCACGCTGCAGGCCAGCGGATTGGCCTTGTAGGTATGCCCCAGGTGGAAGCCGCCGTTTTCCACCACCACCTGCGCCATCGCTGCGGAGGCCATGAAACCGCCAAGCGGAAAATAGCCGCTGCCCAGTCCCTTGCCCAACACCACCAGGTCCGGTCGCGCCTCATCCCACCAGTGTGCCGCGAGAAAGCGTCCGGTGCGCCCGGCGCCGCTCATGACTTCATCGAATATCAGCAATACGCCGAACTCACTGCAGATCTCGCGAATGCGACGGTAGTACGCAGGCGGCGCGTAGTTGGCGCCACCGGACAGGCCCATCACCGGTTCCAGGATGAAGGCAAGAACGGTGTTCGGGCCTTGCGCGAGGATGGTCTCGCGCAGGGCTTCGGCGCAGCGGGTGGCATCGGCTTCGCCATCAAGGCCCGCGGCCGGCCGGTAACTGAACGGCACCGGCACCTTGGGCCAGCGCGGCAGCATCGGCGCCAGCGGAGAGTTGTGCGGATCCTCGGACAGACCCTGGCAAGCGAGCGTGCTGCCGTGGAAAGCGGGATGGCGGCTGATCACCTGGTAACGCGACGATGCGCCTGTTGCGACGGCATGCAGCCGTGCGAATTCCACGCACTTCTCCACTGCCTCCGCGCCGCCGGAGACCAGGAAGGTGCGGTCAAAGCCGGGGCCGGCCTGCTGCGCCAGCAGATCGCCGAGCAACAGGTTGTCCTCACTCTCGAAATAGGAGGGGTAAGCGAAGCAGGCCTGGTCTGCTTGTTTGCGCATCGCCTCCAGCACGCACCGGTTGCCATGGCCGAGATTGACCGCCACCGGCCCCGATGTTGCATCCAGGTAGCGATTGCCCTCTGTGTCCCACACAAACACGCCCGCGGCGCGGGCAATGCGCGGCGGCGGTTTGGCGCCGGGCGACTGCCAGAAGTGCTGCACTCCGCCACCTGCTGGCCGTGCCCCAGTTGATTCTTTATCGCTCATGCACTTTGTTTCAGTTCATCGGCCAGCGCCAGCAGTTCGGTGAAGACGGCCTCGGATGCCGATTGGGCCTGTCCCAGGGCGCCGGTGCGCAGCCGGGGCAGCCGGTTTCCCAGTGACAACGCCAGCGTCAAGGAAGCGTTGCCGACGTCGCACAGCCGGCGCAATTGCCGCGGCAGCAATGGCGCATCCGTTGCAAAGCAGGATATCTCGTTGCCAAACCGCCAAAGCTCCAATGTTCGGTCCGACAGTTTTTCCGATTCAAGCTGAATCTCCGGCGCCGCCGCCGGAGCCACGAAGGCCGGTGGTGACAGCAGTGCCGCCAGGATCGCAGGCTCCGGATCCGTGGCCTGCACGCCTGCCGGCAATTTGATTCCGGCACAGAACGGCGGCCAACCCTGATCCACGGCCATCTCGGGGTCGCGGCGATGGCCAAGGGAAATGCCGGCGTTGTAGATTTTCCCGAGTTGGTCCGCAGGCGAAAAAAACAGCGGCCCGGAGACCGTGGCGAACTCATCCACCACCGCGTGTCCCATCAGCCAGCGGTAATCGCCGCGGGTGCGATAACTGAAGAACCACCGTCCCGCGGGCGCGTTCCACGCCTCCCAACGCAGAATCCGGCAATTGCCCACCGCAATCAGGTCAAGCAATGGCATGGCAATCGCGCAGGAAGGCAAGCGTTCGCTCCAGGGGCAGCGCATGCACGCGATGTCCGTCGCGACCGAACATGTCATTGGCCATGAACAACGCATTGAGGATGGATTCTTCCACAGCGTCGGCGGCGGCCTCGAACAATATCTGCATATCGGCCTGATCCAGATATTGCAGCGTGCGATTCGGGCCGCTCCAGAAACCGGCGCGCGGTACCGGGTTGGCGGTGGAAAATGCAAAGGCGAAATCACCGCTGGAGTTGCTGGAGATGCTCCCGGTCCTGGCCAGGCCATGCACCGCGCGCCGCGCCAGCCGATCGAGGTCATGGCTCAGCAGCGGTGCATCCGTCGCCAATACCATGATGATGGAATTGAACGTGGTGGCCACGTCCGGCTCGGGTTTCAAATCCTGGATCAGCGCCCCTACCGGAGCGCCGGCAATTCGCAACAGGCCACGCTCGCCGTGATTGGCCTGCACCAACGCGCCGACATGGAAGTCACGTTCCCCGATGGATACCCGCCGCGATGAGGTGCCGATGCCGCCCTTGAAGCCGTAGCAGATCATGCCGGTGCCGCCGCCCACGTTTCCCTCCGGCACCGCACCACCGCGCGCATCATTCAGCGCCTGCTGTACATGTTCGGCATGCACGTGCCGTCCCTCGGTGTCATTGAGAAACGCATCCCAGGTTTCACCGACCACTGGCATGCCCGCGGGAAGTTCATCCCGGGGCTGCAATGACTGCAGGGCATCGAACACC
>MGYT01000132.1:5563-17013 GCA_001801865.1 Gammaproteobacteria bacterium RIFCSPLOWO2_02_FULL_61_13
ATCACGCCAAGGTTCGAGCTCGCCAGCAACCCGGTCATCTCCCCGTTGCCATTGGACACATTGCTGCCGCAAGGCAGGTATTCTTCAACGACGCTGCGTTGGGGCCAGATGGCAGTCACACCCGTGCGTACCGGGCCTTGTCCCACACGCAGCGGGCCATCACCGTGGATCAGCGTCACGTGGCCAACCTCCACACCCGGCACATCGGTGATGCCATTCAATGCACCCGGGGTCAGGCGGCCGATGCGGACGCCGAGTTCCCGTGCACGCCTGCGTGCCGATGATGGCATCGCAGGCGCAGCTTGCGCGCCATTCGCCAGCAGGGGCAGGGCCGGCAGGGAAAGGAATTCGCGGCGCTTAAGCGACATGCATCAGCAACAACGGGAAATGCGGCTCCATTTCAATTCCTGGCGGCGGCGTTCAAATTCGGATCGGGAGAGAGGGGATACCGAGGGATGGGTTTGAACGAGGTGATCAAGGTACCGTTCATAGGCGTCATCCCCGGACAGGCGGCGCAGTAGTGACCAGCACACGGCCAGTGCCTGCTGCATGCCTGACAGATGCCTGTTGGAGTTTCCGCCCATGGGATCAGTGTTGCACGGCGGTGGCAGCATCAAGCCGCGCCGGCACGTAGCCGGACTCCGACAACGGCGGGACGGTTCGGCCCGACACACTGCGCCAGGAAATGCGCAGCATGTCGATGATGACCACCCAAAGTAACAGGGCAAAGGCCACGGCCAGCACGGCGTCAATCTGCTGGCCGATGATTAATTGTGGCGCCACCACCGCCTTTTCCGGTGACAGCGCCCCGGCCGCCAGTTTCGCGGCCATGTCGGCCGCGCCGGACAGGAATCCGATCTGGGGATTCGCGCTGAAGGTTTTCTCCGACGCCCCCCAGGTGCAGACTACTGCGAGCCATGTCAGTGGCATTCCGGTAATCCACGCGTAGCGCATACGCCCCATCTTGATCAGGATCCCGGTTGCCACGCACAACGCAATACCCGCCAGCAACTGGTTTGAGATTCCAAACAGCGGCCAGAGAATATTCACGCCGCCGAGGGGATCGCGGACGCCCTGCACCAGGAAATACCCCCAGGCGGCGACGAAGATCAGGCTCGAAATAACGGTCATCGGATAAGACGACACATTGCCCATGGGCGCCCATATATGTTTGAGTACGTCCTGCAACATGAAGCGCCCGACGCGCGTGCCGGCATCCAGTGTGGTCAGGATAAACAGCACCTCGAACATGATGGCGAAGTGGTACCACATGGCCAGCAACGTGCCGCCAAAAGTGTTGCTGAATATCGTGGCCATACCCACGGCCAGGGAAGGGGCGCCGCCGGTACGGGCGAACAGCGTCGACTCGCCCATCTGTTCGGCGAGTTTGCCCATCTGATCCGCGGAAACCGGGAAGCCCCAACTGGAAATGGTCGCAACAGCTTCGGCTGCCGTCGCGCCCACCACACCAGCCGGGCTGTTGATGGCGAAGTACACGCCGGGGTCCAGAACGCAGGCGGCAATCACGGCCATCACCGCCACGAAGGACTCCAGCGCCATGCTGCCGTATCCCACCATGCGAATGTCCCGCTCGGAACTGATGAGCTTGGGCGTGGTCCCGGACGCCACCAATGAATGGAAACCGGAAATGGCGCCGCACGCGATGGTAATGAACACGAACGGAAACAGGTTGCCCTTGAATATCGGCCCGGTGCCGTCAATGAATTGGGTCAACGCCGGCATCTTCATGTCGGGAGACAGCACGATGATGGACACCGCCAGCAGGAACATGACGCCGAGTTTCAGGAACGTGGAGAGATAATCCCTCGGGGCCAGCAGCAGCCACACCGGCAGCACCGCCGCCGCAAAGCCGTAGATCATCACGAACCACGCGCAGGTCATGCCGTCCCATTGAAACCAGCGGGCGATGTCGGCATTGCCGGCCACCCAGCCGCCGCCGGCCACACACATTAATAGTAGGGTGACACCGATGGCTGTGCCTTCCAGCACCCGTCCCGGCCGGATGCCACGCATGTACAGCCCCACCAGCATGGCCGCCGGTATGGTGCCCAGCACCGTGGCGGTGGCCCAGGCGCTATGCTTCATCGCATTCACAATCACCAGGCCGAGTACCGCAATCAGGATCGTCATGATGAGCATGATGGCGGTCATCGCCGCCCAGCCACCCACCGGACCCAGTTCATCCCGTGCCATCTGGCCCAGGCTGCGACCGTCGCGCCGGGTGGAGTAGAACAGGATCACCATGTCCTGGACGCAACCGCCGAGCACGGCACCGGTCAGGATCCACAGCGTCCCGGGGAGGTAGCCGAATTGCATGGCCAGCGTCGGTCCGATCAGCGGGCCGGGTCCGGCGATGGCGGCGAAATGGTGGCCAAACACCACCCAGCGATGGGTGGGTATGAAATCCCGGCCATTATTGAACCGCTCCGCCGGGGTGGCACGGCTCGGGTCGAGGGTCAGGACGCGGGCGCAGATCCAGGCACTGTAGAAACGATAGCCCACCAGGTAGACGCACACGGCGGCGGCGATAAACCAGATGGCGTTGATGGACTCCCCGCGATGGGTGGCGATGGAGCCCACTGCCCAGGCCCCGGTTGTGGCGATGACGCCCCAAAGCAATGTCTGGCGTGACGGCAGTCTCATGATTTTCCCCAGCCCCTGTGATTGGGTTCACGAATTCTATCAGCAGATGCCGGTAATCAGCCCCGGAGGCGTCTCAACATTTGCTTTACCCGGAGAACGCGGCGCATAATTTCCATTGTCACGGGCTCCGTGATTTGGGATAAACCAAAGAATCGCGTTCCGGGCCGGTTACAGGCCCGGCCATTTAGGAGAATAAAAATATGACCCCCGCTCGACATTTCGTACTGGGAGTTATTTGCCTGGCCATGGCCGGATGCGCCACCATGGGCGAGTCGCCCAATCAATGGATGTGCGCCGCCGCTGGCGCGTTGGTGAGCGGTGGTATCGCTGTCGCTGCCGATGCTGATGAGGGCGGTGCCCTTGCCGGCGCTGCCGTGGGTGCTGCGCTAGGATATCTCGCCTGCAATCAGGGCGCACCCAAGGCTGAACCTGCGCCGGCACCCGCGCCGGCACCTGCACCTGCACCTGAAAAAGATTCGGACGGCGATGGCGTGCTGGATAGCAAGGATCAGTGCCCGGGTACCCCGCGCGGCACCAAGGTGGACAGAAACGGTTGCCCCGAGATCCCGGACCTGACCGGTGTCAACTTTGACCACGACAAGTCCACCCTGCAGGAATCCGGCGCGCGAATACTGGATGCGGCCGCAGCCGTGTTGAATGCCAATCCCAATGTAGGCGTGACCATTGTCGGCCACACCGACAGCGTGGGTTCGGATGAATACAATCAGGGCCTGTCGGACCGTCGCGCAGAGACCGTGCGCGCGTATCTGGAGTCCACGGGCATCAGCAACAGCCGTTTGTCCGCCTCCGGTCGCGGCGAAAGCAGTCCCGTGGACAGCAATGAGACGAAGGAGGGCCGGGCGGCCAACCGGCGCGTGGAGTTGACTGCCAGGCAGATGTAAGACACCGGACTGCAACGGTATGGAAACAATTAGGGGCGGTGGCCGATGGCCATCGCCCCTTCGTTTTAATGGGGGCTATAATCCCAAGCCATCTGCCACAGACCGGGAGACTTCGCCATGGGCATCGCAATGATTGTTTTTCTGGTGGTTATCGTTGGGCTGGGTATGTATGGGATTGGCATCTATAACGGCCTGATAGCGGGGCGTAACCAGTTCAAGAATGCCTTTGCGCAGATCGACGTGCAATTGCAACGCCGCTACGACCTGATTCCAAACCTGGTGGAGACGTCGAAGGCCTATCTTGCCCACGAGCGCCAGACCCTGGAAGCGGTCATCCAGGCACGCAACCAGGCGCAAACCGCGGCCCGGGCTGCCGCCGCAAAACCGGACGATGGAACTGCCATCGCGGCATTGAGTGCGGCGGAGGGCACGCTGACGGGAACACTTGGTCGCTTCTTCGCCCTGGCCGAGGCTTATCCGGATTTAAAGGCCAACCAGACCATGCAGCAACTCATGGAGGAGCTTTCCAGTACCGAGAACAAGGTGGCCTTCTCGCGCCAGTTTTTCAACGATGCAGTGATGAGCTACAACAACCAGCGTGAGCAATTCCCCAACGTGCTGATAGCCGGCCCCTTCGGCTTCCAGCATGCGGAACAACTGGAGTTGCAGAGCAAGGAGGCGCGCGAGGCGGTCAAGGTCAAATTCTGATGTGTCTGTCCGTGGAGTGGTGCGTCCACAATCATGAGTGACGCCACTGGCTGCATGGACAGTCGCGCCACATGCGCCGCGGCTGCACCGGTGGCGCGACGCATGTGGCGGCCGGGATGTCCCTGCCGCTCTACGAACTCACTGGAGGTGCGAAACCTGTACCAGTCATGGTGGCGGCATCGCCTGCGGCATCCCTCACCATGACAGCCTCAGCTCAAGTTTGGTGGCGGCAGCCATCCGCCATTGCCCTGACCCTGGCCAACCTGGTTCCCATTGGCGGTGTGCTGATCGCCCAGTGGGAAGTCTTTCCGATCATGCTGCTGTTCTGGCTGGAAAATCTGATCGTGGGCGTGATCACGGCGATGAAAATGATTGCCTGTGGCCGCGGAAGTATCGGGGAAAAGATTTTTACGCTGCCGTTTTTTGCCTTTCATTACGGCATGTTCTGTTCAGTGCATGGCGCATTTGTGTTCGGCATGTTTGCTCCCAGGGAAGAATCCGTGCGGGGCGTGGTCGGACTTTTGCCGGTTCCGGCGGAGATACTCCACGTGGTTCTGCAACAGGGACTCTGGGTTGCCGTTGTGGCCCTGGTGGCAAGTCACGGATTCTCGTTTGTGGTGAATTTCCTGGGGCGGGGTGAGTTCCGCACGGCAGAGGTGGGCATGATGATGATGGCCCCCTATGGCCGGATCGTCGTACTGCATGTGGTGATCCTCTTTGGCGGCTTCGTGATCATGACCCTGGATGCCCCGCTGCTTGCGTTGTTGCTGCTGGTTATACTGAAGATCGTCATGGATGTTTCAGCCCACATTCGCGAACATCGCCGGAAGGCCGGCGCCACGCCTGCAGCAGGGATGTCCGCCATGGAGGCAAATCCATGAATTTTTTCGAACAGCAGGCCAAGACGCGCAAACGGACCGGATTGCTGGTCATCCCGTTTGTGCTGGCGGTCGTGCTCATCATCGTTACCCTGAACGGTGTGGCCTTTTTGATATTTACGCAGGTGGATTCCGTCGAGCCAGGGTTGCCACTGGGTGGCTGGTTCGCACAACCGTACTGGATCTGGATCTCGCTGGGAACGCTGGCCGTGATCGGCGCCGGGTCGTTGAAAACCACATTGCAGCTTAGCGGCGGCGGCAAGGCCCTGGCGGAAATGGTGGGTGCGCGGCGCGTCCAAACGGATACCTCGGATGCCGATGAGCGGCGCCTGATCAATATCGTCGAAGAGATGTCCATCGCTTCCGGCACGCCGGTACCGCTGCTGTACGTGCTCGATGACGAACCCTCCATTAATGCCTTCGTCGCCGGGTTGCGGCCCACGGAAACCGTGCTCGTAGTGACCCGGGGCGCCATGCAGGGTTTCACACGCGATGAAATGCAGGGCGTCGTCGGTCATGAATACAGCCACATCTTCAACGGCGACATGCGCCTCAACATGCGCCTGATGGGCATCCTGGCCGGCATACTGCTCATCGGGCAAATCGGCCGGTTCGTCCTGCGCTCCAGCAGCCGCAGCCGCGGCAAGGGCAGCGGTCAGGCGGCGATGTTTGGACTGGCGCTGTTTTTAATCGGCTACGTCGGCCTGTTCTTCGGCGCGCTCATCAAGGCGGCGATCTCCCGTCAGCGCGAATTCCTGGCGGACGCCTCCTCGGTGCAATTCACGCGCAACCCCCATGGCATTGCCGGAGCGCTGTATCGGATCCAGCAGCACAGCGAAGGGTCAAAACTGCAAAACAGCCATGCCGACGACGTCAGCCACTTCTGTTTCGGCGCCTCAGTGGCCTCGGGTTTTACCTCCCTGATGGCTACGCACCCGCCGCTGGAGCAGCGCATCAAGGCCATTGATCCCCAGTTCATTTCGCGCCAGCGGGCGGAGCGGGTCGCAGCTCATGCCGGCAAACCGGCGCCGGGACAGCCCGCGCCATCCCCCTTTTCGGTGACGGGAGCGGCGGCAGGGTTTGCAGGGAGTGCGGCCGGTTCGGTTGCGATCAGCGCCGCCCAGGTCGCGCAAAGCGTCGGCAATGTGACAACGGCGCACATCGCTTTGGCCGAAAATATCCTTGCCGGCCTGCCGGCGGATTTACTCACGGCGTTGCGCGCGCCGGAATCGGCCCCGGCCGTTTGCCATGCGCTGGTGCTTTGCGGCATGGATGCGGCGGCGCGTCCGGCCGGGTTGCAACTGCTGCGGACCGGGCAGGGTGACGCCGTTGCCGCGGCCGTGGAAAAATTACTGCCGGCGATTGCTGCACGGGGCGCGGATGGCCGCCTGGCGCTGGTGAACCTGGCGATCCCGGCGTTGAAAAGCCTGCCCGGACCGGCGCGGGAACGGACCCTGAGCGCGCTCCAGTCACTGATGGTTTCCGACCAGCGGTTCACCCTGTTTGAATTTGCCCTGCTCACCATCCTGCGTGAGCACTTGGAGGAGGGTGCGGAACGGGACGTGCCGGTGCGCTACTTCAAGTACGACGCGGTGCGGGAGGAAATCCGGCTCTTGCTGAGTGTGTTGTCGCGGGCGGGCAGCCGGGACGACGCCGAGGTCAAGGCAACTTTCGGAGTGGGCATGGCCCAGTTTGTGCGCGAACCCGGCGCGCCGGTGCCTGCGGCAAAGTGCACTTTCCCGGCGCTCGAAGCGGCGCTGCGCAAACTGGAGCAATTGGCGCCAATGCTGAAAAAGTCGGTGGTTGAGGCCTGCGCTGACTGCGTCATCCGCGACGGCAGGGTGGTGCCCGCGGAGGCGGAATTGTTGCAGGCTGTTGCCGTAACGCTGGACTGCCCGATGCCGCTGCTGCTGGCTGGTTGAACCACCCTGGAAAAATCAACAGAGGAGAAACCTGTGACCCGATATGTGACGAAAGCTGAACAGAAATGGGACGAGGCCCGAGTGCGTGGGGTAAACATGCCCAGTTGCACACTCTGGGATGGCGGCCACGACGTGGTGACGCGCCTGTTCCGCCTGCCCAAGGGCTGCCAACTGCCGCGGCACAAGCATGCCGTCTGGGTGCAGATATTTATCGTGAGCGGGAAGATGCACGTGGATCTGGGCGACCGCACGCTGGAAGCAGGCGATTTTTACTTCGTGGAGCCGGAGGACACGCACATCGAGACTGCGCTGGAGGACACGGAACTGTTCATTGTGCGCTATGCCAATGACCCGCAGGGAGCGCGCATCACGCCGTCGGACGCGCCCGGCTGAAAATCCGCCACAGGAACAGCGGGGCGGGATAACCGCACTCAGGTGGTGAAGAACGGGGGAGGTCAACCGGACCGTCCTCCACCACCCGCGGTGCAGGGATTACTTGTTGCGCGGCGGCTGAAAACCGGTCATCTCGAAAAAGGCGCGGTCCATGTCCTTGTCGGTCATGCTGGCTTTTTCCATGCCCTTTTTGAGCTCGTCCATGTCGATCATCTGGTCGCCATTGAAATCCCAGGCGGCGAAATGATCCACCATGAACGGACGGAAACCGGCCTCATGGGACATGGCGTCGTAGTACATGATTTCGGTCGGCGTAATCATGCCGTCGGCGTTCTTGTCGGCACGGTGGATGGTCTCGATCCAGCCGGTGACGCCGGCGGAGTCGGCCGCCAGCGCGCCGCTCGATACTGCCAACAGCGTTGCTGCTATGATCATCTTTGCATTCATGACTGCATCTCCTCGGGTCGGGTTATCGGGGTTGCTCGGGGACATTTGACCACCGACGCCCGACAATTATACGTCACTCCCGGTTATGTAACGGCAAGTAACAATGCCAGTGGTGCCGGGGATCGGCATTAAACGGCTTTTGGGATAAGGGAAAAGGGCCAGAAATGTCTCAAACGGGACGATCTGCGGTGGCGCCGCCGGAGGCGATCCGCACGCAGGTGGAACGTATCACCGCCAGCGACGTGTTCCGCCGCGCCGACCGGCAATGCCGTTTCCTGCGCTACGTTGTGGACCATAGCCTGGCCGGCACCACGGATCGATTGAAGGGGTTCACCATCGGGCTGGATGTGTTTGACCGTGATTCCAGCTTTGATCCGAATCTTGATTCCATCGTCCGCGTCGAAGCCGGGCGCCTGCGCACCAAGCTGCGCGACTACTACCAGGATCCGGGCCGGCAGGATCCAATCCTGATTGATCTGCCACGCGGGTCCTACGCGCCGTCCATATCCCGGCGCGAGGAACAAGCCGCGCCGCTGGAAGGACGCATTGCGCGCCGGGCGGTTCGGGGTTCCATCGCGGTGTTGCCGTTCCGCAATCTTTCCGATGCTGCCGAGCAGGAATACTTCTGCGACGGGCTCACTGACACGGTCATCACGGCGCTGGCCCGCAACCGGCATTTGAAGGTCATTTCCCTGACCTCGGTCATGCGCTACAAAAAAGGCCAGCTATCCATCCCGGACATCGGCGCCGAACTCAACGTGGCGCACATACTCGAAGGAACGGTGCTGCACGACGGCAACCAGGTGCGCGTGTCCGCGCAGCTTATCGAGGCGGAAACCGATCATCACATCTGGGCGGAGGCGTTTGAGCGCGATATCGCCGGCGTGATGCGGGTACAGCGCGATATCGCCGACCTCATTTCGGCGCAATTGATCCGGGAACTGCTGCCGGAAGGGACGCCGGAGAGCCAGCCACCGGTCAAGCCGGATGCCTACGAGGTCTACCTGCTGGGGCGCGGGTACCGGCGGCGCCTGACTCGGGACGGCATTGAAAAGGCTGCGCGTTGTTTCAAGCAGGCCATCTCCCTGGACATGAATTTCGCGGCGGCCTACGGCGCCGCCGCCAGCTGCTATTGCGTGCTGGGCAGTTTTGGTTTCGAACTGGAGCCGCCGGAAAACTTGATCCCGGTAGGGCTGGAGTATTCACGCCGCGCCATGGAATTGGACCCGGGACAGGTCGAGCCGATGGTATATACGGCCATCATGACCCTAAAGTACGAATGGAACTGGAAGGAGGCCGAACGCCTGTTCAAGGCTGCTCTGGCACTCAGCCCCAACGATTCCGTTACGCACCTGCAATACAGCCTGTACTTCGAGTCTCTGGGACGATTCGCGGATGCTATCGACCAGGCAGAGCAGGGCCGCCAGATCGCCCCGCTGTCCACGGAAGCTAACATGTATCTCGCCTGGCAGTTGCATCAAGACGGACGTGACGATGAAGCCCGATCCAGATTGTTGTGGACCCTGGATCTCAATCCCGATTTCTGGGCCGCCCATTGGGGTCTTGGTCACGTCTACCTGGCGGAGAGTCGTGTCCAGGAGGCGGTTGCCTCGTTCCGCAAGGCCGTGGCAAGCGGTGGCGGGTACGTGATGCCGTTGCAGGGGCTGGGTTATGCCCATGCCGCCGCGGGCGATCGCGACGCCGCGCTTGGGGTCATCGCGCAACTTGAGGAACTGGGCCGCACCCAGTACGTGTCGCCCTGCATCCCGGCCACGATCCATGCCGGACTGGGGGATGCGGACCGGTGTTTTGCCTGCCTGGAACTGGCGTTCCAGCTCCGTTCCCGGTCCATGGCGTGGTTGAACGTCACCAGGGAATATGCAGACCTGCGGTCGGATCCCCGCTTTGTGGAGCTGATCCGCAGGATAGGCATCCCCGGCGGCGCGAGTCCGTGAACTCATGACTGATTCAAACTCCCGGTTTGATCCCGGCTGCCCCGCGGCGCACGGCTATCGCATGCCCGCGGAGTGGGAGCCGCACCAGGCCACCTGGCTGTCGTGGCCCCATAATCGCAATTCCTGGCCAAACCGGTTTGAGCCGGTTGAGCCTGCCTACACAGAGATCGTGCGCGCATTGGCCGGCGGCGAAACCGTTCATATCAATGTGCTCGACGCGGATCACGAAAAGCACGTCACCCGGCTGCTGGAAGCTTCCGGCGTCAGCGGCGATGTCCGCCTGCATCGCTTTCCCACCAATGACGCCTGGTGCCGGGATCACGGCGCTATTTTCGTCGTGCGCGCGCAGCCTGATGCGCCGTTGCTGGCGCTCGACTGCGACTACAACGCCTGGGGCGGGAAATATCCTCCGTTTGATCTGGACAATCTGGTCCCCGGACGCATGGCCGCATACCTGAATGTCCCCAGTTACCGGGCCGGCATGGTCCTGGAAGGGGGTTCCATCGACGTCAACGGGGCCGGTACCGTGCTCACCACGGAACAGTGCCTGCTCAACCCCAATCGAAATCCAAAAATGAATCGCGTGCAGATTGAGCAGCGCCTGCAGGAGCTGCTGGGTGTGAACCAGATTCTCTGGCTTGGCGACGGCATCGTCGGTGATGACACCGACGGTCACGTGGATGACCTGACCCGGTTTGTGAGCCGTGCCACCGTGGTGACCGTCATTGAGGACAACACCGGGGACGAGAACTTCGTGCCGTTGCGGGACAACCGGCGGCGGCTGGAGCAAATGCAGTTGCCAGACGGGACGCCGCTGCGCATCATCGACCTGCCGGTGCCGGCGCCGTATTTCATCAACGGCCAGCGGCTTCCCGTCAGCTACGCCAATTTCTACATTGCCAATCACGCCGTCTTGCTGCCGGTATTCAATGACCCCATGGACGCCGAGGCCGGGCGCATCCTGGCCCCGTTGTTCCCCGGGAGAAGGATTATTCCGCTGGACTGCAGTGACATAGTCTATGGGCTGGGCACGGTCCACTGCCTGTCGCAACAGGTGCCGAAAGTACCGGCTCCTTAGACTAGACGGGGCATTTGCAGTAACCTACGCCGCGCCCGCAATACGCGCGCAGTAACTGAAACAACAGTCATTTTCGAGGGGCAGGTAAATGAGTTCAGCACCGGTCAGTCGATTCATCAAGCACCACTACCGGCACTTCAACAGCGCGGCACTGATTGACGCCGCCAACGCCTACCAGAAACTCCTGGACGAAGGCGGCGTTATGTTCATGACGCTGGCCGGCGCCATGAGCACGGCGGAACTCGGACTGTCGCTGGCGGAAATGATCCGGCGCGACAAGGTGCATGCGTTGTGCGTCACCGGCGCCAACCTGGAGGAGGATATCTTCAACCTGGTGGCGCATGACCACTATGTCCGCATCCCGCATTACCGGCAGCTTTCGCCCCAGGACGAGGAGGCATTGCTGGAGCAGGGCCTGAACCGCGTCACCGACACCTGCATCCCCGAGGAAGAGGCGTTCCGCCACCTGGAGCGCAAATTGCTGGACGCCTGGCAGGGCGCGG
>MGYT01000133.1:0-4005 GCA_001801865.1 Gammaproteobacteria bacterium RIFCSPLOWO2_02_FULL_61_13
CTCGTCACCGGCGGTGCATCCGGTCTCGGCGCCGCGGTGGCGCGCGAACTGAACGGAGCCGGCGGTCGCGTGGTGCTGGCCGACATGAACCGTGACGCCGGCGCCGCCATGGAAAAGGAACTCGGCGGCAATGCCTGCTTCCAGGCCACCGACGTTTCCAACCCCGACAGCGCCAAGGCGGCGGTGGAATTTGCCGTCAGCACGTTTGGCGCGCTGCACGGTCTGGTGAACTGCGCCGGCATTGGCTGGGGCGAGAAGACCGTGGGCAAGGAGGGTCCGCACAGGCTGGAGACTTTTGCCCGTGTCATCAACGTCAACCTGGTCGGCACGTTCAACATGATCCGCCTCGCCGCGGACGCAATGGCGAAGGGTGCGGTCAACGCCGACGGTGAGCGCGGCGTCATCATCAGCACCGCCTCGGTGGCGGCCTTCGACGGCCAGATGGGGCAGGCCGCGTACTCGGCTTCAAAGGCCGGTGTCGCCGGCATGACGCTGCCCATCGCACGTGATCTCGCGCGCCACGGCATCCGCGTCAACACCATCGCCCCGGGGATTTTCGAAACCCCGATGATGCACGGCCTGCCGCCGGAGGTGCAGGAATCCCTCGGCAAGTCCGTCCCATTTCCGGCCCGCCTCGGCCGTCCGGCGGAGTATGCTGCGCTGGTGCGTCACGCCATTGAGAATGTTTACCTCAATGGCGAAACCATTCGTTTGGACGGCGCGCTGCGCATGGCGCCGAAGTGAAAAGGCTCGTCACACAGGCGTGGCCCCGCACGGAAGCCATCCGTCATACCGGCGAAAGCGACCCACAGGATGTGGGAAATGTCGCGTGAGGACAGGATGTCCGAAGCGACCGGTATCCAGAGGGACTTGCACTGGACCCCGGCCCCCGTGTCGTCGCACGGTGCAGGCTTCGCCGGGGTGACGGGGGCTGCATTAATGCCGTCAAGCTGGAGTAATTACTGCCATGTATGCTGATCCCGTCGTCATCGTCGCCGCCAGGCGCACGCCCCTGGGCGGATTCCAGGGCCAGTTCAATTCCGTGACCGCGCCGCAACTGGCCGCCGCGGCCATCGCCAGCGCGGTGCAACAGTTCGGCATCGACGGCACCGATATCAACGAGGCCATCTTCGGGTGTGTGCTGCCCGCCGGTGTCGGGCAGGCGCCCGCACGCCAGGCGGTGCTCGGTGCCGGGTTGCCGCGCTCCGTGACCTGCACCACCGTCAACAAGGTCTGCGGATCGGCCATGAAGGCAACCATGCTGGGTTGCGATCAGATCCTGGCCGGGGGCGCGGAAGTCGTGCTCGCCGGCGGCATGGAGTCCATGAGCAATTCCCCGTACCTGCTGCCCAAGGCGCGCGGCGGGTATCGCCTTGGCCACGGGCAGATCCTCGATCACATGTTTTTCGACGGCCTGCAGAATCCCTATGACAACGAGTTGATGGGCGTCTTCGCCGAGAAGTGTGCGGAGAAATACAGCTTCACCCGCGCAGACCAGGATGCCTTCGCCGCCGAGTCCGTGCGCCGGGCGCAGAAGGCCGTCAGCAGCGGCGCCTTCGATGACGAAATCGCCGCGGTAAAGGTAACCACAAGAAAGGGCGAGCAGATCATCGATCAGGACGAGACGCCGATGCAGTGCGACATCGCCAAGATCCCGAACCTGAAGCCTGCGTTCAAGAAGGACGGTACGGTCACGCCGGCCAATTCCTCTTCCATCTCCGACGGTGCTGCAGCCCTGATCCTGATGCGCGAGTCGAAGGCGAAAGAGAGTGACCTGAAACCGCTGGCGCGGATCCTCGGCTACACTTCCTTTGCCCACGAGCCGGAATGGTTTACCACTGCGCCGGTGGGCGCCATCGACAGCCTGCAGCGCAAACTCGGCTGGTCGGAAAAAGACGTGGACCTGTACGAAATAAACGAGGCCTTCGCCGTGGTCACCATGGCGGCCATGCATGATCTGAAACTGCCCCACGACAAGGTAAACGTGAACGGCGGCGCTTGCGCCCTCGGGCATCCCATCGGTGCGACCGGCGCCCGCATCATCGTCACGTTGCTGTATGCGCTGAAAGCCCGCAACCTGAAGCGCGGCATCGCGAGCCTGTGCATCGGCGGCGGCGAGGCGACGGCAATGGCGATCGAACTTGCATGAGTTAGCCATTCACATGAACATTCTCTTCATCCTCAACGATGCGCCGTACGGTTCGGAGAAAACCTACAACGCGCTGCGGCTCGCCATGGCGCTGCAAAAAGACCATCCCGGCGCCAATATCCGCATCTTCCTCATGGCAGATGCAGTAACGGCGGCTATCCCCGCGCAGGGCACGCCGCAGGGCTACTACAATATCGAGCGCATGATGAAGTCTCTCATTACCAAAGGCGGACAGGTCAAGCTATGTGGCCTGTGTTGTGAGGCCCGCGGCATCAAGGCACTCCCCCTGCTGGAGGGCACAGAGATAGGCACCATGAGCCAGTTGGCGCAATGGACTGTGGAATCAGAAAAGGTTCTCGTGTTCTAAGTATGTGTGCCCAACCATCGCTCCCAGCCGACCAACTCGCTTCCGGCCGGCACGCGGCTGATGCAGGCCGATGGGTGTCGCGACCGCACATCGCCACATGAACCGTCAGGAACATTGGAATCAGATATACCAGACCAAAGGTACCGATGATTTCAGTTGGTATCAGCGGTGCCCTGACTTTTCACTGGCGTTGATTGCCGCGTCCGGTGTGAGCAAGGATGCCGGCATCATTGACGTCGGTGGCGGCGCATCCACGCTGGTTGACGCCCTGCTCGACGATGGTTACATGCACCTTGCCGTGCTCGATTTGTCAGGCGTGGCTCTGGGTCATAGCCGTTCGCGTCTCGGCGCACGAGCCAACACAGTCGAGTGGTTCGAAGCCGACGTGACTTCATTCAACTCGCCGCGTCGTTTCGGCCTTTGGCATGACCGCGCAGCGTTTCATTTTCTGACGGCTGCCGATGACCGTCGAGCGTATGTCGCGACCTTGCGTCGGACATTGCAGCCGGGCGGCGCTGTTGTGATTTCCACTTTCGCGCTGGATGGCCCGTCAAGATGCAGCGGCCTTGATGTCATGCGGTACGATGAGCGGTCCATCCTCGCAGAGCTGGGCGGGGAGTTTCGGTTTCAGGAGTTTCGCCGTGAGACCCATATTACGCCGTGGAAGTCCGAGCAGCGGTTCAATTATTTTCGCTTTCAGTGGCAACAATGAATAGTGGAAATCGGGGTCGAACCGCGAATTCTCCGCTTACTGCGCCGATATCCCGGTTCGACCCAATTGCACGCCGCGTCCATTATCATGTCAACATCGGCGCAGTTTCGCAGCAGACTTCAATGGCCGATCATAAGCAGGGAACAGCATGAGCAGTCTGCCCAAGTGTCCAAAATGCGGTTCGGAATACTCCTATGAAGACCGCAACCTGTATGTTTGTCCGGAATGTGCGCATGAGTGGACGGTGGACGCGGCCGAGGAGGGCGCCGATCAAGTACGCGTGGTGCGTGATGCACATGGGAACGTGCTGAGCGATGGTGACACCATCTCTGTGCTCAAGGATTTGAAAGTAAGAGGTGCGTCATCGGTGGTAAAAATGGGAACCAGGGTAAAGGGCATTCGTCTCGTGGAAGGCGACCATGATATTGACTGCAGAATTGATGGTATTGGCGCCATGCAGTTGAAATCCGAGTTTGTAAGGAAGGCGTAGTTATTCGCGCAGGGAGGAGGACGTATCCATTCCTCAAAGTGGTTCAATGCGGTCGCGCTGGTGTGCGCACTGCTCGCGAAACCAGTGATGGCCGGGCAATCCATCGCATCGGATGATTTGAATCCGATCCGAACGGCGGCCGAACAGTTTCTGCGCGTGTTCGACGATCTCGACTGGGAGCCGTTCCGGGCGAGCTGGTCAGCGGAGCCGAGTGTCTTTTTCCCGTTTGATGACACACCTGAGCGCGTGGCGGGGCGGGCGGCTGTGGAAGCACGCTTCCGCCGTTT
>MGYT01000133.1:4027-5286 GCA_001801865.1 Gammaproteobacteria bacterium RIFCSPLOWO2_02_FULL_61_13
CTTCCGCCGTTTCTTCGACGATACCCGGTCGCGAACGTCCGGGCCGCCGTATCTGCACCTGAAGCCGCGCGAACTCCGGGTGGAGCGCTACGGTGATGCGGGGCTTGTCACCTTCATGCTTGACGGACCGGGCGATCGGGTCGGGAGGCGCACGCTGCTGTTTGTCCGGGAGAACAATGAGTGGAAGCTGGCTCACCTGCACGCGTCGAACATCAATCTTGGCAGCGCCGTCGTCGAAAGCTTTCACTAATGCCCGAAGCTACCTGCCACTGCAGCGCGATCCGGTTAGTAGTGCCAAGAAAGCCGCGACAGCTTACGGACTGCAATTGTTCCATCTGCCGGCGCTACGGCACACTGTGGGCGTACTACAAAAGCGCCGGGGTGCGCGTCCTGGCCAAGCCCGGCTCGACATCAAGGTATTCCTGGGGTCATAAGCGGCTTAGCTTTGTCCGCTGCAAAACCTGCGGATGCATCATGTGTTGGACGCCAGTGGAGGCCAAAGCCAACAGCATGATGGGTGTAAACGTGCGGAACTTTGAGCCAGGCATGATAGAAGGCGTGCGAATCAGGCGGCTCGACGGCGCTTCCACATGGAAATACCTGGATTGATCCAGAAACGAAAAACCGATACCGGTGCAGAGATTGTCGAGTTGGAGTGACGTGCGTTTGGTCTCGAAGGTGGACGACCCGCTTCCATACCAGTTGCTTGCCGATGTAGTGCTTTCGCTGCACGTCGCCATCGTCGCATTCGTGATCGGTGGCCTCGCCGTCATCGTCATTGGCAACTTGCGTGCCTGGCGGTGGGCAAATGCTCTGTGGTTCCGGGTTGCACACCTGGCGTTGATCACCATTGTCGTGGCAGAAGCCTGGCTCGGCGCGGTTTGTCCGTTCACGACCCTGGAAATGTGGCTGCGCGCGAAGGCGCATACGGCAATCTATTCCGAAAGCTTCATCGAGCATTGGTTGCAGCTCATCCTGTATTACGAGGCTCCCATCTGGGTCTTCACCCTTGTCTACTCGCTCTTCGGGCTGGCCGTTGCAGCAACTTGGTGGTACTTTCCGCCAAGGTCCAACCGGCGCACGTCGCCACCAGGTCAATAGGAGGTTCGTCATGAAATGTCCAAAGTGTCGTTCGGAGATGGAGCGAGTGACAGTCGGTAAAACCGACGTTGACCGCTGCACCTCTTGCAAGGGCCTCTGGTTCGACCTGCTCGAGGACCAGGAACTGCTTGCGCACGCGAAAGCCATTGACACCGGGG
>MGYT01000133.1:5304-6531 GCA_001801865.1 Gammaproteobacteria bacterium RIFCSPLOWO2_02_FULL_61_13
GGGCGAATTTCGGGATTTGGGCGAGCACTCGATTGCCGATGTCATCAGGGACCTGTTTACCAAGGAACGCAAGTAACTGACTTCGTGCCTGCCCGGCGATTCCGCCGCCATCGCCTTTAATTCCCCTGCAAAGATTGCGGGAATGGAGTGACGGGCGTCAGATATCTGTGGCGCATTGGCCTGAACACAAGCGTTGGTGATGCAATCAACAAATATGCGCGCACATTACCTGCAGCACGTTCCCTTCGAAGGACTCGGCAGCATTGAACCGTGGCTCCTGGCGTCCGGTTACGAGGTAACGAACACAGGATTCCACGAATCGACTCAGTTGCCGGCTGTGGCTGATGTCGATTTCCTGGTCGTGATGGGCGGCCCCATGAGTGTCAACGATGAGGGCGCGTATTTCTGGCTGCGTAAGGAAAAGCGGTTCATCCGAGACTGTGTTGCAGCGGGGAAACCCGTATTGGGAGTTTGCCTCGGTGCTCAACTCATCGCGAGTGCCATGGGCGCGAAGGTGTATCGGAACAAGGAGAAAGAGATCGGCGGGTTTCCGGTGCAAGCCGAGACTTCAGTTGTCGACGGCGCCAGCTTCCGTTTCCCCGCGGTGGTGGAGGTGTTCCATTGGCACGGGGAGACCTTCGATCTGCCGGCGGGAGCCGTTCACCTTGCGAGAAGCAGGGGCTGCGAAAACCAGGCGTTCCAGCTGGGCAAGTCGGTTCTGGGCCTCCAGTTTCACCTGGAAACCACGCCCGAGGCGGTGCAAGAGATGGTTTCGCAATGCCGGTCGGAATTGCTGCCTTCAGAATATGTGCAGTCTGAGTCAGCCATTCTCGCAGCCGCACCGGAAAAATATGCGGTTATTAACCGGTTGCTGGGCGAGGTGCTTTCATACCTGCGCGCTTCTGCGGGTGGCTGACCAGCGCTTATACTCGTGACCCCATGAGACTGTTGCAGATCACCGGCTGCGCAGTGTTCGCTGTCACGCTTTTAAGAGCATGAGCCCCACAGAGAGAGGGCATGAGTTACGAGGAGTACCGGCAGGCCCGCTCGCAACAATCCCGCTAATGTACGCCGCCGCGATCATCCCACTGCAGCGTCCGTGCAGTAAAGGACGCTCCTCAATGAAACGCACGACGGTTTTGCGGCGATTGGCTGCATTGGCCCTGGCCTGCGCTTCCCTCGTTGCGCATGCGGACTACCCCTCGCCCCAGGAAAATTACGTCAACG
>MGYT01000133.1:6547-6987 GCA_001801865.1 Gammaproteobacteria bacterium RIFCSPLOWO2_02_FULL_61_13
AAAAAAACAAATCCGCGACACGCTTTCTGTGCTGGAGCGGGATACCGGTGTGGAGATGACGGTGGCGGTTATTGGGTCGGTCGGAGAATACGACACCGGACACACCGCCATCGAACCCTTTGCCACCGGCTTGTTCAACACATGGGGCGTCGGCGACCGTGAAAAGAATGACGGCATCATGCTGCTGGTCGCATTGAGCGACCGGGCGGTGCGCATTGAACTCGGGAGCGGCTACCAGCGCGCGGCCGATTCCGTGGCACAGGACATCATTGATCGGGAGGTCCTTCCCAATTTCAGAAAAGAGGATCATGCAATGGGGATTCAGGCGGGTACCGACGCCCTCGTCGCAAAGACCCGGGCGGGCGCCCTGCCTTTGCATTCAGGCATGGCAGCGTGGATGAATAATGCGGCGAACATCGCGCAAGAGTATGTGGGTTGGC
>MGYT01000133.1:7042-11228 GCA_001801865.1 Gammaproteobacteria bacterium RIFCSPLOWO2_02_FULL_61_13
CCACTGCGCCAACTGCCGCACCGCCATGCAGCTTCTCGATGAGGTGGCGGACGACCAGCATCTCAACGCGGGGGAACGGATTGAGGAGAAGCTTGAGTCCGTGGACTACGACGTCTGGCAGTGTCCCGCGTGCAAGGCCACCGAGAAGGTCCCGTACAACGCATGGTTCTCCTCCTACAAGAGGTGCCCGAAATGCCTCTTGCGCACGCTCAAGGAAACCACAAAGGAGCTGCAATCAGCGTCCTATTCCAGATCGGGAAGCAAGCGCATCAGCGGGGACTGCCGGAGCTGCGGGCACCATACCGAAAGAACGTTGACGATCCCCCGGAAACAGAGTTCCAGCTCCGGGTCGTCAGGGCGCAGCGGCAGTTCCTTCGGCGGGGGAAGGTCGTCCGGCGGCGGCGCCAGCGGCCGCTGGTGATATGTCCGAAAAATCCCGCTAATGCACGCAGCCGGGATGCCCCCGGCGTTATTTACAAATCCAGTACCTTCAGCACCAGCTTGCCGCGGGTGCGCCCGCCTTCGGATCGTTTATGCGCTTCGACTGCCGCGTCGAGAGGCAGCACTTCCACGGGCGGAAGCGCCAGTTTACCCTGCTGGTAGAGCTTCATCAGCCGTCCCAGGCTTTCGCCGTCCGGCCGATGGTGCAGGAACTTCGTCTTGATCTGGTTCCGGGCGATCTCCGGCATATCCGGCGGTTCATTGTTCATATAGATCACGGTGCCACCGGGTTTCACCAATGAAATATCCGCCTCGACCGGCACATCCACGAGCAGCGATTCCAGGATGACATCGAGCCCGCCCGGCTCCCGGGCCTTAATCACGGCCATGTAATCCTCCCTTGTGTAATCAATCGGATGGTCGGCGCCGCGGCTGCGCACGTAGTCAAAATTTTCTGTGCGCGTAGTGGTGTAGATTTTGGCGCCCAGATGTTTGGCAATGGTTATGGCAGCACTGCCGAGGCCGCCGGCGCCAGCCTGGATCAGCACGGTCTGGCCAGGCTTTAGTTCGGCATACTCCGCCAGGGATTCCCATGCCGTCAGGCTGACCAGCGGCAACGCCGCGGCCTGGTGAAAGGGGATTTCGGCGGGCTTGGCGGCGATGGATGCCGCCTTGACCGGCACAAACTCCGCGTAGGTGCCGTGATGAAGATTCCAGGTGAACGCCAGGCCGACGATGTCGTCACCCGCTTTCCAGCCCTTGACGTCACGACCGACCTTGACGATTCGTCCCGACACGTCCCAGCCCGGCGTCAGCGGCCATTCCCGGGTGAAGAAATCCTGCAGCTCGCCGCTGCGCAGACGGCGATCAATGGGATTGACGCCGGCATAGGCGACCTTGACCAGCACTTCGTCGGGGGCGGGTTCGGGCATCGTCAGATCGCCGAGCTTGAGCACTTCCGCAGGACCAAATTCGTTGTAATACACGCCTCTCACTTTATTTCTCCCCGTTGAACAGGTTTGGATGCCGGCGACGCGGCCGCGCCCCGGGCAGAGGCGTCACTTTAGGGATCTACTCGCGGCGTTTCAATCACTTGTGCGGATATCGTGCATATGTGCGATTATCGACCATCCGGGAGGATGTCGACGTGACCGCCGGGAGTGTTTTGAGACGTAATTATATTTGTTATAATGGGGAAAATCCTGGAGATTTCCAATGAAACTGAAGATCACCACCGTCGGTAATTCCGCTGGGATCGTGCTGCCCAAGGAGCTTCTCGCGCGCCTGCGCCTCGAGAAGGGAGACATGCTCTACGCTACCGATATCCCCGGCGGGATCCAATTGACGCCTCACGACCCCAAGTTTGAGGAGCAGATGAAGGTCGCAGAAGTCGTGATGAAACGCCGTCGCACACTGTTGCACAAACTGGCAGAGAACTAAGGGTTTTCAATGATCATCTGGATCGAAAAAGAACTGGCGCTGGCCATCCATGATCGCCAGCTCGCTGAGCATGGCGGCAGCTCCGGCGTCCGTGCGGAAAATCTGCTCGATTCGGCCCTTGCACATCCGCAGCAACTGTATGCCTACGGCGATCCGTCACCGGACCTGGCTGACCTGGCGGCCACGCTTGCCTATGGTCTGGCTCGTAATCATCCGTTTGTGGACGGCAACAAACGCACCGCTGCGGTGGTGTGCGAAACCTTTATTGACCTCAATGATGGCGTGCTGAACGCGGAAGACAGCGAGCTTTTTCCGCGCTATCTCGCGCTTGCCGAAGGAAAACTCGCACTGGAGGAATTTGCGGCCTGGCTGCGGGAACACATTCAGATCAGGCCGAAGAACCGGATCCAGGAATCGCGAACCCGCCGACGGATGGGGAAAGTGAAAAGAGTGGCGCGACGCTGACGTGTGGTGCCGATCAGTGTTTGGCTCCTGCCATGCGCCAGATTGCAAACCCATGAGCCAATTGGCCCGCCGGGTACACCCCGGTGCCTTCGGAAGACCCGGATTTTTAAGGGTATAAGGTGGCAGTAAGGTAAGTTTGCCCCTGGGGCAGCCATTTTGTCGCGGGAGCTCACGTGTCATTGATAGCCGAACTCAGGCGTCGCAGCGTGTTCAAGGTGGGCGTTGCGGGTGTTCATCTTTGTGGTGCTGCTCGGGTTCCCGGTGGTCTTGATGATGGCCTGGGTGCTGCGGGTGACCTCCGAGGGCGTCAAAGTCGAGACGGCCCCCGTGGGCAACAAGCGTTTCTTTGGGGCGGCAGCCGTGCTCGCTGCGTTGGCGGTTGCGTGGTTCTACCTTGGCCAGCCCGCGATACGCGGCGCCGGTGGCGAGGTTGCCGCGCGGACGATCGCGGTGCTGCCGTTCGTGAACATGTCCGGCGATGCCGGCAACGAGTATTTTTCCGATGGAATCAGCGAGGAAATCCTGAACGTGCTGGCGCGCACGCCGGAGCTTCAGGTCGCCGCGCGAATGTCATCGTTTGCGTTAAAGGGGCAGAACAAGGAAGTGCCGGAGATTGCGCAGGCGTTGCAGGTTTTCTCCAGCATGGAGATTCCGGCGTTGCTGATCCTGCTGCACGCTGAGGATCTCGTGCTCGACTTCATCGAGGGTGTCGCGGATGGCGACAGCGGCATAACGTACTGGGGGTTGCTGCTGCCGGCGGTGGACCCGGTTCGCTGCGCGCCGCGGTTTGTGGCCGCAGCGCGGACGATCAGGCTCAAGGACCCGCATGCCGCCAGGGTTTGTGGGGCGGCGGACTGATATGTCGCTCATCGCCGCGTCAAAGCGCCGCAACATCTCTAAAGCGGGAATTGCTTTATTGCTCAAGTACTTTTTGTGCGAAGGGCTGACCGGCATTGTGGCGGCCGCTCGGCACCTGCTATTCAGAATCGACCCGCGTGATAATCAGAGATTGCCTGTCGTAATTCGTCCTGTGTATTCATGACAAATGGTCCGTGCCAGGCCACCGGTTCGTTGATGGGCCGCGCGGCCAGCAGCAGGAATCGCGTTTCCTCATCACCGACAATCACCTGAATCGCGTTGCCGGGACCCAGTTTCCCCAGTTGCCCGCGCTTCAGTTCCCTTGCGGCGCCGTTGGCGCCGGCGACGACCACTGAGCCCTGGTAGATATAGAGACAGGCGTTGGCCTGCGGGTCCGAGGACTCCTCGAAGCGCGCGCCTGCGTTCAGGTGCACATCGAAATAGAGCGGCGCCGTGGGCACGCCGCTCACGGCTCCAGCAAGGCCGCCGGAGGTCGTGCCGGAGATGACCTTGATGCTGCACCCGGCGCCGCGCCTTTCCTCCGGGATCTCCGCGCCGGAGAATTCCTGGTAATCCGGCGCATCCATCTTGCGCGCCGCTGGCAGGTTCACCCACAACTGGAATCCGCGCAACCAGCCGGAATCCTGTTCCGGCATCTCCGAGTGAATGAGTCCGCGTCCGGCCCGCATCCACTGTACGCCGCCGGGGCCGATAACGCCCTCGTGGCCGTGGTTGTCCTTGTGACGCATGTGGCCGGCCAGCATGTAGGTGACAGTCTCGAAACCGCGATGGGGATGATCGGGAAAACCGCCACGGTAGTCACCGGGATCGGCGCTGCCGAATTCATCCAGCAACAGGAATGGATCGATGATGCCGATGTCGGGCGAACTGATGATACGCGTCAGCGGGATGCCGGCCCCGTCATGGGTGTTGCGGCCGGTGCCGACGCTGATGACGCTGCGCAGCGTGGTTTGCGTGGCGG
>MGYT01000134.1:0-75 GCA_001801865.1 Gammaproteobacteria bacterium RIFCSPLOWO2_02_FULL_61_13
GTTTCCAGTTCCGCCAGTTCCCCGGCGTGTGCTTCAATCAGATCGGCAACACGCCAGAGTATGCGCGCGCGTTCC
>MGYT01000134.1:365-5855 GCA_001801865.1 Gammaproteobacteria bacterium RIFCSPLOWO2_02_FULL_61_13
AGCGCGCCCTACCGGAATTCCAGACAGCGTCATTGCCACCTCCAGAGACGTAGGGCCGGCTTCAGCCGGCCGCGGTATCCCAGCGTGCTGAAGCGCGCCCTACCGGAATTCCAGACAGCGTCATTGCCACCTCCAGAGACGTAGGGCCGGCTTCAGCCGGCCAAATCTGCTTCAGGAATGCATGAACCCGGCGAGGGCCGCAATCACCGCTTCGTTCTCGGCGTCGCGTCCCACGGTGATGCGCAGCACATTGTCGGTGTCACCGGTCATCACCAGACGCGGAATGATGTTGCGCGACTCGAGCCAGGCGGCGGCAGCCGGGGCGCTCTTCCCCGATTTCCCGTCGAAATGCAGCAGGTAGAAATTCGCGACGCTGGGTGTCACCGCGATTCCGATGCCGTTTAATTCCCGGCGCAGTCGGTCCAGCCAGCGGGCATTGTGATCCCGGGCGCGGCGCACGAAATCCTGATCCCGCACCGCCGCCGTGGCGGCCGCCTGGGCGGCGGCGCTCGCATTGAAGGGTGATCGGATCCGCTCCAGCACGTCCACCACGTGATCAGGCGCGTAGGTCCAGCCGATTCGCAGGCCGGCCAGCCCGTAGATTTTCGAAAATGTGTGGGTGACGACCACGTTCTCGTTGGCATCCACCAGGCTGAAGCCGGGGTCAAAATCCGCTGCCGTCACATACTCCGCATAGGCGCCATCCAGCACCAGCAAGACGTTGCCCGGCAGCCCGGCGTGCAGCCGCCGGATTTCGCTTTGCGACAGGTAGGTGCCGGTGGGGTTGTTGGGATTTGCCAGCGCCACCATCCGCGTGGCCGGTGACACGCGCCCCAGCAATGCATCCACATCCATGTTGCAGTCCCGCTCCGGGGCCAGCACGATGCGCGCCCCCTGGGTGCGCCCATGCACCGCGAACATGACGAAATGATTTTCGCTGAGCAGTAATTCATCACCGGTCTGGACGAAGCCGCGAAGGAGGAGATTGATGATCTCATCCGAGCCGTTCCCGCAGACAATGCGCCGGACCTCTATGCCATAGGCCAGCGCAATGGCTTCACGCAATTCCGCCTGGGAGGCGTCCGCATACCGGTGCAGCTCCGGGGCGATGGCGTGGTAGGCAGCAATGGCAGCCGGGCTCGCCCCGAATGCGGATTCATTGCTGGACAACTTGATGGCTTGAGCGCCGCCCGCAAGCACGCGCTTGCCGGGCTGGTACTTTGGCAACCCCGTGATCCCCGGATTGGATTCCGGGCGGCCCGATTTGGGACTGGTTTTGATGGATGCGCTCATTAGTTTAATCTTAAACTAAATGGCCTTCCCACGAAACCGGGAGGCGCGCCGTTCAAGAACTGCGCTGTAACGCGACAAGCCGAAGCAGAACACCCAGTAGAACAGGGCCGCAAAAAGGTAACCGGTGGCACTGACCCCGGGGCTGAGCCAGACCGGATCCGAAGCGGCGCTTTGCACCATGCCGAGCAAATCGTACAGCCCGATGATCAGAAGCACCGTGGTCTCCTTGAACAGTCCGATGAAGTTGCTGGTGATCTGGGGCAGCGCGGTGGGGATGGCCTGGGGCAGGATGACCAGAAAGGTTTTCTGCCAATAATTCATACCCAGTGAATCAGCCGCTTCGTACTGCCCCGGTGGAATCGCCTGCAGCGCGCCGCGCAGGGCCTCGGACAGATAACAGGACATCAGGATGGTCAGCGCCAGCAGCGCGCGCAGCAGTTTGTCCACCTCCAGCCCCGGCGGCATGAACAGCGGGAACATGATGATGGCCACGAACAACACCACCAGTGCCGGTACGCTGCGCCAGAACTCCAGCCAGGCGGAACAACACAGCCGCAGCAGCGGCAAGGAGGACTCCCGTCCCAGTGTCAACATCACCGCCAGGGGCAACGCCGTGGCGAGAACAAACACGGCCGTCACGATAGTCAGGAAAAATCCGCCCCAGTTTCCCGTGTCCACGTAAGCCAGACCGAAGACTCCGCCCACGAACAGTATCTTCCCGATGCCTGCGTACAGGATGAACAGCAGGCACATGAGCCAACCCTTGTAACGGAAGCGCGGCATGAAAAGCGGCAACGCGGCAATGATCCCGATGCCGGCACCGAGCAGGATGCGCCAGCGTTCGGCCTGCGGGTAAAGCCCGAAAATGAACTGGTCCCAGCGCGCCCGGATGAACGGCCAGCACGCGGCCCCCTTGTCCGGGCAGTCGGCGGGCATGGTCCCGCGCCAATGTGCGTCCACGATCAGCCACTGAATCGCCGGCGCCAGCACCACGTAGGCCAAACCCAGCGCGAACAGCGTCAAGGTTGTATCAAGCGGCGTGGAGAACAGGTTCGCCCGCATCCAGCGTACGCCTTGCCTGAATCGATTCATGGGAATCAGGTTCCGCGCAAGGCCAGTCGGCGCTGATACCAGTTCAGGCACAGCGCAATGCACAGGGACACGAAGGCATATATGACCAGGGTCAGCGCCATGATGGTGACCGGCTGGCCGACCAGGTTGTTCACGGTGCCGACAAAGACCGATGTCACCTCCGGATAGGCAATGGCGGCGGCCAGCGAAGTACTCTTGAACAGGTTCAGGTACACGGTGGTCAGGGGCGGGATCATGATGCGCATTGCCTGCGGCAGGAGGACCAGGCGCACGGCCACCTGCCGCGACAATCCCAGCGATTCGGCCGCCTCCAACTGGCCGCGTGGCAGGGCGCTGAAACTGGAACGCACGATCTCGCTGATATAGGTGGCGTTGTACATGGACAGGCCGCATACCAGCGCCAGAAATTCGGGCAACAACACGATGCCCCCGCCGTATCCGAAACGGCCTGCCTGCGGAAATTCCCATTGCATGCCGGTTCCCCATGCGGCAAGCAACGGCACGCCACCGAGTATCGACAATGTCACGGACAGTACCGGGAATGAACGGCCTGTCTGGTAGCGGCGGAGCGATGCCCAATGGCCGACGGCCCAGGCGATGCCGATCGCCAACAGCATTGCTGCGGCCATGACAAATGCGCCCGCATTGTCGGCGGGGCCCGGCAGAAACAAACCGCGATTGTTCAGCACCAGGGCATCCCAAAGCACGGTGCTGTGCGCGGAGCGGGGCAGGGTGCGCAGCACTACGAAATACCAGAAAAAGATCTGCAACAAGGCCGGCACATTGCGGAATATCTCGACGTACGTCAGCGCCATGCGCGACAGCAGCCAGTTGCCCGACAGGCGCGCCAGTCCGAGCGCCAGTCCCAACATGCTGGCACAGACGATGGCCGCCATGGCCAGCACCAACGTGTTCAGCAGCGCGACCACAAACGCCCGCAGGATCGAATCGTCAGCGCTGAACGGGATCAGCGACTGCCCGATTTCAAAACCGGCGCGCCGGAACAGGAAATCAAAATTGGAATCGACCCCAAGCCGCGCCAGATTTTCCTGGGTGACGGAGAAGAGGAGGCAGGCGAGGGCGGCGACCGCGGCTACGAGAAGAAGTTGATAGATAAGCAGGCGGCGGGACATGTTCATCGAAACGGCAACGCCGAATGCAGTCCGCCGTTCTGCCAGGTGGCGTTCAACCCGCGCTTCAGGCCCAGCGGCGTGAAACTGCGGCGCCACTGATCTTCGTAATTGCCGACGAGACGGATGATGTTGTACGCCCAGTCCTTGGACAGGCCGAGCTTTTCACCGAAGGCCCCGTTTACACCCAGCATGCGCTGCACCTCCGCCACCTGCGAGGTCCTGCGCTGCTCCTCGACGTTGGCCTGGTTGACGCCCAGTTCCTCCGCCGCGATCACCGCATTGAATGACCACAACACGAGGTCGCGCCAGCGCGGATCGTCCTGGCGCACCATGGGGCCGAACGGTTCCTTGGAGATGACTTCCTCCATGATCATGTGATCGTCGCGATCCGGCCAGTTGGCGATGCGCCCGGCGGTGGAGGCGCCTTCATTGGTAAAGGCATCGCAACGATCGGCGTGGTAGGCCTGCAGGCCCTTGTCGATATCGGCAAAGGTCAGCGCCTGGTAATGCATGCCACGGGCGCCGAAATAATCCGCCATGTTCTGTTCCAGTGTCGTGCCCTGGGCGATGCAGATGGTGGCGCCGTCCATATCCGCCACGCGCCGGATGCCCGAGTCCTTGCGCACCAGGAAGGTTTGCCCGGCGAAAAGATACACGCCGGCATAATCGAGTCCGACGGAAATATCCCGCGTGAACGACCAGGTTGCCCCGTCCGGGAAAACATCGACGCCGCCCGATTGCAGCAGTGTGAAAGCCGTATGCGGCGTCACCGGCACATATTCAATCTTGAATTCGCCGAAGATCGCCGCCGCCAGGGTCTTGCAATGGTCGATGTCGAATCCGGCGCGCTCGCCCTGATCATTAATGACGCTGAATCCTGGGCTGGACTCAACAATCCCGCAGCGCAGAAACCCGCGTTCCCGCACCGCCTCCAGTGTGCCGGCCGGCGCCGCGAGCGGGATGCACAGCAACAGCAACGCAGGCATGCCAGGCAGTCGCATCAATCACCCTCATTTGATAATTTAAGTCTAAACTATCTGTTCGGCATTTCGCATCCGCGCCGGTTCCGGGGCGGCGAGGAGAAACCATGGCCAGCCCGCTGCAAATCTTCGAACGCAAGATGGAGAACATCCCGCGTGACAAGGATGGCCTCCGGCTCTGGCTCCGCATTGTCGCCTGCACACAGATGGTGGAGCAGGAGATACGGGTCATGTTGCGGGAGAAATTCTCGATGACCCTGCCGCGGTTTGAGTTGCTGGCGGCGTTGGATCGCGTGCCCGACGGCCTGACCATGGGCGAACTGTCGCGCTGGCTCATGGTGACCAAGGGCAATATCACCGGCATCGCCGAGCGCCTGTCCGAGGACGGGTTCATCAAGCGCCAGCCCACGCCCACGGATCGCCGATCCTTTGTCGTCACGCTGACGCCCAAGGGCCGCAAGCTGTTCAAGGAAATGGAGACGCAATACGAGCGCTTGCTGGACGAGGTGTTTGTGGAAATCTCCATTGACGACTTCGATTCCTTCACCGGTGTGCTGGCCAAGGTGAAAGAAGTCATCGAGAACCTGCGTGAACAACAAGGGCGAGCGGGTTGAATGGAAAATGTCCTGATTACGGGGTGCAGCAGCGGCATTGGTCGCGTCAGCGCCTTGCATTTCGCGCACCAGGGCTGCCGCGTGTTCGCCACGATACGGGACGCAGGCGCAGCGGCATCATTGGCAAGCTGGGCCGCGGAAAACAACCGGGCATTGCACCCAATTCACATGGATGTCACCAGCCCGGCCAGTATTGCCGGCGCCGTGGACGAAGCACTGGCCGCGGCCGGCAGCATTGATGTATTAATCAACAATGCCGGCATCGCCATCCCCGGCGCGTTCGAAGATATGCCCTGGGACGCGCTGGAAAAGGTGATGGATGCAAATTTTTACGGCCCGCTGCGCGTAACCCGCGCAGTCCTGCCGCACATGCGCCGG
>MGYT01000135.1:0-616 GCA_001801865.1 Gammaproteobacteria bacterium RIFCSPLOWO2_02_FULL_61_13
CAAACGCTAACAGCCAGGTACTTAAGCTTGTACGCATAGTGCGTGCTCCTTGGTAGCTTTCCAAAGCCGGTTGCCGATAAAGGCAATGCCGGCGAGATTGAACGCGATCCCGACCCAGAAGAATTCGACTTGGTATTGGGCCGCGAAGCTCACCACTCCGGTGGCACCGAGCACCGGCGCGACATTGACCAGATAGTGGGCGCAGCACGAGATCATCGCCGCCGTGGAGGTCGTGCCGGACGCGGCCACTACGCCGCGCGAGTCCGCGGCGGACCGATGCAGCAGATTCCGCAGCCGGGTAAAGAGGGCGACCTGCAGCCCGAACCCGGCAGCGAGCGGCACCACGTAGTACCAGAACTCGGCAAACTGATTTACCGCAAACGACCCGCCGGAAATCAGCGTGAGCGCGGCGAAATAAATCGCGAGCAGGATAGCGAACGCGAGCAGTCCGAAGTTGAGCGGCCTTGTAACAGCGGCATTCATGGTCATGGAGGCTAGCATATGCGTGTTATTTCCGGACGTACACCGACACCCGGCCCGAGCGATCGAAAGTAAGCACGTCGTAGGGCTGAGGATTGGGACCATCCATTCCCGGTGAGCCGATCGGCATGCCTTG
>MGYT01000135.1:671-1535 GCA_001801865.1 Gammaproteobacteria bacterium RIFCSPLOWO2_02_FULL_61_13
ACCGGGACGTGCCCTTCGATGACGTACCCGCCCAGGAGCGCAACGTGACATTGCCTGAGTTGAGGGGGTACGCCGAACTTAGCGTGTACCGCACCGAGTTGCGCGTCCGACACTTCCTTCTTGTCGACCTTGAAACCGTTTTTCTGCAGGTAAACTACCCACTGGGAGCAGCACCCTCAGGTAGGGCTTTCGTACACGGTAATGCTGGGGTTGCCGCGAACCTGCTGCGACTGTGCCGGCGCCGCCAACACTAAAATTAGCACCGCGGCACCGGATAGCCATAATTTCCAAAAATATTGAATGCTCATATCACTTCTCCGAAATTGAAGGGGCTTGCTTTGCGCCGCTTTAGCGCCGCTATTTCCTGGCGGCGGGCGCGATGCGGGTGATGAGGAACTGGCTCTGGCCGGCCTGAGCGATGTCGAATTCGACGTTCTGACCCGGCTTGAGGCCTTTCAGCACGGCCTTGTCCTTGACCTGGAAGTCCATGGTCATGGCAGGCCAGTTGAGGCTGGGAATCGCGCCATGAGACAGGTTGATCTTGCCTGCGTTTGCGTCCACGCCTTTGACCGTGCCGCTGCCGTTATGAACCTGCGTCGTGGCCTTACTCGCGCCCGGTTTCATGCCGGACGTGTCTTTCATTTCGGCGGCCTGTAGCGGCAAGGCTGCAAGCGCCAGAAACGCGAATTGGGCAACGGTTACTGTGACTCGTTTCATTGTTATCTCCTGCGTTAAATTAACAACCATATTTTCACGACCTGTTGCGAGGCCAGAATTCCTCGGGCGTGGCCTCGGCTCGCGTGCGTATCAAAAATAAATTGTCGACCGGAACAACCGCAACTACCCCATCGCCTGGCACGCCGG
>MGYT01000135.1:1580-7927 GCA_001801865.1 Gammaproteobacteria bacterium RIFCSPLOWO2_02_FULL_61_13
TTACTTTCGAAACGTTTACGCGTTCGACACCTGCATCCTTTAGCTTCTCTTCGACCGTTTCCAGCTTGTCACTTCGGATGATTGCAATAATTAATTTTATGTCCATGGTGCCCTCCTCGCGAGTTTTCCCTATCGTTTGTAAGCTGCGCTTGCGTACCTCTTTCTATGCAAGCACGGCGGATCGTGGATTCAATTACCACTTCTACGTTTCGCGGTTGGCGGGTGCGAGGGGATTCGTTCGGCATCGCATCAAATGGTCCCCGCCGACGAACCCTCCTTGAGCCGGGTATAGCCATCGCGCCAAGGGTCAAATGACCCCTAGAGCGTTGGGGCTATAAAAGCAGACGCAATTCGGGCCAGTACAGGCGTACTGGCAGTGGTATCTCGTGAGGGGCGAAGCGATTTACGATGTTCAATGCAACCGGAGAGACGTCTGCCGCAGGAGCAATCGACTTCGACGGCGTATGCTCGGTAGGCAAGAGTGCCGATTGGCTGATTGTTACCGCGTTTGCGCTAAGGAAACTGCCGCAAGGCGAGTAAGGGTTGCGGCCAAGTTGATGAGGCTGATCGTCATGACAGTCTTGCGCTGCCTGGTGGCCTGCAACCGGCTGACTTTCACTGTGCTCGCCGAATACAGCGGCGAACGTCTGCGCACATGGAAATATTGCCGTGTTCAGCCAAAACGCTACCCAAGCTAAAACCAGAATCTGGCGCGCGAAACCGCGCAGACCCTGTGGCCACCTGATTGTTGCAGTTCCATTAATATTTTTCAAAGCTGATGACATGGACGGCAAGCTACGCTGCGGTTTGCCTGACATCTTGATTAACGTCAAATTCGTGCCAATTAGGAAATGGCGCTAAACCGTGAGCATCCATTGTCCAGAATTGCCCAGGTTAAGGAGCCGAGTGCGGCTCGAACCCCTCAAGCACCTGGGTAACGACTGCGCCGAAATCCCGAAACGGTGAGCGCCCCGACGCATCAAAAGCGGATCGTCGGCTAGCGCGCAAAACGCTTGACCAGATTCATGAGTTCGTCCACCGCCGCGTCCCCGTCGCCCGACTTGATCGCAGAGCGCACACAACCGTTGGTATGGCTCGCAAGCAGTTGCATGGCGAGCGCGTCAAGCGCGGACTGGATCGCCGCGATCTGCGTCAGTACGTCAACGCAATAGCGATCTTCCTCGACCATTTTCGCGACACCTCGCGCCTGTCCTTCGATTCTGTTCAGGCGTTTCAGGAGGGCCGATTTGTTGGGCTGCACCACCGATTGGTGCGAGTGGTGCTCGCATTTCTTGACTTCAACCCGCGACTTCAAAGCCTGCCTCCTCGATCGCGCGTTTGAGTTGTTCCAGGTTCAGCTTGGCAGCGTCGTAGTCGACCACGGCGCTGTGCATATCGAGGGACACCTCCGCCTTCGTGACTCCGTCCAGCGCGTTGAGCACACGGCTGACGCTGCTCACGCAACCACCGCAAACCATGCCGGAAATATTCAAATTTGCAGATTGCATCGTATTCTCCTTTTATCTAAAAAAAGCATTCCGCGGCCATCAATGCCGCCGCCGCCACCTCCGCAACAACAATGAGTTGCTGACAACTGATACCGAAGACATCGCCATTGCCGCCCCTGCGATCACCGGGTTCAGCATTCCGGCCATGGCAAGGGGGATGCCAAGCACGTTGTAGACGAACGCGAAGAACAGATTCTGCCGGATCTTGCTGAGCGTGGCGCGCGAAAGGCTGATGGCGTCGACGACCGAGAGCAGGTCATTGCGCATCAGCGCGATATCCGCCGCTTCGATGGCGATATCCGAGCCCGCGCCGATGGCGAAGCTCACGTCGGCCGCGGCGAGCGCGGGCGCGTCGTTGACGCCGTCGCCGACCATCCCGACTACGCGCCCGCCCGACTTGAATTCGGCCACCGCAGCCGCCTTGTCGCCGGGCAGCACCTGAGCCCGATAATTAGTTACGCCGGCGGATTCCGCAATGGCCTTTGCCGTGGCGGAATTGTCACCGGTCATCATCACGACAACTATTCCCATGCTTTTCAGTCTGCTGACTGCTTCCCTGGAACTTGCGCGCAGCTTGTCGGCAATGGCGAGATAGCCCATGACGCGTCCGGCAGCAGCAATGCCAACTACGGTTTTGCCCTGATCGACAAACGTTGCAATTCGCGCTGTGTCCATCTCGAAGCCGGATTCCGTCAGATAGGCCGGCGCGCCCAGCACGACCTTCTGCGCGGCACCGAGCGATGTAACGTCGAGTACTGCCTCTATGCCCTTGCCGGTCATGGAGCGGAAATCGTGGATCGGCGTCAACGGCAAATTGTTTTCTTTCGCATGCGCGACAATTGCATGCGCCAGGGGATGGGCCGAGCCGGACTCGAGGCTGGCCGCGACCATGATTAATTCCTGCTCGGAGAATCCGTCCGCCGCGAGAACGTTGGTCACCACAGGCTTTCCCTCGGTGAGAGTGCCGGTCTTGTCGACAATTAGTGTTCGGATCTTCTCGGCCTGCTCCAGCGCCACTGCGTTCTTGATCAGTACCCCGGCTTGCGCGCCGCGCCCGGTGCCCACCATGATCGCCGTCGGCGTCGCCAGGCCGAGCGCGCACGGACAGGCGATGACCAGCACCGCGACCGCGTTCACCAGCGCCGGCGCGAACTCCCCGCCGATGCCCCACCAGAGCGCGAAGGTCAGCGCGCTGATCGCGACGACGACCGGAACGAACACCCCGGACACCCGGTCGGCCAGGCGCTGGATCGGCGCTTTGCTGCCCTGTGCCTCGCGCACCAAACGTATGATGCCGGCGAGCATGGTTGTCGCACCGACACCGTGTGCCTGGCAGCGCAACAATCCCTGCTGATTGAGTGTGCCGGCGAATACCTTGTCGCCGGTGTGCTTGCCCACCGGCAGGCTCTCGCCGGTGAGCATGCTCTCGTCGACGCCGGATTCGCCGCTCGTCACCAAGCCATCGACGGGTATGCTCTCGCCCGAACGGACGACGAATATGTCGCCAATCTGCATGCTCGCGACCGGTACCTCGACCAGCGCGCCGTCGCGCTCTACGCGCGCGGTCTTGGGCTGCAACCTTATCAGCGCCTCGATGGCAGCCGAGGTTCCAAGCTTGGCCCGCGCTTCGAGCAGCTTGCCCATGAGAACCAGCGTGATGATCACCGCGCTTGCCTCGAAGTAGACATGCTGGTGCTCCAGGCCGAACAGCGTCACGATCGCGCTCATGCCGTAGGCCATGCTCGTACCCAGCGCGATCAGGACATCCATGTTCGCGCCACCGCCGCGCAACGCCTTCCAGCCGCCCGCGTAGAAGCGCCAGCCTATCCAGAACTGCACCGGCGTCGCGAGCCCAAGCTGGATCCAGCGCGGCAGCAGCTCGTGACCCGAACCGCCGGAGGTCGCGAACATCTGCAGCACCAGCGGAACACTGAGTGCGATGGAAACCCACAGCAGCCGCAGATCGGCACGATACGCCGCGCCCCGGCGCAGTTTTTCCTCCTCGGCGCCGGCCTCGACGCGCTCGCTCGCCTCGTAGCCGGCCTTGCGGATTGCGGCGGCCAACTGCTCTACGTTGGCGAGCCCCGGCATATAGCGAACCCGGGCGGTTTCGCTGGCAAAATTAACCGCCGCCTCGACACCGGGGATCTGGTTGAGGACCTTTTCAATGCGCGCGGCACACGCCGAGCACGTCATCCCGTAGATGGCAAACTCGGCCACCTGCTCCGGCACCGAGTATCCGGTATTGCGGATCGCCTCGATCACCCTGGCAGCCGAGGTCGCGCCGGGCTGAACCGTCACCCGCGCCGACTCCGCCGCAAAATTCACGTTCGCCGCCACGCCCGGCAGTTTATTCAGGCTTTTTTCGATGCGCGCCGCGCAGGCAGCGCAGGTCATTCCCGCAAGCGGCAAGTCCAAGCGAAACGCTGACGACGATTGCATAGAACCTCGTTCAAAATCAGGATTTCTACAAACAAAATCATATACCAGAATAGGGTATGTGTCAAATACCCTGGTAGGGTATAATTAACGAAGCGTTGGGCGCTGAGTTGATGGCAACGCGAATCAAGGAGAACGGCTATGACGAATGCAGTTCGGCGAAATGCATCAGGGTGCAGCGGCCCGCGAGCGTTGTTCGCGTGGCGAACCTTGATACTGATTATGGCATTCCTGCTTCCAGCGGCGTTCGGCCAGGCAATCCTCAGATAAATTCTGCGTTGTGTGTCCGCGGTATACGCCTAGCCCGTCGAAAGGTCGCGACGTTTCTCGTCGAACTCGCGCTTGTCGATCTCACCTCGGGCATAGCGCTCGCCAAGTATGTCGAGAGGTGTCCGCGCGAGCATCTTGATTTCGCTCTCCGCGGGCCGCCCGCCGAATCCACGCACCAGCATCACGATGACGGCGATGATCAACCCCCAGAACAAAATCATGCCGATACCCATTCCGCCCACTCCGAATCCGTCATATCCCCACATCATTTCTTTCTCCTTCAAACGCCTTCAAACGCGAGGCGGTCGCGTCGCCGCCCCACGTGTTTTCGTTTTAGCGGGAAGGTCTGCCGGGACCACCGCCGTATCCCCGGCCATATCCCGCGCCGTATCCGGGACCGAATCCGCCGAAACGGCGATCCGCGATGGTTTTCTGCTGCGGCGTGAGCGCGGCATAGAGTTGCTTCAGCGCCGCAGTCGTTGCCTGCTGTTCGGCCTGATGCTGCTTGAACATCTCATCGCGCAGCGCCAGCCGCTCCGGCAGCGAACCGGATGGACCTGCTTCGTGCATCTTGGCGAACCACGCCCGCCTGTTTTCGTCCCGTTGCGATCCGTTTTTTACGAATGCCTGCCAGGCGCTTTCCTGGTTGGCCGTGATGCCCAGTTCGGATTTCAGGCCTGCGAGGCGTTCCTCCGTGGTGCCGGAGTTGCCGTTGAACATGGCCTGCGGCCCCATGCCATAACCCGGGCCGTAGCCGCCCATCATTCCGGGCCCCATGCCATAACCCGGGCCGTAGCCGCCCATATGCCCGGGCCCCATGCCGTAACCCGCGCCGTAGCCGCCCATATGCCCGCCGCCCCAGCCGCCGCCCCAGCCGCCGCCATAGCCAAAACCATGCGCACTGACAGCCGCGGCCGCCAGCCCCAGGGATAATGCCGCGCCGACGGCGATTGCAATATTCGTTGCTCGTTTCATGATAAATCTCCTTGTGGATTGGTTGATTGACCCGCGGCACCCTTGTTGCTGCGCCGTGGCTTGCTGCTGCAACGGTTCCTATTCCACCACTCCAATGTAATCGGCACGTTGGGTTTTTGTATCCCTGCGTAGTGCGGATTCGAATTGTTACGCTAGGCTACAAATCCATCACACAATGCGGGGGTTCGCGGTTATAAGGGCGATATGGAAACGTCTGATCACATTCTGGTCGTCGACGACGACCCCGAGATCCGCGGCCTGCTCGGCGAATATCTGCGCAAGAATGGCTACCAGGCAAGCGTCCTAGCGGACGGCAAGGCAATGTGGGCGGCGCTCGCGCGCGGCAAGGTCGCGCTGATCGTGCTCGACCTGATGCTGCCGGGGGAGGACGGCCTCACGCTGTGCCGCAAGCTGCGCGCCGAATCGGATACGCCGGTCATCATGTTGACCGCACGCGGCGAGGAGACCGATCGCATCGTGGGCCTGGAGATGGGCGCGGATGACTATCTGGCCAAGCCCTTCAGTCCCAGAGAGCTGCTTGCGCGCATCAAGAGCGTGCTGCGGCGAACCCGCAGCCTGCCGCGCAACCTGCGCGCCGATGACGCGCGCACGCTCGCGTTCGCCGGCTGGCGATTGGACACGGTGGCGCGCCATCTCGTATCGCACGACGGCGTGGTCGCGTCGCTGAGCGGCGCGGAGTTCCAACTGCTGAAGATCCTCCTCAGCCACCCGAACCACGTGCTCACGCGCGACCAGCTGATGATGCTCTCCAAGGGCCGCGAAGCCGACCCGTTGGACCGCACTATCGACATTCTGGTCAGCCGGCTGCGGCATCGCCTGGGCGACGATCCCGCCGACCCTCAGATCGTCAAGACCGTACGCGGCGAAGGCTACGTTCTCGCCGTGCCCGTCGAAGTGGAGCGATAGTGCGCCTGCTGCCGCAAAGCCTGTTCGGACGACTAGTCCTGGTGCTGCTCGGAGGACTGGCCCTGGCGCAGCTCGCCACCGGGTACATCAACCTCGCCGAACGCGGCCAGTTGCTCCACCAGGCGGGTGGCATGCGCCTTGCCGAGCGGATCGCGGACATCGGCAAGCTGCTCGATTCGCTGCCGCCGGCCGAGCGCCGCAGGGTCGTCGCGGTATTCAACGCTCCGC
>MGYT01000136.1:0-9951 GCA_001801865.1 Gammaproteobacteria bacterium RIFCSPLOWO2_02_FULL_61_13
ACAATTGCAGGACTTGCCGCTTCACCGACTGCGTCTCCGTCTGCCCGGTGGAGTGCTTCCATTACGACGACAACATGCTCTACATCGACCCCGATGTCTGCATTGACTGCAGTGCCTGCATTCCCGAATGCCCGGTGCAAGCCATTTTTGAGGAAGACGACCTGCCGGAGGACAAGCGCAACTGGATCGAGATCAACGCGCAACGGTCCAAGGAACTGCCAGTGTGCAGCGAACAAATGGATCCACTGCCGGGGGCCGAGGAACGCAAGACGGCGCTCGGATTCTGAGTAACCGGCATCCAGCGCATCTAATGCAGGCGGAATTTCTTGTCTGACAAGTTGGGGACGCCTGGCCTGCCGTTAAAGGTTGCCATCGTCGGCAGCGGCCCGAGCGGATTTTACGCCGCGGAGGCCCTGCTCAAATCCGGCCTCGCGGTCGAGATCAGCATGCTGGAACGCCTGCCGGTGCCGTTCGGACTGGTGCGCAGCGGCGTGGCGCCAGACCACGCCAGGCTGAAGCAGGTCATCGAGGTATACACGCGCATTGCGGAAATGCCCGGCTACAGCTACCAAGGCAATGTCAGGGTGGGGGAAGACATTACCGTGGAGGAGCTGTGCCAGGGGTACCACGCTGTGCTGCTGGCCTGCGGTGCGGAAGCGGACAAATCCCTGGGGATTGAAGGCGAAGGGCTGCCCGGCAGCTATACGGCCACTGAGTTTGTCGGGTGGTACAACGGTCATCCTGATTATCGCGCCCACGAGTTCGACCTGTCCCACGAGCGCGCGGTCATCATCGGCCAGGGTAACGTGGCCGCCGACGTCGCCCGTATACTCGCCAAGACCCCCGCGGAACTGTCCCACACAGACATCGCGGAGCATGCGCTCGAGGCGCTGCGTGCCAGCAGGATCAAGGAAATTTTTGTCGTCGGCCGGCGCGGGCCGGCGCAGGCCAAATTCACCTCCAAGGAGTTGAAGGAATTCGGAGAGCTGGAACACTGTGACCCTGCCATTGACCCCGCCGAGTTGAGTCTGAATCCAGCCAGCGCCGCCGAGATTGCCGATCCGGGAAATGCCGGCGCCAGAAAGGTCGTGGAAATCTTCTCCGGGTTTTCCACGCGGGCGCAGCGGGCTGTCCCCCGGCGCGTGGTCTTTACCTTTCTGAAAAGCCCGGCGCGTATCACGGGTAACGGCCGGGTGGAGAAGATCGTCCTGGAACGGAATGCCCTGTCCGGCCCTGCAATGAATCAATCGGCGCGGGGCACCGGGCAATTCATTGACCTGGAAGCGGGACTGCTGTTTCGCAGCATCGGCTACCGGGGCGTGCCCATGCCGGGCCTGCCATTCGATCAACGATCCGGCACGATCCCGAACCGCGACGGCCGCGTCCTGGCAAATGACCGGGAATTGCCGCAGATATACGTGGCCGGGTGGATCAAGCGCGGCCCAACCGGTATCATTGGCACCAACCGCGCCGATAGCGTGGCCACCGTAGCCTCCCTGGTGGCCGACCTCCCGAAGCTTTCTGCTGCAGGCAGAAAATCCGGATTTGCCTCGATTCAGGATCAGCTCCAACGACGAAACACCCGTCCCGTCAGCTTCGCTGATTGGAAGAGCATCGATGCAGCCGAGATCGCGCGCGGCGCGAAAAGCGGCAAACCACGGGAAAAGTTCACCGACGTCAGAGAAATGCTCGCTTTGCTGGCGTGAGGCGGAAAATTGCTCCTGCATTTTCTGCATTTCCGCCAGCGGAAAACTGCTCCATGCGTTTTCCGCACTTCCGCCGTCCCTGGCGGTCAATCGGCAAAGGAACGTGGTTTTCGTTTTCCACTAACAGCAATCGCTCGCGGGGCTGTGGCGCCAAGCGCAGATTCCCCCGGGATAGGGGACCATGACGCAGACGTATGCAACTGTAAAAGACGTAACCTGCCCCTTTTGTGGCCTGCTTTGTGACGATCTGACGGTTCAAACCAACGGCCCAAGCGCAAAGGTGGTACAGAACGGGTGCGCCTGGGCCGTGGCCGGATTCGCCCAGCAGCCGGGGACCGCTTCGGCCAGCATCCAGGGACGTCCTTGCACGGTGGATCTGGCCATACAGCGGGCAGTCCAGATATTAATCGGTGCGAATCAGCCGCTGATTGCAGGCCTTGCGACGGATGCTGCCGGGTGTCGCGCGGCCATGGCGCTGGCAGAGAAAGCCGGCGCCGCAGTTGACCACTTGCATGGCAATGCCATTTCCAGCAATGCCGTGGTCATGCAGCGGCGCGGCTGGATCATGACCACGCTGACCGAAGTGCGCAATCGCGCCGACCTGGTGGTCCTGTTTGGAACCGACGGCGACTCCGTCAATCCCAGATTCATCGAACGCTGTCTGCGCCCGCGGCCGGGGATGGGTCGCAATCGAAACCGCCCGCGCAAGGTGGTATTCATTGGCGAGGCGGCCGAGGCCCGCGCGCTTAAGCGGGCCCTGCCCGCGGCGCTGACCATCACCTGCCGCAAACAAAACCAGCTTGACCTGCTGGCCGCCCTGCGCGCGCTGGCCAATGGACAACCCGGGAGCCTGCCCCGCTCGTTGGCCGGAAAACTGCCGTCGCTGAAGCGCCTGGCGGAACTGCTGCGCAGCGCAAACTACAGCGTTTGCGCCTGGGCACCCGGACAACTGCTGCCGGATCAGGCCGATATCGTCATTGAATCCATTTGCGGATTGGTGACAGCACTTAATGAACATACGCGGGCGGCGGGACTGGCTCTGGGTGGCAGCGACGGCGCGGTGACGGCCATGAACGTGTGCGCCTGGCAGACCGGCTATCCGCTGCGGGTCAATTTCGCAGGCGGTGCGCCGGAGTACATCCCTTCGCGCAATGCCACCGATGCCCTATTGCAACGCCGCGAGGCAGATGCCCTGGTATGGATCTCCACGTTTCATCCATTGCCGCCTCCCGGGGGCCTGCACAACATACCCAGAATTGTGCTGGCGCCACCTTCTCGCAAGCTGGCAGGTTTGGCCGATGTCTACTTTCCGGTGTCGACACCCGGCGTGGACGCCGGAGGAACGATGTTCCGCCTCGATAGCGTGGTGGGATTGCCGCTGCGACAGGTGCGCAGCACCAGCCTGCCCTCCGCGGCAGAAATCCTGAACCGCATAAGCGGCAAGATCTGAGTCCATGCTAATCAAACTCACAAATGGCACCATCTTTGACCCGGTCCACCGACTCGATGGGGAACAGCGCAATATCTTCATGGAAAACGGCCGCATAATTCGTGCCCCCGCCTCCACGCGCAAAATCGATCGAGAGTATGACATCAGCGGACACGTGGTCATGGCCGGGGGTATCGACATCCACACCCACATCGGCGGCGGCAAGGTCAATATCGCCCGCATCCTCCTGCCGGAGGATCATCAGCGCGACCCGGTGGCGCCATCGCCGCATCGGCGTGGCGGTTCGGGACATGTCGTACCTTCCACCTTCGTCACCGGGCACCGTTACGCCGAGATGGGCTTTACCGCCTGTTTTGAACCAGCGATGCTGCCGGCCAATGCGCGCCAGGCGCACATGGAAATGGCCGACATCCCGATCGTGGACGCCGGCGCCTATGTGCTCATGGGTAATGACGACTTCCTGCTGCAGTTGCTTTCGCAAGGCGCCGACCAGTCCCTGATTACGGATTACGTTGCCTGGACCATTCGCGCCACCCAGGCGCTGGGCGTAAAGGTAGTCAACCCGGGGGGGATAAGCGCATTCAAGTTTAACCAGCGTCGGCTGGACCTGGACGAACAGCACGCCGTGTACAGCATCACGCCACGCAGCATCCTGCAAAGCCTGTGCACGGCCGTGCATGAACTGGGCCTGCCCCACCCATTACACGTGCATGGCTGTAATCTGGGCATCCCGGGAAACGACGTCACCACGCTGGATACCATTGCGGCGGTCGACGGTTTGCGCATGCATTTGACGCATGTCCAGTTCCATGCCTACGGCAAAGAGGGGGATCGAAAATTTTCCTCCGGGGCGGCGCGCATTGCCGAGCGCATCAACGGATCGCCGAACATCTCCCTGGATGTCGGCCAAATCATGTTTGGGCAGACCATCACCGCCTCCGGGGACACGATGTTGCAGCACCGAGAAGCAAAACATGCACACCCGAAAAAGACCGTCATCATGGATATTGAATGCGATGCAGGCTGTGGCATTGTGCCGTTCCTGTATCGGGATAAAAACTATGTCAATGCGTTGCAATGGTGCATAGGCCTGGAGCTGTATCTGCTAATTAATGACCCCTGGCGTATCTTCCTGACCACGGATCATCCCAATGGCGCGCCGTTCACCTCGTACCCGCATCTGATCCGCCTGTTGATGGATCGGGAATTTCGATTGGAGATGCTCGCGGCGTTGCACCCGGCCGCGCGCGCGCATTCCATTCTTTCCAGCCTGACGCGCGAGTATTCCCTGTATGAAATCGCAATCATGACCCGTGCCGCACCAGCACGCAGCCTGGGTCTGCATGATCGTGGTCATCTCGGTGTGGGCGCCGCCGCGGACGTGGTAGTTTACCGCCCGCGCAAAAACCGGGAAGAGATGTTTTCCCGCCCGCGCTTTGTGTTCAAGGACGGGAAACTGGTGGTGCAGGACGGTCGCATCACGGATTCGCCGGCAGGCGTCGTGCACCGCGTGACTCCGGAATTCGACGGTTCCATTGAACGGCGTCTGCAACGTTATTTTGAAAAATTCCACACTGTGCGGCTCGGCAATTTCCGACTTGGCGATGATGAATTGCTTGGATACGGCCGAACAGCGCTCAGCACCCATCCGTGCCGCCCAGGATAGGCAACCCCATGCGAATCAACGGCGTCCTTATCGACAATACTTTTGCCGAGGCCTTCCCGATGAAGGCAACGCGTCTTATCATCACTGCGATAACGCCGAAATGGGCGTACCGGGCCGCAAACTCGCTGACCGGTTTCGCCTCGTCAGTAATCGGCTGCGGCTGTGAAGCGGATATCGAGCGCGAACTGCCCCCCGAAGAGACACCCGACGGACGCCCGGGCATCGCGGTCATTATCTTTGCCATGTCCAGGAAGCAACTGATTGAGCAGGTCAGCAAGCGCGTCGGTCAATCCGTGATGACCACGCCGACCAGCGCGTGCTTTGCCGGAAGTCACAGCGACGATCAGATACCACTTGGAAAAACGCTGCGCTATTTTGGCGATGGCTTTCAGATTTCCAAAAAGGTCAACGGCGTTCGGTATTGGCGCATCCCGGTCATGCACGGGGAGTTCCTCTGCCAGGACACGACCGGCATTGTGCCCGCCATTGGCGGAGGCAATTTCATGGTCATGGCCAAGACATCGCGACTTGGACTCGCTGCCTGCGAGTGTGCGATAAAGGCAATCCGGGCGGTGCATGGCGCAGTCACGACGTTCCCCGGGGGCATTGTCGGTTCCGGCTCAAAAGTGGGGTCCAAATACAAGTTCATGCAAGCGTCCACGAATGAGATTTTTTGTCCAACCTTGAAAGGCCAGGTCAAGTCCATGCTCACCGAGGATATTGGTTCGGTGCTGGAGATCGTCATCGATGGGCTGAATGAGGCCGCGATCCGCGAGGCCATGCGCGCCGGAGTAAAGGCGGTATGCAAATTTGGCCCCCGGAAGGGGATCTACCGCATTGGCGCCGGGAACTATGGCGGAAAACTGGGGCGATACCATTTCCATTTGCGGGACATTATGAAATGACGCCCCTGTCACTGACGCTGAGGCGCAATCCGTTCGCCAGAATAGACATGTCACCCTTGACGCCTGATCGGCTGGCTGGCCTGGGCAGGGATGCCATTGCCAGGATCATGCTTGCCTGCGGTCGCCAGCGCATCCGCGTGAGCGAACTGTTCGATATCGCAGGCCGCGATGCGAGTCTGCTGCGGATTCGTCGTGCCACAGTGCAGTTGTTCCGCGTCGGCTTTCAGATGCAATCCGGCAGCGTTGAGATCGCAGGAAATGCCGGCGACAACCTTGGTGAGCGCATACAGGGGGGCGAAATCCGCGTCCGCGGGGACGCAGGTGAGTGGGTCGGCGCTTCGATGCTCGGGGGGAATATTACCGTGCAGGGCAATGTGGGAGATCGTGCCGGCGCCGCCCTGCCCGGTCAATTGATTGGCATGAAGGGCGGATTGATCCTGGTGGTAGGTAACGCGGGTGATCGCGTCGGCGAGCGTATGCGCGGCGGAACCATTGTCACCCTGGGTGACACAGGTTCCTACCTGGCATGCAGAATGCGGGCGGGCACCATCATCGCCATGGGCCGCACCGGACCGCATATCGGCATCGGCATGCGGCGTGGCACGTTGGTCATGGGACGCAAACCGGCGGCAATGCCAACCGGATTCCGCAGCGCCGGGGCACTAAAGATGGAATTTCTGCGGTTACTGTTCAAGCAACTGGGGACGGTGCAGACGCGACTGGCGCTCTTCAGGAGTTTTGGTCCCGAAGCAATCCGGATGGCGGGGGATCTGTCCGTGGGCGGCAAAGGAGAGATCCTGGTGCTGCTGAATGGCAGTCAGGGCCAAACCAAATGAGCAAGCCGGCCGGCACTTCGAGCGGGCGGGACACGCGTGGGCGGGAGGTGTCCCCTGCCGCACTGGCTGAGGTTCGAAAATTGCTTGCGTCCGCCCCCAGGCGCCGCGATCTCCTGATTGAGCATCTACACCTGATCCAGGATCGGTTTGGGTGCCTGCCCAAGGAGCACCTTGTCGCACTGGCGGATGAGATGAAGATGGCCATGACCGAGGTTTATGAAGTTGCCAGCTTCTACCATCACTTCACCGTGGTAGAGACCGGCGCTGATGCCCCGCCTGCGGTCACCGTCCGCGTATGTCAGTCCCTGACCTGTTCCCTGTTTGGTTCCGCCCAACTCCTGACCGAATTGAATGCCCGGCTATCTCCGAAAGTGCGCGTCATCCCGGCGCCCTGTGTCGGTCGATGCGCCAGCGCCCCCGTCGCCGTCGTCCATCACAACACCATCGGTAACGCGAATGCGGAAATCGTCAGCAAGGCCGTGACGGCGGGGGAAACCGCCGCCACGGAAACCGGGGCCGAAGGACTTTCAGCCTATCGCGAGGGTGGCGGATATGAATTGTTGCGCCGATGTCACGGCGGGGAGCTGCCCCGGGAGACGATCATAGAGGCGTTGAAGAATTCGGGTTTGCGCGGGCTTGGTGGCGCCGGGTTCCCCGCCGGGAAAAAATGGGAAATCCTGCGCCAGCAACCCAAACCCCGGTTGCTGGCAGTGAACATTGATGAAGGTGAGCCTGGCACGTTCAAGGATCGCCATTATCTTGAGCGCCATCCGCATCGTTTTCTTGAAGGAGCAATGATTGCCGCGTGGACGATCGAGGCGGACGCTGTGTACATTTATCTCAGGGATGAATATGCCGCCTGCCGTGCGATTCTGATCAGGGAGATTGCATTACTGCAGAAATCTCCGCCCTGCCCGTTGCCCGACATTCATCTGCGTCGTGGCGCCGGGGCATACATCTGCGGCGAGGAGTCGGCCATGATTGAGTCCATCGAGGGCAAACGCGGCATGCCACGCCTGCGCCCTCCCTTCGTTGCCGAAGTCGGACTGTTTGGACGACCGACACTTGAGCACAACATGGAGACGCTTTACTGGGTGCGCGATATCGTCGAGAAGGGTCCGGCATGGTTCGCATCCGCAGGGCGCCGCGGCCGCACCGGGTTAAGGTCGTTTTCCGTCAGCGGGCGTGTAACCAAACCTGGCGTGCACCTTGCTCCGGCAGGGATCAGCGTGCGCGAACTCATTGACGAGTATTGCGGCGGCATGCTGCCCGGCCATGAATTTTACGGGTATTTTCCCGGCGGAGCGTCCGGCGGAATGCTGCCGGCAGCCATGGGCGACCTGCCGCTGGATTTCGACACGCTCAATTCCCATGGTTGTTTTATCGGCTCTGCCGCCGTTGTCGTTTTCTCGCGTCAGGATCACGCCCGCGACCTGGCATTGAATGCCATGGAGTTCTTTCGTGACGAATCCTGCGGACAATGCACTCCGTGCCGCGTCGGTACTGCCAAGGCCGTTGCGCTGATGCAAGCGAAGCAATGGGACACAGAGCTTCTCAAGGAACTCGCGCAAGTCATGGTGGACGCCTCCATTTGCGGCCTCGGTCAGGCGGCGCCCAATCCTCTGCTGTGCGCAATGAAATACTTCCCCCAGGAGTTTTCCGGGGCGCACCCTTAAATGACCCGCTTCACACTGAATGGAACTGAGCTGGAGGCACACCCGCAGGAAACCATCCTGCAGTGCGCCCAACGGCATGACATTGCGATCCCGCACCTTTGTTACCAGGAAGGCTATCGACCGGACGGAAACTGCCGCGCCTGCGTAGTTGAGATCGAAGGCGAGCGCGTTTTGGCCCCGGCCTGTGTCCGTACGCCACGATCCGACATGAAGGTGCGTTCGGACAGTGCGCGAGCGACGCATTCCCAACGCATGGTGCTGGAACTTTTAAAGTCCGACATGCCGGACCAGGGGCTGTCACCCTATTCCAACGAGTCCGAACTGGATCATTGGACGGCGGCGCTGAACGTGTCCGATCCGAGGTTTCCGGGACGGCTTCAGCCGCGTTTTGACCTCAGCCACCCCGCCATCGCGGTCAATCTCGACGCCTGTATTCAATGCACGCGCTGCGTGCGGGCCTGCCGGGAAGAGCAGGTAAATGACGTTATTGGTTACGCCGGCCGTGGCGATAACGCCCGTATCGTTTTCGACCTTGAAGACCCCATGGGCGAGAGCACCTGCGTTGCTTGCGGTGAATGCGTGCAGGCATGTCCCACCGGTGCGCTGATGCCGGCCCACCCACAGGCCAGGGGGAAAGCAGACCGAAGCGTGGACTCCGTGTGCCCCTACTGCGGCGTCGGCTGTCTGCTCAAGTTTCACATTCGCGATGAAAAAATAGTCAAAGTGGAAGGCCGGGACGGGCCGGCAAATCATGGCCGCTTATGCGTCAAGGGCCGTTATGGCTTTGACTATGTGCACAGCCCAGAGCGACTCTTGAAACCCCTCATTCGCCGCGCGGGGGTTGCCAAGGTCACGCGCCTCCTGGAACAGTCTGAAATCGGCACGCACTTTCGGGAAACCACATGGGCGGAGGCTCTGGATGCCGCCGCCCGGGGCCTGACGGGCTTGCGTGATCGGAGCGGCCCCAACGCACTGGCGGGTTTCGGGTCCGCCAAGGGCAGCAATGAAGAGGCGTACCTTTTTCAAAAATTGGTGCGTACCGGGTTCGGCACCAATAACGTTGACCACTGCACGCGGCTTTGCCACGCTTCATCCGTTGCCGCATTGCTGGGCGCGATCGGTTCCGGCGCGGTGTCCAATCCGGTCTCCGATGTGGCGGACGCCGACGTAATCATCGTTATTGGTGCGCGCCCCACGGTCAACCATCCGGTGGCGGCAACCTTCATCAAGAATGCCGCGAAGGCCGGAAAGACGCTGATCGTATTGGACCCCTACCGGCATCAACTGGTGCGGCATGCCACGCATTTCCTCCAGTTTCGACCCGACACGGACGTGCCGATGCTGAACAGCCTGCTGCATACAATCATTAAGGAGAACCTCTTTAATGCCGAATTCGTGCGCACCCGCACGGACGGCTTCGAGGCGCTCAAGAAATCGGTAAAGGATTTTGATCCGGATAAAGTCGGCCCAATCTGCGGCATAGACGCGGAGACCTTACGGACGGTTGCGCGCTGCTACGCCAATGCCAAATCGGCAATCATTTTTTGGGGTATGGGCATTTCCCAGCACACACACGGCACGGATAATGCCCGCTGCCTCATCTCCCTGGCCCTGCTCACCGGCCAAATCGGACGTCCAGGCACCGGTCTGCATCCCCTGCGCGGCCAGAACAACGTCCAGGGCGCCTCGGATGTCGGTCTTATTCCCATGGT
>MGYT01000136.1:9995-18387 GCA_001801865.1 Gammaproteobacteria bacterium RIFCSPLOWO2_02_FULL_61_13
TCCCGCCATGTCGGATCCGGATCTGAATCATGCCCGGGAGGCACTCGCCAGGCTTGAGCACCTTGTTGTGCAAGACATCTTCTTCACTGAAACCGCCGGCTATGCCGACGTCATTCTGCCGGCATCGGCATGCCCGGAGAAAACCGGCACCTTCACCAACACGGATCGCCGGGTGCAGCTTGGGCGGCAGGCGATTCAACCCCCTGGAGACGCAAGACAGGATCTCTGGATCATCCAGCAAATCGCCAAACGGCTGGGACTGATCTGGCCGGAGCAGTCGCCGGAGCAGGTCTTTACGGAGATACGGAAGGCAGTACCGAGCATGGCCGGAATGACCTGGTCACGCTTGGAGACGGAACAGTCGCTCACCTATCCACTGCGTGAGGAAGGCGCTCCTGGAGAGCCGATCATCTTTCAGGACACGTTCCCCACGGACGACTCACTGGGCCGCTTTGTCCCAACGGAGTATCGTCCCGCCAGCGAACTTCCCGACGCGGACTATCCATTCGTCTTAATTACCGGACGACAACTGGAACACTGGCATACCGGCAGCATGACCCGGCGCGCCACGGTATTGAACGCACTGGAGCCGGTCCCCACTGTGTCAATGCACCCGGATAATCTGGATGACCTTGGAATTGGCTCTGGAGACTACATCAAGGTTGAATCACGCCGTGGGGGAATCAGTGCGCGCGCGCGCGCGGACGCCGGCTTGCAACGTCAAACGGTATTCATGGCATTCTGTTACTACGAAGCGGCGGCCAACCTGCTTACCAACCCGGCACTGGACCCGATCGGCAAGATACCCGAGTTCAAGTTCTGCGCGGTGCGGGTCGCGCCCGCGGGAGAGGAAGATCCGGCAACTGCCCGCCGGCGGGAGGAAATGGCTTAAGGACTGGCTCCGGCGGCGCCAACTGCCCCAACCTGGGTCAGGGTCAGGCGCTCCTCCAATAGCGGCGCATCGGCAGCCGAAGCGCCTGGAACCACGGAGCGAATCTCATACAACGTTCCCGGTACCTCTTTGGACAGAGTGAACTCGTAGCGTTTACCGGTGAATTGCTCAAACTGGGCTCGGTGTGGATCCTTTGCAAAAGGGGTAATGACGATTCGCAGTGCTTTTACCTTCTTGCCCGCAAAGGCAATCTCGACCGGCTCAACGGTTGCCGACTCGGACAGTGCCAGTTTGATGCGACGCTGGAAGTAGCGCCAACTTCCATCGGTCAACCGGCTCATGTCATAAACATCGCCGCGCATGTAGACCCCGAGCACCGGATTCCCGCGGATTTCCGTGACCGTATCCGGGGAGAATGGTTGCGCGCGTTCGCCGGTAAAGAACTGCATGTCGGCATTTTTACTGCCATCGTCGTTCAGCTTTTTGATGTCCACGAGAACCACATCCGCGAACCCTTCCTCGTAAGTCCCGCTCCGCACAAATTCATACTTGAGACGGGTCGGCTTGCTGATGTTCTGCAGGTGGTCCGCCAACCACAGACCGCTTTCCGCCTCGGAGAATTTGTATTGATGCGGGTTGACCACGGCGGGATCTCCCAGGCGGCCGATGGTTGCGCCGTCGACCTCAACTGCGGCGGGGACAGCGACGCCGTCGGCCGCATGCGCCGTGCCCGTCACCAGCAGCATGGAGATAGCGAAGTTTACCAGCTCACGCTGCAGGTTAATCATCGTCTTGTTCCGCACGCTTGGTCACCGGTATCAGCGGAATATTCAATCCTTTCATGATCTTCTCGATATCCGCCGCATTTTCTCGCAGCAGGTTGTTGACGGTGGCAAGCCACTCCTTTTCACCATGCCGCACCGCCATGGACATGTTGTATTCAAGCGGCATATCCGGATATTCAGGGTCATTGCGCAAGGGAAGCAGGATGAACTGCGCCTCCTTGGCCAGAACGCCTGCATAGTAGCCGGCAGTCGGTCCCCAGACCACCGAGACGTCCACCGTGCCCGATGCAATATCGCGCATGATGGTCTCGCCCGGATTCACCTTCGGGTCGCCTGATTGCCCAACATACGGCACCATGTTGCCCATCAGATTATTTCGAAACACCCACAATTGGCCCGGCCCTTGATCCGCCACGGCAATCTTAGCCGGGCGTCCATCGGCGACAACCTTTCCCAGCATCTCCGGAGTGGACACATCGTCGAGACCCCGCCCCTTGGCAATTACCAGGTAATACGTCGAGGCATAGTAGGGTTCCGTTGTTGCCGCCAATTCAAAGTGATCCGGGACGGACATCACCAGATCACACTTGAACTTCCCGTCGTCATCCTCGGCGCGCAGCGTATTGCGAATGAACCCCTGGCGCTGCGGGAACCATTCGTATTCAAGCGTTTTGCCCAGTTTCGTCGCGAATAATTCCGCAATCTTGTTTTCGTAACCGGCGCCAGCCTCGTTCGAAAACGGCAGCATGTAGGGATCCGCGCACACCTTGAGCGGTTCGCCGGCGGGAGTTTCCTCCGCCGAGGCGACATTCGCCGTGATCACGGCTAAAACAGCAACGCTGGCCACCACCCTCGACAACATCGGCCATCCGCTCCTGCACAGTTCGTTCCGCGCCGTGCTGGTCACTTCAAAATCACTTCTTGGCATCCTGCTGAACCTTCAACAGCTTGCCGATAATACGGCGATAGGGTCCCTGCAGTTTCTCCTGGGCAAAAGCCATTGAGGCATCAATATTGACCGGCTTGCCGACCACGATCACACCCATCATTCCGAAACCGATATGGGGCTCGCAAACATAGGCATATACACCCTCGACCGTCGGGGTGATGCCGAAATTCTCGCCAATCTGGCTGCGCCAGGGTTCTGCGCCTTCTGGTATCAATCCCTCGATGGAGACTGAATCGTGGCCGCCGACGGCCATGTTTACCCACTGGATCGCATCGCCGGGCTGAACGTAAAGAATGTCTGGTGCGAACACTCGCGCCTGCGCATTAATTTCATGCGTCTCCTGGGCGGAAACAATGACCGGGGAAAGCGCAAGAAAAAGCGCGACAAACAGTGAAAAGTGAGTAGAAGGCTTCATGTAAATGGATCTCCCGCGAGAAGTTGAAATTATCGGATTGGCTTCAGTCTGGGTGTGTCGTCGGCGGACCCCACCCGGAATTAGGGGCGGAAATTAAAGAGGTTATCGCCCTTCGTGTCAACAAATCTCATCATCCCTTGCCTTGCCGCTTACCGGCAGTGACCTGCGCCAACACCTATGACACAGGGGACTTGCGCCGGTTCCGGATTGACCTGCGGTTACCGACCCGTTCAGCGTCCGCGCCTTATTCACCAGCCTAAAATGAAAGAGTCCCCGGCGCCTGCATTGGCGCCGGGGACCCGAATATATCAACCTAATTCAGCTTTGCAGCTGAGCCAGGCTTACGGCAGGCTGAACACCATCAAGGTGCCGCCATTACGGGACTGAGTCAGCAGCTTGCGATAGCCACCGACCGCACCCAGCGCCGCAGTATCAGGCGCTGCCGCGAGGCCCGGGATGGCAACCACGGCACCGGCCCAACCGCCAATACCCGTCAACACGCCGACATACTGCTTGTCCTTGTGCTTCCAGGAATTGAAGTTGCCGATGATGCCCGAGGGCGCCTTGAACTTCCACAGCAGCTGGCCACTCTTGGCATCGACTGCCTTGGCCCACGCATCCAGGGTGCCATAGAACACTACGTCACCAGCCGTGGAAAGCACACCGCTCCATACGGACCACTGCTCCGGAATCGACCAGACAATCTTACCCTTGTCGGCGTCCCAGGCAATCATGTTGCCCATATTCTCTGTGCCATCCTTCATCACTGCGCCCGCCGGATACATCGTCAGGTTCGCATTCACGAACGCCTGACCGGAGACATAGTGATTACCACCCGCCGCGTAGCTGACCGGTTCATAGGTCATGCAGACGTGGTTGGTGGGGACATAGAACAGACCAGTCTTCGGGCTGTATGCCGCAGGCTGCTCGTCCTTGGTACCCAGAGCGGCGGGGCAGACGTCCTTGGAGACGACGTCCTCACCGTTGAAGTCCGTGCTGTACTGATTCACGACCTGCGGATAGCCGGTCTTCATGTCCACATGCGTGGCCCAATTGACCGCCGGGTCATACTTCTCAGCAACCAACACCTCACCCGTGTGACGGTTCAGCGTGTAGCCGAAACCGTTACGGTCGAAGTGAACCAGCGCCGGGGTGTCCTTGCCCTTCACTTTCATGTCGGCCAGGATCATCTCGTTGACACCGTCAAAGTCCCACTCATCGTGCGGGGTCATCTGATACACCCAGGCGACCATGCCCGTGTCGATGTCGCGGGCCCAGATGCTCATGGACCACTTGTTATCGCCCGGACGCACAACCGGGTTCCAGGTGCCGGGATTGCCGTTACCGTAATACATCAGGTTCTTGCCAAAATCCGCCGGCCACCAGCCCCAAGTCGAGCCGCCGCCCTGCTTCCACTGATCACCGCGCTTGCTGCACTCGCGCTTGCCCTGATCATTGGCACGCAGTTCGTTCTTGTCCCAGTCACCCTCGGCGCACCAGGTACGCAAGGAGGAATCCTTGCCAACCGGCTTGCCCATGGACATTGACTTGTTCGGGTCAAGAATGATATCGCTGTCCGGGCCCATGCTGAAGCCGCGCCACGCCAGTTTGCCGTCCTTCAGATTGAAAGCGGCAATCCAGCAACGCACGCCGAACTCGGCGCCGGAGCAACCCGTGAAGACCTTGTCCTTGATGACATGCGGGGCATTGGTTGTGGTGTTTCCAGCCTTCGGACCGTAACCGATGTCACGGCCGTTCTCGGCTTTCCAAACCACCTTGCCGTCCTTCGCATTCAGCGCCACCAACAGCGTGTCCGCCTGCTGCAAAAGGATTTTCCCGTCACCAAAGCCAAGACCACGATTGACGATGTCGCAGCACATTACTGGAACGGTTTCCTTCTCATTCTGCTGTGGCTCGAAGGCCCAGGTAATGGTCAGGTCTTCCAGATTGATGGCGAAAACGTCGTTGGGGAAAGAAGAATGAATGTAAAGGTGATCACTGCCCAACCCGGTTGCGCTGCCGGGCAGGACCAATGGACCACCTTCATGACCTTGCAGACGTCCAGTTGAAAACGTCCACGCGGTCACAATGCTCTTGGCGTTCTTATTGTTGATTTGATCCAACGCTGAGTAACGCCAATTCATGTAATTGCCACCTGGGTACGCCCAGTAGTTCGGATTCTCGGTCAGCTTCTTGACTGCATCATTAGCGGAAGCGGACAGAGGAACTGCCAGGGCCAGAGCGGCAATCATCCATTTAGACAATTTACGCATGACCTCCTCCTCGTTCTAGTTGGTTAACCAAACTGATCTCTGAAAAGCACACAGCCTTCCCCCGGCTCGAGATCAAAAGCCGGGCAAAGGTGAAAACGAAAACGGTTCAGGTACTGCGCCCGCGGAATAGCGGCGCAAAGCGGCGACAGGAATGGACGTAATGGTCATCAACTCGATTTTTCTATTTTTGAGCGACCCAGGAAAACCGTGCTTATTCTGCACTTTGGCTGGCCGGAAGTGAACACCGCAGATTACGTTCCCCTGACCAGAATTATTTTGCTCCGTGACCCACCCCCGGGACCGGAACTACTCTTCTTATATCCCACTATAAATCATCTGCAAGCACTTGGAGTCTAGGAAATTTCCCCAGGGGACGCAAGGCAAATTCCAGTAAAAACACACACTTAAAACTTGCAAATGTGCGTTTTCAATATTAACTAATTGTTTCAGTAGGTTACTCTATGTTTATGAGGTGCATTCTACGCTAGCAGATTCGCGGGCGGCGCCCATTGAACCCGTATGCTTCGATACCGTCACTGGAAAGGGCACTAGGTACCGACCCGCCGGTCCTATAATGCGTATCAATAGACTAACAGCGTAACCGTTGAAGGTTCGCTTCAGCGCCGAACCCGAATGGAGTGCAACCCATGAAACAAGCCTTTTCGCTATCCGCCCTGACCCTGGGAATCGCAGTCTGGATGTGCCTTTTCGGAACTGTCTCCGCACGCGCCGACGTTGCTCCATCAGATTGGCGTGAACAGACTTCCGAATCGTTGTGGCTGGAGCAAATCCGTCCGGCGTTTTTTGCGGATCGTGAAATACTCGAAGGCGCAGGTCACGACCTAATTACGATCAAGGCCCCGTATCGCGCTGAAGACGCTGCCGTGGTTCCCATATCCCTGCACGTCAAGTCGCCTCAAGCGCAGGACAGTTTTGTGCAAAAAATCCACGTCTTCATCGACAAGAACCCGGTACCACTGGTGGGAATATTCTCCCTTACTCCGGACAGCGGCCGCGCAGACATCGCGCTGCGGGTGCGAGTGGACGATTTCTCTTTTGTTCGTGCCATCGCAGAAACCAGCAGCGGCAAGCTCTACCTTGCCAAGAGTTTTGTCCGTGCCTCCGGGGCCTGTTCCGCTCCGCCGCCGAAAAGCATCGGCGACTCCATCGCCAACATGGGCGCGATGAAGATGAAAACCGTGGGACAATTGATATTAGGCCAACCCAATCTGGTCCAGTTGATGATCAAGCACCCCAACATCACCGGCCTGCAACCCATGGAAATCGGGTCCCGCGTGTTGCCGCCGGCACACTTTCTCAGTCATGTGCAGGTTGACTTCGCCGGCAGACAGATCATGACCGCCGACCTGACGTTCTCGGTCAGCATGGATCCGAGTCTGAGATTCTTTTTCGTGCCGAAAACCGATGGAACCCTGACGGTTGAAGCGACTGACACCCAAAATAACAGCTGGGTGTCCAAGCATGCCATTAGCGGCAAACAGGGATAGCGGGCGAAATCTGCTGTACCTTTAGCAAATCCATCCTGGAGTTGCTTCAGGGCACGCTCAGTGCTCTACCTTGGTTGCCGGTGTTTGCGTGACGGCGCGGACCATCGGGCAGGTCTCGGCCGCCTCTTTCCGAATCTTCTTTAGGGCAGAATACAGAACTTGCCCCTTTTTGGAATCACGGAACACAGCGCCTTTGTCAGCCGGCACATCCCTGTATCGCTCAACCGTAATGGCATCCTCGTAGTCTTCCGCGGACATTCCCGCCTGGATGAAATCGGCGCGGCATGAACACGTATAAAGATTTGCCTGGGTATGGCCGCCATTTTCGTCCATGCAATTTGCAACCATGGTGAACGACGTCCGGCTGGAATAATCCCCCGCATAAACGGGCAGGGTGACAACCACAAGCAATGACAAGACAAAAATCCGCATTTTTCAAACTCCCAATGTGAGACGGTTTCAGGATAAGTAACCTAGCATGACGGGTGCGATTGGCAAAATTCACCTACAAGGCGCCAATCGCTGTCCCTGCAACCTGGCTTCCCGCTTGCAACTGAACCAGCAATTGTACGACCCGATCCGCGGTACCCTGGTTCCCGTCAAAAACCCGCCGTGCTCCCTCTCCCATTGCATGCCTCAGGTTGGCGTCGCCAAACAGTCCCACGACGCGCGCGGCAATTTCCTCGGCGTCCGCGACGACATAAACCGCATTGGCGTGTGCGAGCAATAACATAACCTCGGTGAAATTGAAGGTGTACGGCCCGGTCAGCAGGGGCACGCCAAGGCTTGCGGGCTCAAGCAGATTGTGGCCGCCGGCCGGGACCAGACTGCCACCCACGAATGCCACATCCGAACAGGCGTAATACGGAAGCAGTTCTCCCAGCGAATCGAGCAGGAATACTTTGCAATCCACCCCAGGCGGCCGGCGTTCAGAACGACGGGTCAGCGCAAAACCCGCCGCGCTGCATAACTCCGCCACGTGTGCAAAACGTTCTGGATGACGCGGCGCCAGCAACAGCAGACACTGGGGAAATGATCGGAGCACAATTCTGAAGGCGTGCAGAAGAATTGTCTCTTCGCCTTCATGGCTGCTGGCGGCAGCCCAAATCAGCCGGTCATTTGAAAACACGCGCCGCAGCGCTTGGCCTTGCTCACTGACACTGCGGGAAATCTGGATGTCGAATTTGAGATTGCCGAACACTCCCATCTTTCCCGCGGGAACGCCCAGTTGCTGGAACCGATCGGCATCGGTTTGCGTCTGGGCTGCCACGAAGGTGACCCTGCCCAGGGCATCGGCTGCCAAGCGCGCAAAGCGCGTGTAGCCTGAAAATGAACCCGGGGAAATGCGCGCGTTTACCATTACCAGGGGAATACCTGCACGGTGACAGGCCGCATAGAAATTGGGCCAAATCTCGGTTTCCAGAACCACGACCATGCACGGTCGCACCCGCGCGAGGAAGCGGCCTACAGCCCAGGGCAAGTCATACGGAAAATACGCGTGCTCAGTCTCGGCATTAAATCTGGCGGACACCATTTCCGCGCCTGTCGGCGTTACCGTTGTCACCAGAAA
>MGYT01000136.1:18461-26873 GCA_001801865.1 Gammaproteobacteria bacterium RIFCSPLOWO2_02_FULL_61_13
AGCGTATACAGGAATCGCTGCACGCGAAGCACGGATGTTGCCAGCATCGGCAGCGTCAGCGTCTTGGGCGGCTAGCCCATGAGGCTTTGCCGGCTCAGGTCCGCCGCATAAGCCCCGAGGCCGGCTTCCAGGGTACGGAACGAGCCCGCGTACCCCGCGGCGCGCAAGGCCCCCAGGTGCGCCTGTGTATAGCTTTGGTAACTCGAACTTATGTCAGCCGGCATATCAATGTATTCGACCCGGCCGGTTCCCAGTGTGGCGATTAGAATCGCAGCCAGATCGTTGAAGCTGCGGCTGACCCCGGTCCCGACATTGAATATCCCCGAAACCTCGGGGTGTTGGAGCAACCAAAGATTAACCTCGACTACATCGTCCACATGAACGAAGTCCCTGCGTTGTTCGCCGTCACCGTAGCCACCGCTTCCCCGGAACAGCCTCCCGACTCCGGTTGAGCGCAACTGGCCGTGTAGATGCAGTGCCACACTCGCCATTCGCCCCTTATGCCGTTCCCCGGGTCCGTAGACATTGAAATACCGCAATCCCGCGACCTGACTTTCCGACCGTGCGTTTTCCCCCCTGACCACGTCATCGAAGAGTTTCTTCGAATACCCATAGACATTGACGGGGCGCTCATTTACAGGCGCTTCCTCGAAGTTTACACCCGTTCCATAAACCGCGGCACTGGAAGCGTAAATGAACCGGATCCCGGACTGCGCGCAATATTCCAGCAATTCCCTGGAATAGGCATAATTATTGTCCAGCATGTAACGACCATTCGACTCCGTGGTGTCGGTGCACGCACCCTGGTGCAAAATGACCTTCACTTCAGGCAGGGCTGTGCTCCGGATGGCGATGCGCGCACGAAACGTTTCCAGGTCCAGGTAATCCGCAATCCGGCAGTCCGCAATGTTTTTAAATTTCCGGTCGCCGGACAGGTTATCCACCACGATCACGTCTTCGCGCCCGATGGCATTCAGTCCGCGCACCAGATTGCTGCCGATAAATCCCGCCCCGCCGGTTACCACGATCATTTTCGGGTCCCCGCGACAATCGTCGCGACCATGCTGGAGGTGGAATGCCCGGCCAGGAACGGCAGCACTTCCACCCTTCCTCCATATCCTTGCACCGTCGCCGCGCCCGCCACCTGGTCTATACGGTAGTCGCCACCCTTGACCAACAGGTCCGGCCGCACGCGCGCCACCAGTTCAGCCGGTGTGTCCTCATCGAACCACGTCACCCAGTCCACGCAGGCCAGGGCGGCAAGCAATCGCATTCTCGATGCCAGCGAATTGATCGGCCTTCCCGCACCCTTGAGCCGCGTCGCCGACGCGTCGGAATTCACCGCCACCAGCAATCGATCGCCGAGCTGGCGCGCCTGTTCCAGGTACTCCACATGGCCGGGGTGGAGCAGGTCAAAACACCCGTTCGTCAGGACGATGCGCTCACCCTGCTCCCGCGCCACCTGCACAATGCCGGCAACCCGGTCCGGTTCCAGCACCCGGCGTGCGGCAGGGGTCACGGGTGTCAGCTCCCGATTCAATTCCGCCAGGCTGATTGCGGCAGTGCCCAATTTCTCAACCACGATGCCCGCAGCCGCATTGGCGAACTCCACCGCGTGCGCCAACTCATACCCCGAGACCAGTCCGGCGGCAGTGACGCCAATAACCGTGTCACCGGCACCGGTGACATCAAACACCTCATGCGTTCGCGCACGAAGGTGTAACGCCGCGCCGGAGCCTGTTTCAATCAATGTCATACCGCGCTCACCCCGGGTGATGAGTAATGCTTTCAGATCCAGTTCCCTGCACATCGTCCGGCCGCGTGATTCCAATTCCCCGTCGTCCCGGCATTTACCCGCGACCGCCTCAAATTCACGCTGATTGGGTGTCAACAGGGTGGCACCGCGGTACCGTTTGAAATCGATGCCCTTGGGGTCCACGAGCACCGCCACGCCGGCTGCCGCCGCCTGACCGATTAGATTCTGCACGGCGCCCAGACTGCCCTTGGCGTAATCCGACAGAACCACGCAGGCGGAACCAGGCAGCAGTTGTGCAAAACGGGACATAAGCCCGTCTGATGGCGCATATTCCGATTCATAATCCAAGCGCAGCAATTGCTGATGCTGGCTGATGACACGCACCTTGGTGATCGTGGGAAATCCGGTTTGCGCGACAAATTCGCAGCGGATGCCCGCGCCTGCCAGTTGCTGCTCGAGGGTCGCCGCTGCCGCATCGATGCCCGTGATGCCGAGCAGTTGCGCGTCCACACCCAGACTCTTGACGTTCAAGGCAACATTTGCCGCGCCACCCGGTCTCTCTTCCGTTGCCGTGACTCTTACCACAGGCACCGGGGCCTCGGGCGAAATGCGCTCGCTCACGCCGTAAACGTACCGATCCAGGATGACATCGCCGACCACCAGGACCCGCGCGCCATCCCTTGGTTGAAATTGCTGCAGCATTTAACGTGGATTTGCGGTCAAATTAGGCATGCTTTCTCTTGGGCGATGTTACCACGGAACCAGCGGCCGCACGGCCGCCACGGCCCTGCTAGCCATGGCCATGGCATGGACTGCCGCGGCAGCCGACATGCCGGCAACGCCGTTATATGGTCCTTCCTGGCCGCCACAATTCACGGCTGAGTACAACCTCTACAATCGTGGCGTCAAAGTTGCGGAAATGCGCCGCGTCATGGAAACGGGCGCCGATGGAAACCATGTGTTTCGCTCCTCTACCCACACGACCGGACTTTTCTCTCTGGTGCGCAAGGATAAGATTGAAGAGGAAAGCCGCTGGAACGTGGCGGATGGCATATTACGGTCGCTTGCCTACACCTATACTCGCAGCGGCAAAAAGAATCGAAACGTGGCAGTGCGGTTCGATTGGGATACCCGGCGCATCACCGATAACATCAACGGCGAATCCTGGCGCATGCCCGCTGTGCCGCAGGTGGTGGACAAGTTGCTTTACCAGTTCGCGCTGATGACGGATCTGCGCGCCGGCGGCAAGGACCTTAAATACACTGTGGCGGACGGCGGGAAGATCAAAATTTATGAAATCGAACCCTTGGGCGAAGAATCCATCAAGACGCCAATGGGCCAATTTCAATCCATGAAATTTCGACACCAGAAACTCGGAGATGATCGGATCACAACATTATGGTGTGCGCCGCGATTCCAGTATTTGCCGGTCCAGGTGGAGTATCAGGAAAAGGATGGCTCGAAGATACTGGTCGTGCTCCGGTCCGTCACCGGGCTGTAATCGCTTGCTGGGCAGCCAGAACATCTCAGAGATCTTTATCCTTCCCTGTCACCGCGTCCAGGAGTTCGGACGGCGGCATGTAGCCCCGAAGCGACCGCCCTTCGCTAGTGTAGATGGCCGGCGTACCGTGAACGCCGAGGGTTTCTCCAAGTGCATATTGCTTGCCAACCGGATTGGCGCAGTTTTTTACCGCCACTGGCGCTCCTGATTTTGCTGCGGTAAGCGCCTTGCGTCGGTCAGTCGAACACCAGACGGATTCCATCTGCGTAAACGCGGGGGAGCCGACACCGGCACGGGGGAATGCGAGATAGCGCACGGCGATGCCGCGTTTGTTTATTTCCGGCATGTCACGATGCAGGCGCCGGCAATAACCGCAATCAATGTCAGTAAACACATAGACCACATGTTTCGGATTGGCCGGCGCAAACTCGATCATGTCGGTGAGCGGTACCTCGCTGATTTTCTTCGCGCGCATGGCTGAGCGCTGCTGTTCGGTCACATTACGACGCTCCACCAGGTCAAGCAGATCCCCCTGCAACAGGTAACGGCCGTCTGCGGTAAGGTAAAAGACATCCGTTCCGATCAGGACCTCAAACAATCCCGGCACCGGGGCGGGAGCAATCCTGGACACCGGCAGGCCGGGGAAAACCTCTTTCAGCCTGGCGGCAAGTTTCGCATCGGCTGCCGGCTGCGCATCTGCCCCCAGCGCCGGCAGACCCAGAATCAGCATCGCAATTCCCAAGGCACCCAATTTGTTAATGCTAATGTTTACAAAACTCATTGACTCCGCCCGGCCGGCATAGGCCCCTGTGGTCGATTTAATGTATGTTATCAGACCAAAATGGCACTCACTCGTTCAGCCTGGAATCAGCCATGAAAACCGCCCGCGCCCCTGCGACCGAAGGGAAAGTCCAGCTCGACTTCGTGCTCGAAAACCTGCGTAAGGAGGGCGTGATTTCCGCCCAGCAACTGGCCCAATTTCGAACCCTGGTGCGCCCCGACGACACCCGCCACCCACTGGTGATTGTGGCCGAACAGGGTTGGCAGAGCAGCACCCGCCCCCCCTATCCACTGACACTGGAACAGCTGACGCGCTGGCTGGCCGGCAAGTCCGGGCAAACCTACCTGCGCATCGACCCGTTGAAGGTTGACGTTAACCGTGTCACTGCCGTGGTATCGCAGGCCTACGCGGCCAAGCTGAAGATACTTCCAGTAGAGGTCAGCGAGACAGAACTTACCGTCGCAACATGTGAACCGTTCGTCCTCGGGTGGGAAGGCGAACTGGAGCGGACCACCCGCATGCGCATAAAGCGCGTGATCATCAATCCCAATGATCTGGACCGCTATCTGGTTGAGTTTTACGGCATCAGCAAGTCCATCCTCGGGGCGGTATCCGACGCCCGCAGGCAAACTTTGAGCGGCGTCCAGAATTTTGAACAATTGATGGAGGTGGGAAAGGTCGGGGAACCCGATGCCAATGATCGGCATATTGTCAGCGTGGTTGACTGGTTGCTTCAATTTGCCTTCGAGCAGCGCGCCAGTGATATCCACCTTGAACCCCGGCGCGAAAACGGGCGCGTGCGCTTCCGCATTGACGGCCTGCTGCACACCGTGCATGAATTCCCCCTGGCGCTGATGGGGGGAATTACCAGCCGGCTGAAGTCCCTGGGGCGCATGGATGTCACCGATAAGCGGCGTCCCCAGGACGGACGTATAAAGACCAAGGCCCCGAGCGGCAATGAGGTTGAAATGCGGCTGTCGACCATGCCCACCGCGTTCGGGGAAAAACTGGTCATGCGTATCTTTGACCCCGAAATGCTGGTGAAGTCATTTGCAGACCTTGGCTTTACACCCTACGAGCAGAATCATTGGGAAACAATGGTCGCGAATCCACACGGTATCGTGCTGGTAACCGGTCCCACCGGCTCCGGCAAGACGACCACGTTGTATTCCGCGCTCAAGCACATCGCCAGGCCCGAGATCAACGTCTGCACCATTGAGGATCCGATTGAACTGGTGGACGGGCAATTCAACCAGATGCAGGTGCAGCCGGTTATCGATGTAACCTTTGCCACCGGCGTGCGCACGCTGTTGCGACAGGATCCGGACGTGATCATGATCGGCGAGATCCGCGACCGGGAAACGGCTGAGGTGGCGATACAGGCCGCACTTACCGGGCACTTGGTGTTGTCCAGCCTGCACACCAATGATGCCCCGGCCACGATAACCCGGCTCGTCGACATCGGGGCGCAGCCTTATCTCATCGCCGCCACGCTGCTTGGTGTCATTGCCCAGCGGCTGATACGCACCCTTTGTCCCCACTGCCGCAAGCCCGGCCCTCTGGATGCCGCCGCCTGGCAAAGCCTGGTGGAACCGGCGTCCATGACCGCACCGAAAGCCGCCTATCAGGCCGTCGGCTGCGACGAATGCCGGCATACAGGCTACCGGGGCCGAATCGGCATTTATGAGTCGCTGATGATCGACGATGACTTTCGCACCCTGATTAATTCCGGGGCGGACCTGCAGGCATTCCATTCCCTGACCGTGAAAAAGAAATTACGCACCCTGAGACTCAGTGGTGCGCTGAAAATCGCCGAGGGTCTGACGACGCTGGAGGAAGTTCTTTCGGTAGTACCGCCAGTGCGGCATTGAAGGGACGATGCCGTTCAGCCGCGGGGGTGATGCTCAGCGTGCAATTTCTTCAGCCGCTCCCGCGCCACATGGGTATATATCTGTGTCGTGGATATATCCGCGTGGCCGAGTAACATTTGCACCACGCGCAGGTCGGCACCATGGTTAAGCAGATGCGTCGCAAACGCATGGCGCAAGACATGCGGGGTGATATTGCCGGACATGCCTGCCTTCCGGGCATGGCGTTTGATGGCGTGCCAAAAGGCCTGCCGGGTCAGCGGTGTGCCGCGGTTACCTGGGAACAGCGTGGCGCTCGGTTGATGGTGCAGCAATGCGGATCTGGCCGCGCTGAGGTAACGCTCGAGCCAGGACACGGCCTCCTCTCCCAACGGCACCAGGCGCTCCTTGTCACCCTTGCCCAGAACCCGGACCACGCCTTGGCGCAGGTTTATCTGATCCATGCGCAGCCCGACCAGTTCGGAAACGCGTAATCCGGTGGCGTAAAGCAGTTCCAGCATGGCCCGATTCCGGATGCCGGCATCCGTCTGCAAATCCGGCGCCTGCAGCAATGCTTCTACTTCCCCCTCAGTCAGGGATTTGGGCAGGGAGCGGCCAAGCCGCGGAGATTCCACAACGGCGGTGGGATCAATGGGCATACGTCCGGTGCGCAGCAGGAATTGAAACAGGCGCCGCAGCGTGGATAGGCGGCGCGCCACCGTACGCACTGAACGCCCGCCTTGCGCCGCCAGGAATGCCTGGATATCGGCGGCAGTCGTGGTGCCAAACCGGCCGCCGCGGGAGTTATGCCAGAGCAAGAAATGCCGAAGATCGGAGCGGTAGGCCTGCAGTGTGTTGGCGCTGAGGCCACGCTCCATCCACAGCGCATCAAGGAAGGTATCGATGAGGTCCCGGTCGGCGTCTGCAGTGGCTGACTGTGGCACGGGACGATGCCGGCGGCGGACGTGGCACCCCGGGTGCCACGTCCGCCTGGGGGATTATTCCGTTTCCGTTGCCGATTCCGGGGCCGTTTCCGATTCCGCGCCCGCACCTGCGCGGATCTTTTCGCGGATTCGGGCGGATTTGCCGCGGCGGTCACGCATGTAATACAACTTGGCACGCCGCACATCACCCTTGCGCTTGACTTCAATACTGGCCACAGCAGTGCTGTGCGTCTGAAACACACGTTCCACGCCCTCGCCGTATGACAGCTTGCGCACGGTAAAGGAGGAGTTCAGACCGCGGTTCCGCACCGCAATCACGACGCCTTCAAATGCCTGCAGGCGCTCGCGCTGCCCTTCAAGGACGCGCACCTGAACCACGACTGTGTCACCCGGGGCAAACTTCGGGATTGCGCGCGTCATTTGCTCTGCTTCGAGTTGCTCAATGATATTGCTCATGTTCCTTTACTCCCATTTCCAAACTTTTGCAGGCACCGTGCCGGTGCGCTGCCGATTTGTGGCGTTCATACGGACGATTGACCCTGTTCCGCAATGAACTCCTCCAGTAATAGTTTCTGTTCGGCGTCCAGTGGCTGTCGCTCCAGCAGTTCCGGTCGTCTGAGCCAGGTCCTGCCCAAGGCCTGCTTCATGCGCCAGCGCCTGATTGCGCCATGATTCCCGCTCAGCAATATCTCCGGGACACGGCGACCGTCAACCTCCTCCGGCCGGGTGTATTGCGGATGCTCCAGCAATCCATGGGCGAAAGAATCATCCCCGGCGGAGCATTCATCTCCCAGGCTGCCAGGCAACAATCGCGTCATGGCGTCCAGTAATACCAGGCAGGCGAGTTCGCCGCCACTCAACACGTAATCGCCGAGGGACCATTGCTGGTCCACCTCGGCGTCAATCAATCTCTCGTCCAGTCCCTCGTAACGCCCTGCCACCAGAATAAGGGATTCCATCCGCGCCAGGGCCTGCACATCCGCCTGCTCAAGTCGCTGCCCCTGTGGTGTCAGCAGATGCACTTTCGCCCCCGGCAGTGCCATTCGCGCGTCCTGGATGCTGCGCTGCAACGGCCTGTACATCATCACCATCCCCGGCCCGCCGCCATAGGGGCGGTCGTCCACGGTGCGATGTGCATCCTCGGCATGGTCCCGGGGATTGAACAGGGACAAGTGCACCAGCCCCCGATCCACTGCCCGGCCGCTGACGCCCCAGTCCGAGTACAGATCGAACATCTCCGGGAACAGGGTTACCACGCCGACCTTGAGCATTTACTGATACTCCGGGTCCCAGTCGACCTGGATACACCCCGCGATCCGATCCACCTTCTCGACAACAGCGCCGGGGACGAAGGGGATCAGCATGCGGCCACTCGCCCCTTCTACTTCGAGCACATCATTGGCACCGGTTTCCAGCAGGCCGGTCACCTGCCCGAATTCCCTGCCGTTGCCAGTCACCACCCGCAAACCCACGAGTTCAAACCAGTAATACTGTCCAGCCGGAAGTCGCGGCAGTTGCGTTCGTTGTACGGCTATCTCTTTCCCGACCAACACTTGTGCCGCATCCCGCGTTTCCGCCACGTC
>MGYT01000136.1:26939-42599 GCA_001801865.1 Gammaproteobacteria bacterium RIFCSPLOWO2_02_FULL_61_13
CCCTTGCGTCAGCCAGTGATCCACCCGCTTCAGGTCCAACTGCAATTTTGCGTCTTTACCCGCGGCGACGGGGTTGAAGTATCCAATGCGTTCTATATGGCGGCCATCCCGTTTGCTGCGGGAATCCGTCACCACAATATGAAAAAAGGGCCGATTCTTTGCCCCGCCACGCGCCAATCTGATTGTTACCATCTCTTTTCGACCCCACCGGTTGATTAATGCAAGAATGATTGAGCTTCGGGCCGCACCGGGCCCAAAAAGGTGCGGTATTTTACGGGAAGTTCACCAAAAAGAAAGGCTTACGTTCCAGCCGACCAACCGCTGAAGCTCATTGGTTTCAGGGTGAAACCCAGACAATCCGATGTTATCCATTTAAATGTGTTTACGGCATAACCTGCTGAAACATATAGATATTATTGAGAATCATAATGGAAACTCTCGAACCAATGACAGAACAGAAGGCCGCGGCCCGCGGACTGTTGCGGGCGCGACGGGAAAATCTTGACCTGAATAGCCGCGCCTCCCATAGCGCCACCATTCTGTCGCGCCTGTTCCAGCTTCCGGAAATGCATGCGGCCGGGGTCATATTTTGTTTCATTTCCAGCGGCGCGGAAGTATCGACCCGTGAGGTAATCGATCAATTGCTGGCCCTGGGCAAGACCGTGCTGGCCCCCAAGATCCTGCGCGGGGAACCCATGCGCGCCGTGCCATTCCGTGGCTGGGACAGCGTCTCCCCGGGCATCCTGGGGATACTGGCGCCGGTTGATTCGGTCGCCTACCCGGAACGCGTGGACCTGGTGATTACCCCGGGATTGGGGTTTACGCCCGCCGGCACCCGGATCGGTTACGGCCGCGGCTATTATGATCGGTGGTTTGCCACCCACGAACATGGATTACGCGTGGGCGTCGCCTTTGAGTGCCAAATAGATCCCTCACTACCATCAGTGGCGTCAGATGTTCCCATGAACATCATTATCACCGAGCAGCGAACCATCGCGACGCAACCGGACGCATGATTAGGCGGGACTTTACTCCAGAATGGACTTATTCGGAGCTCTCCGAATTAATCCCGAGCCGCTGCTGCGCCTCTTCCTCGGTTTTCCGGCCCCAATGCCAGGCCAGCACGGAACCGCTGATGTTATGCCAGATACTGAACAGCGCGCCGGGCAAAGCCGCCAGCACGGAAAAGTAGTTCTGCGCCAGGGCCACGGCAAGCCCGGAATTTTGCATTCCGGTTTCAATTGAGAAAGTTCGACAGACGCGTTCGTCCATACCTAGCCAGCGCGCGGCCCAATAACCACCCGCCAGCCCCAGGACGTTGTGCCAGAAGACCGCGGCAATCACCGGCGGCGCAAGGGCCGGAAAGTGCGGGCGCGCAACCGCCACGATAATCCCTATGATAAATATGATCGCCAACACGGAAACGTACGGGAAAAACCGCTTCACCGGATGCAACCAATCGGAGAACCGGCGGTTCAAGGCAACGCCTGCGGCCACCGGCACCAGGATGATCAGCACTATGCCCAGCATCATGTTCATGACGGGCACATCCATCTGTTGCCCGAGGTACGCCCAGGTCAAAAGCGGCGTCATGAACACCGACAATAACGTCGTCGTCGTGGTCAGGGTTATCCCCAGTGCCACGTCTGCCCGTGCCAGATAACAGATGACATTGGACGCCGTCCCGCCGGGGCATGCACCCAAAAGCACAATCCCGACCAACAACTCCCCGGACAGTCCCAGCGCCCGCCCCACCATATAGCCAAAGGCCGGCATCATCAGGAACTGCATCGCGCACCCCAGCGCAATGAGTCGGGGCCGGCGCAGAATCTCGGCAAAATTCTCCGCGCGCAGCGTCATGCCCATGCCCAGCATGACCACGCCCAACAGGGGTTCAATCAGTCTGCGTGACCCTTCCAGCACCTCCGGATGAAAGTAGGAAAACATCGCCATCGCCACGGCCCCGATGGGGAACAGCATGGTTGCGTACATCGGCGACCTCCTTGGTTAAATTCAGTTTACTGCCACGGCATGCAGATCGTAGTCATCGGCAGACTTCATGCGAACGCGGATCAGGTCGCCGGCATGGATGCCGTCAGACGCTTCGATAATCACATTGCCGTCTATTTCCGGCGCATCCGCGCTGCTGCGCGCCACTGCCATGCCACCTTCAACTGCATCAACCAGGACATCCAGTTCGCGCCCGATCTTTTTCTGCAACCGCGCGGCGCTGATCCGCGCCTGGGTTTCCATGAAACGATCCCAGCGTTCCTGTTTCACCTCATCGGGTACCGGTTCGGCCAGGCTGTTCGCCACAGCGCCGGGAACCGGCGAGTACTGGAAGCAACCGACGCGGTCCAGTTGCGCCGTCTGCAGGAACGCCAGTAACTCCTCAAATTCCGCGTCCGATTCGCCGGGGAAACCGACGATAAACGTGGATCGCAAGGTCAGATCGGGGCAGATCGCGCGCCAGGCTTCGATGCGGCGCAGGGTGTTCTCGGCGGCGGCCGGACGACGCATCTGTTTGAGGATGCGCGGGCTCCCGTGCTGAAACGGGACATCAAGATAGGGCAACAGTCCACCCTCGCGCAGCAACGGAATGACCTCATCCACATGGGGATAGGGATAGACATAATGCAATCGCACCCAGACACCAAGCGAGTCCAATGCCTTGCACAACTCCAGAAAGCGCGTTGGTAATTGCTGCCCGCGCCATGTATCCGGCTGATTGCGCGAGTCGCTGCCATAGGCGCTGGTGTCCTGGGCAATCACCAGCAATTCCTTTACGCCTGACTTGACCAGGGCCTCGGCCTCGGCCATGACATTGCCGATGGGCCGGCTGACCAGTTTTCCCCGCATGCTGGGGATGATGCAAAACGTGCACTTGTGATTACAGCCTTCCGCCACTTTCAGGTAGGCATAGTGGCGCGGTGTCAGGCGAATGCCCTGGGGTGGCACCAAATCGGTAAACGGATTGTGATCCGGGGGCGGCAACGCCGAATGCACCGCCTGGACCACGGACTCATACTGCTGCGGACCGGTGACGCTCAACACGTCGGGAAATCGTTCGCGGATGAGATTGCCCCTGGCGCCCAGACAGCCGGTGACGATGACGCGTCCGTTCTCGGTCAGCGCCTCGGCAATGGCATCCAGGGATTCCTCCTGCGCGCTTTCCAGAAACCCGCAGGTGTTGACCACCACTACGTCGGCTTCGGCATAGGTCGGCGATATCTCGTAGCCCTCGGTTCGCAACTGGGTCAGGATGCGCTCTGAGTCCACCAGCGCCTTGGGGCACCCGAGGCTGACAAATCCGACGCGGCGCGGGGGCTCCGCTGCGCGCGCGTCAGTCACCGGAACGCCCGCCGCGATGCAGCCCGAGCGGATCGGCCGGATCTACGCCGTCACGAAACGGGCGGCGTCGATCCACATGGGTCAATTGATAGACCGCACCAATCCAGTTGTTAATTACTGCCTCGCCGCTGTCATGCCAGCTGTTGTCCAGCTCCGCTACCAGCAGATGCTCCGGGAACAGCGGGGCAGGTGTGCCGCGCTGCATTGTCACTTCGACCTGGTCGCGATACTCGGCCAGGATGGCGCGGTGCAAGGCGGTGAAGACATGCTCCGGAAATGGCGGGTAGACAGCGATTTCGCGCTGTATGAATCGCCCGATTTCCCGCTTGTATTCCTTCATCAGGCTGATCTGCTCGTATTCGGGATGGCCCTGGAAAAACACCAGGCGCAAGCCATCGCCACTGACAGCAAGGTGCACACCCGCCTCGGGGCTCTCCACCAGTACCAGCAGTCCTGCGGCAGCAAACTGGTCACGCCCGATCTCGTTGAAACGCGAATGCGGCACGTCGAAGCGGGTATTGACTCCGACCATCAGGGGGTGCGCGCGTTGCGTAACCTGGTGGGAATACACGCCCCAGCGTTTTTCCCGCAATGGCCTCCGCTTCTGGTGGTACCGGAATTCCAGCACCGCATGGGTGGCCAGACAGGAACAAAGCGTGGAGGTCACATTCTCGTAGGCCCAGTCAATGACCTGGATGAGTGGTTTCCAGAACGGCAGCGCCGACAATTCCGGGCCCGGGATGGCGCCGGACACAATGAGTGCGTCCAATCCATCGCGTTGGACCTGTTCAAAACTTTCATAATAGCGTTCCACATGCGCCCGGCCTTCGGGCCCGCGCACCAGTCCCGGTAATGAAAACGGATGCATGTAGAACTGCGCGATCTGATTGCTCTCGCCCACGAGCCGGAAAAACTGCCGCTCGGTGGCCTCCAGGGCCTTGTCCGGCATCATATTCAGCAGGCCAATGTGCAATTCGCGGATGTCCTGGTGTTCGGCGCGGGCGCGGGGAATGACCGTCCCACCCACATCCCGCAGGCGCTGATAACTGGGCAGATCGGAGTTGGCAACCAGCGGCATGGCCGTTATCCCTTCCCCAGGACGCTTTCTATCAGCGCCAGGAATTGCGCCTCGTTCTGGACCGCGGCGAGCTGGGTCGTGCTTACCACGTAGCCATATTTCTTCGCGATCGCTTCGTAGCGCGGTCCGCGTGCCCGAATCAGGCGCGGGAACACCCAGCGCACAAAATCATCGGGCGCCACCTGTGCAGCGAATTCCAGGCCCCGTGCGGCGAGAAACTCGGCCAATTGCGCGTCGAAAAATTCCTCCCGGTAATAAAGCGGCTTGGGATCCGACTCCGCGCGCTGCATTAATTCGGCCTCATCCGCCGCCGTTGCCTTGATATAAATGATGAGGGTGTGCTGCGCCAGTACATCCAGAACCTGGTCATCATCCAGTTCGCACAGGCTGCCGCTGGCGTCATTGACAAAGGAATGGTAACCATAAATTTCCCGCGCCCGGCGGATGAAGTCGGGGACATCGTGCATGGCCGCAATCTCCCCCGCCCGGTGCAACTGTTGCCGCCGCTTGAACTCCTTCAGCCCGATGCCGTCCTGGCCCGGATTGCCGACCTTGCCCAGAAATGCCGACAATGGGCGCAGATTATCCACCGAGAGGTTGTTGGCGATGTGTATGGAATCAGAGCGCAGCAGATCCTTGAGCAATGGGCTGCCCATGGCCTGCTCCTTGATGTCATCCAGGATGGCTTCGTCCAGGTAGTGAGTGCCGATGCGGTAATCAGCAGAGAAATGGAACCAGTCCCGCTGGCGCAGGACGCGCGCGAGTCGGGTCTTGCCGACCCCGGACATGCCGAGCAGCGTCACCGCCTTGTGGTCCCAATTGCGAAATGCTTCAGCGTCCAGTTTCATCGTGCCCACCCACGTATTCCCGCCACCGTGAGGGTGGCGAGGTGCGTATTCTAACAGGGTGATGCAAAACGACAGTTGGGTGGGATGTCCGAAGCGACCCTTCAGGATTTCAACGTCTGCCCGATGATAGGCAGGCGGCGGATACGCACTCCGCCGGCGGCGAATATTGCATTGCAGACGGCCGGAGCACAGGGCGGGACCCCCACCTCACCAATGCCGCCCATGGCCGCGTCACTGTCGAGAAACGCGACCTCAATCTCCGGCGTCTCCGCCATGCTCAATACGGGATAATCGTCAAAGTTACCCTGTTCCACACGCCCGCCCGCGAGAGTAATCCGCCCTTTCAATGCGGCGCCGAGCCCGAACAGGATGCCGCCCTCCACCTGGGCTCGGGCATTATCCGGATGCACGATTTCGCCTGCGTCCACGGCCGCGCAGATACGCAGCACGCGGAGGCCGCCCATCGCCGAGACTTCGACCTCAGCCGCTTCAGCAACAATGGTCCCGAAGCTTTCCTTTACCGCGATGCCCTTGCCGGTGCCGGCACGGGCGGCGTTGCCCCATCCAATCAGGTCGGCGGCACGCTGCAATACGAGCTGAAAGCGCGGCGCCGCGCGCAACAGCCTCAACCTGAACTGCAACGGATCGACCTTGGCCCGCTGGGCCAGTTCATCCACAAAGCATTCGATGAAAAACCCCTGATAGGAATGTTCAACGCTGCGCCAATAGCCCAGCGGCACGTTCACTTTATGCGCCACGCGCCCGATGCGCTGATTCGGGATGGCATAGGGGACAGACGCCGCTGCCCGGTCCTGGTTGTAGCCGATGTCGGTGTAAACATGCCGCCAGGACTGCGGCAAACCGTCGCCCCCCCATTCGGCTTGCAGGCGGGCCTGTACGGCCGGCCGGAAGTGATCGTGACGAATGTCCTCTTCACGGCTCCACAACAGCTGGATGGGATGATTGACGCGCCGGGCGATGCGGGCCGCGTCGTCCACGTAGTTGAATGACCCCGGTGCACGCCGTCCGAATCCGCCACCCAAGTGCAGGGCGTGTACAGTCACGGCCTCCTCGGATATCCCGGCAGCTTTAGCCGCCACTGCGCGTGTCCCCAACGGATCCTGGGTGCTGGTCCAGATTTCCAGTTTGCCATCGTGCAACCAGGCGGTGCAATTCATGGGCTCAAGCGTGGCGTGGGCCAGGAATGGCACGGCATAGGTGGCTGCAAGGACGCGCTCCGATGAAACTTTCGCCTCGGGCGCCGCGCCCTGCTTGAAATCCGTTTCCACCTTGCCGTTCGCCAATAGTTGTTCAAATTGCGTGTTCAATACGCCGGAATCCGGCGCCGGATCGTCCGCAGGCAGGAACTCCACCGGTAATTGATCCAGCGCACGTTGTGCCTGCCAGTAACTGTCCGCGACGATGGCGATGGCAGCAGGCAGTTGCAGGATGTCCCGCACGCCTGCCAGATTGGACACGGTTGCTGCGTCGAACTTACCGATTGCGCCGCCAAAGACCGGCACATGGCGAATGGCAGCGTATTTCGTGCCCGGCACCACCGCATCCATGCCGTATGCCAGTGTGCCCCGCACCGCGCGTCCAACGTGAATCAGTTGCGGGGACTGACCGCAGAGTCGATATTCCTCGCGCGGCTTCAGTCGTGGAGCAGGGGGTGGTTCCAATTCGGAGGCAGCCTGAGCGAGGGCGCCATAACTGACGCGGCGATCGCTCGCGCTGTGGATCACGCTACCGAGTTCGGCGCGACATTCCGTTACCGGCACACGCCATTGCTCCGCTGCCGCCTGTAGCAGCATCTCCCGCGCGGCAGCGCCGGCACCGCGCATGCCCAGGCGCCCGGTGCTGCGAATGCTCAGGCTGCCTCCGGTAAGCTGCATATCCATCAGCTTCGCAACCTGATAGGTGGCCATGTCCAGCCGCCGCGCAATCCCCGGCGTAAACTCGCGCGCACCCAACATGAACACGCGCACCACGTCGCCGGTGGCGAACATGCTTTCCGCCGGCGCCTGTTCCACGCGCACCTGTGCCCAATCCACATCCAGTTCCTCGGCCAGCATCATGGCCAGCGCGGTCTGGCTGCCCTGCCCCATTTCCACGTGGGGCACCAGGATGGTCACTGTGTTGTCGGCGCGGATGCGCAACCATGTGACCAGGGAGAACTCCCCCGGCACCGACGAACGCAGGCTCAGGCGATCCGGGCACAACACCAACCCAAGCGCCAGGCCGCCCCCGAGCAGACCGCCGGAGATCAGAAATGCCCGTCGCGTTACCTTTGCCATGAACGGGATTCTAAACTGTCGCCGGCCCGGACTGGGCGCCCTTAACGACATGGTAGATGCCGACCGTAAACAGCGGACCAAGAAAGATCACGACGAAAAACCAGGCCAAGGTGTTGAACACCAGGTTCAACAACCCAACCAGCCCAATCTTTGCCAGCAGCGTCGCGGCCAGCATCAGCCCCAGCGCTACTGCCGGTCGCAGAACCCGCGGCATCGCGGTCCCTCTGCTGTGCCACCAGCTTCCCAAACGCTCATTAAAGGCATGCACAACGCCGACACCCGTTTGCACCAATGTCCCCAGCAGCGCTATCTGGTAGAAAACCTCCAGCGCCCGGTACCCCATGGCGTCCAGCAGGAACGCCGAGGGCAATACCTGTGACGAGATGGCGGGGAAATGGGTCAGCATGATGACGTAGAACAGTAACCCGGGAACCATGGCCACCGGCCCGGTCAACAGGCCGGCCGTGAAAGCCTCGCGGCGGGACTGGATATGACGCAACGAGAAGAACATTGCGGGCAGGATGGACAGCTGCAATGCCGCATAACGCGCGCCACTGCTCACCCAGGGCGTATCCAGCGGGCCCCACAACGCAAACTCTTTCAACGTGCCGCCAAACTGCGTGAGCCCGACGATAAAAAATAGTGCATACGCCACATAAAGCAACAACGCCCAACCAGCCAGCAGGCGTTCAATAAACAATCCGGAAAAACACACCACCATCGCCACGGCGAACATCAATCCCACGGTGCCACCCCAATAGGGCAGGCCGAAGGTGGTGCGCAGGATCTCCCCCGCCGCGGAACCGATTACACCGAACAGGATCACGAGTGTAACGAGAAATCCCGCTTCCCAGATAAACCAGCCGCGCCCCAAAAGGCCACGGAAAAAGGTGCGGTAGTCGTAGGCCTGGCGCAGGCGCGCAAACTCGAACGCCACCAGGGCACTCAGACTGATGATGGGAATTGCGATGCAGACAATCCCGAGCAGTCCGGCCAGCGGACCCATGTTCATGAAAAACACCAGGAATTCCTGCCCGGTCCCGTAGCCGCCGGCAATCATGATGGACTGAAATACCAGCGGCGGTAGCAGACAGGCCTGAAACCAGCGCGGCATCAATTAGATGCAATCCATTGCCATCAGCAGGTATTTGTCCCGCAGAAAGAACCCGGCCCCGGCATACAGTCTTTGCGCGGCCTCGTTGTTGCGGTCCACCTCAAGGAATACCGAAACAATCCCCAATTCACGAGCCGCGACAATGACCTGTTCCAGCACACGACGACCAATGCCACGTCCCCGGTAGGTTGCGTCAATGAAAAACTCATCCACCATGGCGTCGCGACCTCCCTTTTCAATGGAGTAGCCAAAGCACAGGATGAAATATCCCACGGGCGCGTCGTTGACGTCGATCAGCCAGATCCTGCCCAGATCCTCCCGGCCCAGCAACGGCACGAGACCGCGCTCCACGCGGTACAGATCAAATGGGATGCTTTCAAGGCGGTAATAGCCCTGAATGAATCGGGCCAGGTCAGGCAGGTCTTCGCGCCTGGCTGTACGCAGTACCGGATACAGGTTGCCGACGTCGTTCGCCATGGATTAATTGCAGGCTGGAACCGGCGTTGCCCCCGAGAGAGACAGGAACCCCGCCGCGACCGGGCACGGCGGGGGCGGATGAACTTACTCGTTGACAGCCTTCATGCTCAGGCGCACGCGGCCCTGCTTGTCGATCTCCAGCACCTTGACCTTGACGTATTCGCCCTCGGTCAGTTTGTCACTGACATTTTCCACGCGCTCGTTTGAAATCTGGGAGATATGCACAAGGCCGTCCTTGCCGGGCAGGATGTTGACGAAGGCGCCGAAATCCATGAGTTTCGCCACCCTGCCCTCGTACACACGGCCCACTTCGATGTCGGCGGTCAATTCCTCGATGCGCTTGCGCGCCACTTCGCTGGCCGCCTTGTCGCTGGAATAGATCTTGATGGTGCCATCATCCTCAATATCGATGGTGGTGCCGGTCGCTTCGGTAATGGCGCGGATCGTGGCACCACCCTTGCCAATGACGTCGCGGATCTTGTCCGGATGGATCTTGAGAGAGGTAATACGCGGTGCGTATTCGGACATCTCGCCGCGGGGGCTGGAAATTACGGCGTTCATCTTCTCCAGGATATGCAACCGGCCCTGATGTGCCTGCTGCAACGCCACTTCCATGATCTCGCGCGTAATGCCGCTGATCTTGATGTCCATCTGCAGGGCGGTGATACCCTTGGCAGTGCCTGCCACCTTGAAGTCCATGTCACCCAGGTGATCCTCGTCGCCCATGATGTCGGACAGCACCACGAACTTGTCGCCTTCCTTAATCAGGCCCATGGCAATGCCCGCAACCGGGGCGGAGATCGGCACACCGGCGTCCATCAACGCCAGGCTCGTGCCGCAGACTGAGGCCATCGAGCTGGAACCGTTGGACTCGGTAATTTCGGAAACTACCCGCAACGCGTACGGAAATGCCTTGGCATCGGGCATCACGGCCAGGATGCCGCGCTTGGCCAGCCGGCCATGGCCGATTTCCCGGCGCTTGGGGGAACCCACGCGGCCCGTCTCGCCGACGCTGTACGGCGGGAAGTTGTAATGCAGCATGAACAGGTCTTCGCGCCGGCCTTCAATGGCGTCGATGATCTGAGCGTCGCGTTCCGAGCCCAGGGCCGCGACCACAATGGCCTGGGTCTCGCCGCGGGTAAATAATGCCGAACCGTGGGTGCGCGGCAACACGCCGACCTCGACGCTGATGGCGCGGATGGATTTCGGGTCGCGGCCGTCTATGCGCGGCTCGCCGGCGATGATGCCGCCGCGAACGATGCTGCTTTCCAGTTCGCCGATGGCCTCGCCCAGCACGCCCTCCGTCCAGCGATCGGGATGCTCCTCGCGGATGGCGCTGATGGCCTCCTGGTGAATGCTGTCGATCTGTTCGCGCCGGCTGATCTTGTCCTGTATGGCATAGGCTTCGCGCAGCAGATCGCCGCAACGCTTCTCCACCACCTGCGCCAGATCCTGGTCATCCTTCGGCGCCTGCCAGGTCCAGGATTTGACCCCCGCCGCCTTGACCAGCGCGTCGATATTGTCGATGACGATCTGGAATTGGCTGTGACCGAACATCACCGCCCCCAGCATCACGTCCTCGGACAACTCCTTCGCCTCCGACTCCACCATCAGCACGGAACTGCGCGTACCGGCCACGACCAGGTCCAGGCTGCAGGATTTCAATTCTTCGAAACTGGGATTCAGTATGTAGGACCCATCCTTGTATCCAACCCGGGCCGCGCCCACCGGGCCGCTGAAGGGTATGCCGGAAACCGCGATGGCCGCCGAGGCGCCCATCATGGCGGGAATGTCGGGGTCCACTTCCGGGTCCAGGGACATGACCGTGGCCACGATCTGGACTTCATTTTTGAATCCGGCGGGAAACAGGGGGCGAATGGGTCGATCTATCAGGCGCGAGGTCAGAATTTCCTTTTCCGATGGCCGGCCTTCCCGTTTGAAGAAGCCCCCGGGGATTTTGCCCGCGGCATAGGTGCGTTCCTGGTAATCAACCGTCAGCGGAAAGAAGTCCCGATCCGGGTCGGCATCCTTGCTCGCCACACAGGCGACCAGCACCACGGTCTCACCCAGACTAACCATGACCGAGCCGGTGGCCTGCCGTGCAATTTTCCCGTACTGGATACGCGCGGTACGGTTTCCAAACTGGAATTCCTTTGTAATTGGATTCATGCAATCACCCCATAGAACGATTTAAGGCTGGAACAGCGCCAGAGCGCCAGGCATAGCGGGAAATGAAAGCCGCTGACCCGGTCGCGGTGTATGGGCGCCGTTTCAAATACTGATGCTGCGGGACGCCGGGTTACTTACGCAGGCCGAGGCGGCCAATGAGTTCCCGATAGCGGGTCAAATCCTTCTTCCGGAGATACTCGAGCAACTGCCGGCGCTGGTTCACCATTTTCAAGAGACCCTGGCGGGAATGGTAATCCCGGGCATGGGTCTTGAAATGATCTGACAGGTCGGTAATGCGGGCGGTGAGCAGGGCGACCTGCACTTCCGTGGATCCGGTATCCTGTTCGGACTGCTTGTAATCGCTGACTATGTCAGCCGTTTTCTGCGTGCTCAATGGCATGAATTCCACTCCTGACTAACCCAATTAGTTGTCATCCATAACCGGCCACCTGGCCGCTTATGGATTCGGGAACGAAAAAGTGTGATTTTTCGTTCCCTCCGCAGGCGACGACTTGCGTCATCGCCTGCGCCAGTGCATCCATGCACCGGGTTAGTGCCCATCAGCGAACGGATGGACACTAACAAACCTTTTCTGGTCCCGTTTAAGCGGCGCGTATTGTACCCACGCACCCTGCCCGGAACAAGGAATTATCCCGTCGCGACGGTCCCTGCGGGGGGCGCGGATTGGAACAACCGTCGCGGGGCAATGCGTCCATCATCCAGCACTTCTCCTGCGCCAAGAAAGAAGCCGGACTCGGCATAAATGCGCACCCTGCCCTGGGTTGGCGCCCGCGGCACCAGCACCGGCTGACCCTGGCGGAAATAGAAAGCGACGGATTCCTGCAACACCAGGGCCGGTGCATTCCGCAGCATGCTGTCGGTGCCGAGCAGGAGGTGATCCAGCGCCTCCAAACCCTGCTCCGCGGCCGCTCGTACGGCCGTCATGGAGACCATCTCCTGCTCCAGGAAATGTCCCGCAGCCGTGCGCCGCAAATTCATGACATGGGCGCCGCACCCCACTGCCGTACCTATGTCCTCAGCCAGAGTGCGAATGTATGTGCCCTTGGAACACCACACCTCAATTTCAAATTCATCCGTTCGCAGATCCACGAGCTTCAACTCGTAAATGGTCACCGGGCGTGGACTGCGCTCCACTTCAATGCCCTGGTAGGCCAATTCATACAGCCGTTGCCCATTCTGTTTGAGCGCCGAATACATGGGTGGAACCTGCTCGATATCGCCACGAAACCGCGCCAGTAGCGCATCAAAGGCGGAGCGCTCCAATGCCGGCACGGGACGCACTTCGAGTACCTCCCCCGCCGCATCCCCGGTGGCCGTGCGCAGCCCCAGTTTGCAGCGCGCCACATAGCGCTTGTCCGCCTCCAACAGCAATGCGGAGAACTTTGTCGCCTCACCAAGGCACAGCGGCAGCAACCCGGTGGCGGTCCGGTCCAGGCTTCCGGTATGACCGGCCTTGCGGGCGCGGTACAGGTGCTTGACCTCCTGCAGGGCCTCGTTGGAGGTAATCCCGGCCGGCTTGTCCAATGGCAGCACACCGCTGACCTCACGACCGCGGGAGCGCCGTTTCATGGCAAACTTCCCACCGGCGCGGATACAACGCCCGGGCTATTCATCATCATGCCGCAGGGAACCCAGCAGTGAATTGATGCGGCTGCCGCGCTCCACGGACTCATCAAAGGAAAAGTGCAGCTTTGGTACCGAGCGCGTAGTCAGTGCCGCCGCAAGTTGATGCCGAAAATGCGGGGCCATCTGATTGAGATGCTGTTGCAGTTCGACCGGCTTCAGCTTGCCGCCGAAACACGTAAAGTACACTTTTGCCTGCTTCAGGTCCGGGCTGACATCTGCGCCCGATATGGTCACCAATCCAAATTGACCCGGGTTCAGCTCAGCCTGCACCATCGCGGCGATTTCGCGCTGCACCTGGTCGGCAACGCGCCGATTGCGTCCAAATTCGCGCGGCATGACAACAACCTCCCGCCGGGTCAGCCCAGCTTGCGCGCTATCTCGATGCGTTCAAATACCTCGATCTGATCCCCGACGCGCACATCGTTGTAGTTCTTGACGCCGATGCCGCATTCCGTGCCGGATTTGACCTCGCTCACGTCATCCTTGAAACGGCGCAGCGATTCCAACTGGCCTTCGAAAATGACCACATTGTCGCGCAACACGCGGATGGGGTTGTTGCGCCGGACCGCACCGCTGGTAACCAGGCAGCCGGCGATGTCTCCGAATTTCGGCGAGCGAAACACTTCCTTTACCTCGGCGAGGCCGACAATCTGTTCGCGGATCTCCGGCGCCAGCATGCCGACAATGGCCTTCTTCACGTCGTCGATTAATTCGTAAATGATGCTGTAATAGCGCAGGTCGATGCCTTCATCTTCCACCAGCTTGCGCGCCGCGGCATCCGCGCGCACGTTGAAACCGATGACCACGCCATTTGAGGCCATGGCCAGCTGCACATCGGAACCGGTGATCCCGCCGACACCGCTGTGGATCACGTTCACAGTGACTTCATCCGAAGACAGGTGCGTCAGCGCATCCGACAGCGCCTCCGCCGAACCCTGCACATCGGCCTTGACCAGGATATTGAGTGAGGTTCTTTCTTCCTCGCCCATCTGCTGCATGATGTTTTCCAGCTTGGCCTGGTGTTTCTGCTCCAGTTTGCCCTGGCGGTACTTGCCCTGCCGGAATTGCGCCACTTCCCGCGCCTTCTTTTCATCCGGCAACACGACCATCTCATCCCCTGCATTGGGCGTGCTCGAGAGTCCGAGCACCTCGACCGGCATGGAGGGCCCGGCAGACTCCAGCTCTTTCCCGTCTTCGTCATACATCGCGCGCACACGCCCGTACTCATGCCCGCTCAGGATGACGTCGCCCTTGCGCAATTCCCCGCTCTGCACCAGTAATGTGGCCACGGGACCACGGCCCCGATCGAGCCTGGATTCGATCACCGTGCCACGGGCAAGCCCGGTGGGAGCGGCTTTCAGGTCCTGCACCTCGGCCACCAGAAGGATGGATTCCAGCAACTTGTCCACGCCATCACCGGTGCGCGCAGAAACCGGGACAAAAATCGTGTCGCCGCCCCAGTCCTCGGATATGACATCCAGTTTGGCCAGTTCCTGCCTCACGCGGTCGGGGTCCGCCTCCCTTTTGTCCATCTTGTTAAGCGCCACAATAATCGGCACTTTGCCCGCCTTGGCGTGGCGCACGGCCTCCTCGGTTTGCGGCATTACACCGTCATCCGCGGCCACCACCACGACCACGATATCGGTGACCTTGGCGCCACGGGCACGCATGGCAGTGAAGGCCTCGTGACCCGGGGTATCCAGAAAGGTGATCCGCCCCTTGTCCGTCGTCACCCCGTAAGCGCCGATATGCTGCGTAATGCCGCCCGCCTCACCGTCAACAACCTTGGTGCGCCGAATGTAATCCAGCAGCGAAGTCTTGCCATGATCCACGTGCCCCATGATGGTGACCACTGGCGGGCGCGTCGCTTTTTCTCCATCGGCTTCGGAGACCTTCATGGCCTCCTCTTCCAGCACGTTCTCCTTCATCAACCGTGCGGTATGCCCCATTTCCTCCACCACAATGGTGGCGGTGGCCTGATCAATGGTCTGGTTGATGGTCACCATGCTGCCCAGGTTCATCATCACCTTTACCACCTCGGTGCCCTTGACGGACATGCGTTGCGCGAGTTCCGCCACGGTGATGCTTTCGGGAATATCCACCTCCCGCACAATGGGCGCGGTGGGCATTTCAAAGGCGTGTTGCGAGGGACGCCGCACGACCGTGGGTCGAATTGCGCGCGGCTTCTTCCTGCGCTTGCCGGACTTGTCCGACGCGACATGAAGTTCCCGCAGCGCCGGAGGGCGTGCCGCGGTAGCCTCCACCGGGGGCGCACTGGCAGGCTCGACTGCGTCCGCACCGGTGACTTCTGCAGGCGCGGCCGCTTCGGCCCCCGCCCGGGCCACGCTCTCCGGCTGTGGTTCCTGCGCCGGGGCTGTCTCCAATTCGCCCAGGGCCTCTGCCGCAGCCCGTTCCGCTGCGCGTGCCGCTGCCTCTTCCATCTCACGCTGCTCGCGCTCTGCGGTCTGCTTGGCGGCTTCCTCTTCGATTGTGCTGCGCTTGGCGTAGGTGCGCTGGCGCCTGAATTCCACCGCCACGGTCTTGGCTCGCGGCTTTGCGCGCCCGGCAGCGGAGGTCGGCACCGGCACCTTGAGTTCGCCGACGCTCTTGCGTTTGAGTGTGATCTTCCTCGGCTCGGATGATGCATCCTTGCCGTGTTTGCGGCGCAGATAACCGAGC
>MGYT01000136.1:42619-43559 GCA_001801865.1 Gammaproteobacteria bacterium RIFCSPLOWO2_02_FULL_61_13
ACGCCGATCACGTCGGCATACTGAAGAACGGTAACCTCAGGCATTGCTTGCTCCCGCGGCGGCCTCATTCTCGGTTTCGAACCAGTGTGCGCGTGCGGTCATGATCAGTTCCCCGGCCCGCGCCCGATCCATCCCGTCAATCTCCATCAGGTCATCCACCGCCTGTTCGGCCAGGTCTTCGCGGGTTATAACGCCGCGCCCGGCCAGTTCGTATGCCAGGGCATCGTCCATGCCCTCCAGGCTCAGCAAATCTTCCGCCGGTTCGGCGTCGCCGAGCCGCTCCTCGCTGGCGATGGCCCGCGTCAACATCACGTCACGGGCCCGGTCGCGAATTTCCGTGACCAGGCTCGCGTCAAATTCGTCAATCTCAAGCATTTCGTTCTCGGGCACATAGGCCACCTCCTCAATGCTGGAGAAGCCTTCCTGCACCAGGATGGATGCCACTTCCGCGTCAACGCCAAGTTGCTCCTTGAACATTTCCTGCAACGTGGACGCCTCGGCTTCGCTTTTCTGCTCCGCCTGCTCCACGGACATGATGTTCAGGTTCCACTTGGTCAATTCACTGGCCAATTTGACGTTCTGCCCGCCACGGCCGATAGCCATGGCCAGATTTTCCTCGGCCACGGCCACATCCATGCTGTGTGCGTCCTCGTCCACCATGATGGACACGACTTCAGCGGGGGCCATGGCATTGATGGCGAACTGCGCCGGATTTTCATCCCAGAGGATGATGTCCACACGTTCGCCGGCCAGTTCGTTGGACACCGCCTGCACACGCGAACCGCGCATGCCGACACAGGCGCCAATGGGGTCGATACGACCGTCACGCCCCCGCACGGCAATCTTCGCACGCGACCCGGGGTCGCGTGCGCCGCTGATGATCTCGATCAACCCCTCGTTGATTTCGGGCACTTCAATCTTGAACAATTCGATCAACAGT
>MGYT01000136.1:43568-46435 GCA_001801865.1 Gammaproteobacteria bacterium RIFCSPLOWO2_02_FULL_61_13
TCGGGCCGAACCTCGCGCAGGTAGGCGCGCAAGCGATCGCCCGGCCGTGCCGGTTCGCGCGGGATCATCTGCTCGCGGGGGATCAAGGCCTCGGCATTGCCGCCCAGATCGAGGATCAGGCCACTGCGTTCGGCACGCTTTACGACGCCGCCGACCATTTGCCCGACCCGTCCGCGATATGCCTCGATGACCTGGTTGCGTTCCGCCTCGCGTACCTTCTGGACGATGACCTGCTTAGCCGTCTGCGCGGCAATACGGCCGAATTCCACCGACGGCATCGGCTCTTCGATAAATCCACCCACTTGCAGTTCCGGGTTGCGCGCCTGGGCATCAGTCAGGCGAATCTGGCGCGGCGGAAACTCCAGGGGGTCCGGACTGTCCGCCACCACCTCCCAGCGCCGGAACGTTTCGTAATCACCGGTTTCGCGATCCACGGCGACCCGAACCTCGATATCTTCGCGATTGCGTTTCTTGGTGGCAGTGGCAAGCGCGGCCTCGATTGCCTCGAAGATTATCTCCTTGGCAACGCCCTTTTCGTTTGACACCACGTCCACAACTGTCAGGATTTCTTTATTCATTTCAAGCACCATTTCATTATCAATTCCACACTGGCATGGCTCAGGACTGCGGCACCAGCCGGGCCTTTTCCACCATGTCCCACTTCACCTCAATGCGCTCGCCAAGCATGTTGATCACGACCGCATCGGCTTCGACCTTCTCCACCATGCCAAGCAATTGGCGGTGTCCCTGCAGCTTCATGCACAATCGCAAGCGCACTTCAATTCCGATATAGCCTCGCAACTGGGCCAGCGTAAACAGGGGGCGATCCACGCCCGGAGAGGAAACCTCCAGGTCATAAGGGCCGCGGATGGGATCCTCCACGTCCAGCACTCCGGTGACTTCGCGGCTGACGCGTTCGCAATCGGCCAGCGTCACTCCGTGGTTGCTGTCGATGTAAATTCGCAGCAGAGTCCGGTGCCCGCGCCGCATGTGTTCGATACCCCACAGCTCGCAGCCGAGGGCATTCACCACTGGCTCGATTAACGGCCCCAGATCTTTCATCCGGCCATCCAGTCGCTATCGCCGCTTGTGTATTCCCGACCCAAGCGGCATACAGCACATCCATGTGCTTAAACAAAAAATGGGCCGGCGGCCCACTCTTGATTGCACATGCTCTGCTTGCCGGCGGGTGGTGTCACTGCGCCCGCCGGGGCCGCCTTGACATGCCAATTTATGGCGCCACCAACAAAAAACCCCGCATAGACGGGGCCGCTCCCAGCAATCAACTGACTGGTAGCGGGGGCAGGATTTGAACCTGCGACCTTCGGGTTATGAGCCCGACGAGCTGCCAGACTGCTCCACCCCGCAACAACGAAGGCGCATGGTACCGATAGCCCCCCGCCTTTTCAAGCCGCGACCGGCCCTCCGGGGCGCGTGTGTGACAGTTGCACGCGCTGGCGCCGCGCGCCCCATTGACCGGGCGTGGCTTCGAATACGCCGGGACACCGTGTGCCACACCGGTTGCAATCACCCTCCGCGCTCAAGTTCCAATCACCCAGCACATACCAGTCACGCCCAATCAGCAGGGTTCCGCATTGGCTGCACCAGGTACTGCCACCGGCGGCATCATGCACGTTCCCGGTGTAAACGAAGTGCAGTCCATTGCGCAAACCAATTGCCCTCGCCCGGGTCAGTGTCGCCGCCGGCGTGGGCGGCTTGTCGCGCATTCTCCAGTCCGGATGGAACGCAGTGAAATGCAGCGGCACATCCGGACCCAGGGACTCCCGAATCCACGCGGTCATGGCATCGAGTTCGCTGTCGGAATCGTTTTCGCCCGGGATCAACAAGGTCGTGATTTCGAACCATACCCGGGTCTCATGTTTCAGATACATGAGCGTCTCCAGCACCGGCTGCAGGTGGGCGCCGGTGATGTTGTGATAAAAGCGTTCACTGAACGCCTTCAGGTCCACATTCGCGGCATCCATGTGTTGGTAGAACTCCGCACGTGGAGCCGGACACACGTAACCGGCGGTGACCGCCACGGATTTTATTCCCCACGCGCGGCACGCCTGGGCGACGTCGACCGCGTACTCGTGAAAGATCACAGGATCATTGTAGGTAAACGCAATCGATCGGCAGCCGAGCCGGACTGCGGTCTGCGCCAATTGCGCCGGCGCCGCTGCATCTGCCAGCGTATCGGTTTCACGCGACTTGCTGATGTCCCAGTTCTGGCAGAACTTGCACGCCAGATTGCACCCCGCGGTACCGAATGACAGCACCGGGGTGCCCGGCAGAAAATGATTCAGGGGTTTTTTCTCGATCGGATCAATGCAGAAACCGCTGGAACGTCCATAAGTGGTCAACACCACCTCGCCATTCTGGCAGCCGCGCACAAAACACAGGCCACGCTGGCCTTCGTGCAGTTTGCAGGCGCGCGGGCACACATCGCACTGTACGCGGCCGTCGTCAAGCCGGTGCCAGTAACGGGTCCGGACCGTGGAAGCCGGGTCGAATACGGATGCTGATGCGGTCATGGTTACCTATAATCCAGCAATTCCTTGAAATGCCAAAGCGGCACTCTATATATGGGGGTGATTATGGCGCTCATCAATGGTGATATTCGACTTAGCGGCCTCGGCGGATCGGTACGCCGTCCGGCCGTGGCGGGTTCCTTTTACCCGGCTGATCCGGGCCTGCTTGCGGAGAACCTGAAGCTGCTCCTGGAACAGACGCACCCGGCGGGCCAAGGTATGCCTAAGATGTTGATTGCCCCCCATGCGGGTTATGTGTACTCAGGACCCGTGGCGGCTTCCGCCTATGCCCTGCTCAGGGCGCGGGCGGCACTTATACGCCGCGTTGTTCTTTTG
>MGYT01000137.1:0-1657 GCA_001801865.1 Gammaproteobacteria bacterium RIFCSPLOWO2_02_FULL_61_13
AGCCACCAGTCCGGAGCGAGCCCCGGCCTCGATGGCCATATTGCATAGCGTGAGACGACCCTCAATGGAGAGATCCCGGATCGCTGCACCGGCAAATTCGATCACGTGGCCGGTCCCGCCGGCGGTACCGATACGGCCGATGACATGGAGCGCAATGTCCTTGCTGGTGATCCCGGGCGGCAGCGTGCCGTCAACGGTAACGCGCATGTTGCGCGCCTTCTTCAGAACCAGGGTCTGTGTTGCGAACACATGCTCGACTTCCGATGTGCCGATACCGAAGGCCCATGCGCCGAGCCCGCCGTTGGTGGTGGTGTGGGAGTCTCCACAGACAATGGTCATGCCCGGCAGACAGGCCCCCTGCTCCGGGCCAATGACATGGACGATGCCCTGCCGCTCATCAATCAAATCTATGTAAGGCACGTCCCAATCGCGGGCATTGTTTTGCAATGTTTCCAGTTGCACCCGGGAGATGGGATCATTGATACGGTGCCGGTCCATGGTGGGCACATTGTGATCCGGGACGGCAAGATTAGCGGCACGCCGCCAGAGCTTGCGCCCGGCCAGGCGCAGGCCCTCGAAGGCCTGCGGGGACGTCACCTCATGGGTCAGGTGCTTGTCTATATAGATAATGTGCGTGCCATCCCGGTTGTCGTGGACAACGTGGGCATCCCAAAGTTTGTCGTACAGCGTGCGCGAGGCCATGGATCCGTGTTTCATACTTGATATTGGGGGCCGCTATTGTATACATACGGCGGGGACGATTTGTAACCGAATAGGTGATTCATGGAACGAACGGTACTGATCGCATTGCTGTGGAGTTCGCTGTTACTGCCGCCGGCATCGGCAGCGGAACCGAAGGTCATTCTGCCGGACGCGCTGCACTGGGCAAGCCCGCCCTGGGAGCCGGCGGTGCACGCGGCCTGGGTGCTGGGATCGGAACAGACGGGCGGGGCGTATCTTTTGCGCGTTCGCATTGCGCCGGGAGGGGAAATCCCGCCGCACATCCACCCGGATGAACGTTACACGACGGTGCTCTCCGGGACACTGCATGTGTCGTTCGGACCGGATTTCAATTCGGCCCGGACACTGGTGCTGCCGGCCGGGTCGGTGTACGTCGCGCCTGCCAATCAACCCCACTTCGTCTGGGCCGAAGTCAGCGATGTGATTTATCAGGAGGCCGGCACCGGCCCGACCGCCACCCTTTTCATGGAACACTGAGGATCTGGAATCGGTTTTGAAACCGGTTCTAGTCCGTAACCGGAGGCGGCGCGACGGCACGCCGCTCTAACACGTAAATCCCCGCCAGTACGGCCAAAATTCCCAGCAACTGGAACCAGCGCAACGACTCCCCCAGGAACAACGCGGCCAGGGCAATAGTTGACGGCGGACCCACGGAGCTGATCAGCGCACCGCGTTGAGCGCCGATGCGCTTTACACCTTCCGCCAGCAACAACACCGGTGCCACGGTGGTAATTAATGCCATGAACCCCAGCAATACCCAGCCACGCCGGCTGATGATGACATCGGCCAGATCATGCACCAGGAGAAAATGTACCCACACCGCCGCGGTGGCGGTAGTGGTGACGATGAGCACAAAGATGCGGCTGCCGATGTATCTGCCGGCATATTCGTTGGCAAAGAAGTACCCGGCATAAGT
>MGYT01000137.1:1674-5396 GCA_001801865.1 Gammaproteobacteria bacterium RIFCSPLOWO2_02_FULL_61_13
CGAACATGACGTTGGCGCCCGGCCAGCGGCGCCGCAGAATGACCAGGACGATGACGATCATCGCGGGGTACGTGTACAGAATGACCCGCTCCAGATTGGCATCGATCAGGGTCAACGCATAAAAATCCACGACGCCGCCTACATAGAAACACAGCAGTCCCGCCAGCAACGTGACATACAGTACGCGCTGCGGCGTCTGCCGGATGGATTTCAGCCCGGAATGCGCCAGCCCCCAGAGCAGGAAAAACGGCAATGCCAAGCCGCCGCGCACGGCCATGACGGTAATGAAATCCAGTCCTTCCTGATACAACAACTTCGCATATACGCCCTTCGCCGACAGCAGCATGGAACCGAGCATCACAAAGATAACTCCCGACCAGTCCTCTGGACTCGGGCTGCGTGGAACGGGTGTCATGGCATGCTATTGTATACAAGTCACCAATACCCCGTCGGCAAGGGAGCACCATGCATCTGTTTTACTCGCCGTTTCACTCATTCGTGCACAAGGTTCTTGTCACGGCGCACGAGGCCGGGCTATGGGATCAAATCACCTTTGTTCCCACCTATCCTTTCAAGAACCGCAAGGGCGAGGATCAGGGAGACAAATACTCCATCGCCGAAATCAATCCATTAAACAAGGTGCCGACGCTGGCAACGGAAACCGGCCAGGTGATCTTTGGCAGTCAGTCAATCGTGGAGTATCTGGATAATCGTTCAGTCAGCGGTCGTCACCTGTATCCCGCGGCGGGCGAGAAGCGCTGGGATGCGCTGACCCGCCTGGCCCTGGCGGACATGATGTTTGAAACCACGGTGCAGATGGTCATGGAAGGCTGGCACCCCCAGGATCAACAACGCATCGGGTTGTTCAAGTGGATCTGGCCCAAGATCATGCGCGGCCTGGATCGGCTGGAGAAATCCTGCGCCCGGGGTTTTGACGGCTTCGACATCGGCCAGGCTGCTATGCTCCATGCCATCAGCTATATGGACTTCCGCATCAGGTTCTACAGCGCCAAGGACCCCTTGTACCCGGAATTCGACTGTTTCGGCGGCCGGCCAAACCTGAAGACGTGGTTTGATCAGGCCTGTCAGCGACCGTCCGTGCTGAATCATCACAACAAAGATTTTGCCGGCGATGACAGTGCGGAGTTCTGCCAAAAGAACGTACAGGAGGTGCTGCAACTGCAAAAGCAGCACGGCACAATATGATTCACCTGTACTACTGGCCGACACCCAACGGGCACAAGGCCTCCATCATGCTGGAGGAAGTGGGCCTCCCCTATGAGATTTATCCCATCAACATCCTCAAGGGCGACCAGTTCGATCCGGAATTTCTGAAGATCTCCCCGAACAATCGCATCCCGGCCATCGTTGATACAGAGGGTCCCGGCGACAGACCCTACTCACTGTTCGAATCCGGCGCGATCCTGATGTACCTGGCGGAGAAAACCGGGAAACTGTGGCCCGCGGATCCGCGCCGGCATTACGACATGCTGCAGTGGTTGTTTTTCCAGATGGGGAACGTGGGACCGATGTTCGGCCAGAATGGCCACTTTCAGGGCTACGCCAAGGTGGATGTGCCCTATGCCAGGGAACGCTACCACAATGAGTGCAAACGGCTTTATGGCGTAATGGACAAGCGGCTGGCCCAAAATGAGTATCTGGCCGGTGCTGACTATTCGCTAGCCGATGTGGCCACCTACCCCTGGACCCTGCCCAGACAGTGGGAGCTGCACCGCATCAACATTGACGAATTCCCAAATGTTAAGCGCTGGAACGCCCATGTTGCCCAGCGTCCGGCGGTACAACGGGGCTGCGCCGTCCTTGCCGAGAGTCAACGTGTGGGCAAACCCACGGATGAGGCGTTCGAGAACCTGTTCGGCGCACGGCAGTACCAGAAGCGCTGAGATTCTGGGGTCAGGTCGTGCAATCAAGCACGTGGTGATGTGCTTGATTGCACGACCTGACCCCAGATGTTTTCAGAAGAACGAGTAGGACAACTCCACGGCCCAGGCGCGTTCCGCACCCGGGTGGATGAAGCTGCCACCGAATTCCGGCGCCGGGATGACTTCCTGCAGGAAATTCTCATCCAGCAGGTTCTTGACGGTCATGAACGCGCCCCAGCGTTCGCTCTGGAAACCCACCCGCACGTCCAGGAGTCCATAGGCGTCGCGCTGTGCCAATGACCAATCCGCCAGACCGAAACCGAAGGGCGTGAAAAGGGTCAATGTCTGGTCGTTCTCCTGCGGTTCAGCGAACCAGGTTGGACCCACGATGGAGTAATCCAGGCGCCCGACAAATTCGACGTTGTCCCAGACTGTGGAGTGGATGTACTCAGTGCCGAAGTTGGCGGTGAATTCCGGCGCATAGGGCACACGGTTGCCCTCGGTCTGGGGGCGATTGGTGTTTTCCTTGATGATGGCGTTGGTGATGGCAATGCCGCCAAAGACATTCCACGCGTCCGTGAGCTGGACATTCATCGCAAACTCGCCGCCGGTGATCTGGACCTCGTCAATATTGGACACCACGCGCAGCAGCCCGAACGGACCCACGAAGAAGGTGAAGATCTGCATGTCGTCCACTTCGGTGTAATACAGCGCGCCTTCCATGTTCAGCCTGCCGTCCAGGTAGGTGGACTTGAAGCCCACTTCGAACGCGCTGGAGGTTTCCTTGCCAAATTGATCCGAAATAGACAGGCCGGCGCCGCCCTGGCCCACTGCGGCCCCAATGGCGGGGTTGTTAAAGAACAGGTCCACGGTGGCCTGGCTGCCCTGATTGTTGAAGCCGCCGCTCTTGAAGCCGACGCCCCAACTGCCGAAGAATGTCCACACGTCATTGGCGTTCCAGCGCAGGCTGATCTTGGGTTGCAGTTCCTCGAAGCTTTTCTTGCGATCCGGAATGTCATTCAACGTCGTGCACGTGGCGAAGTCCACATAGGCCGGATTCAGCGGCGATCCCGCAATGCCGTCCTCGCAGCCGGCCCCGCCCAACGGGAAGATCAGGAAGCCCGTGGTGTAGTCGATGAAATTGGAACGCTGCACACTGGGCGGCGGGACCAGGGAATGCACCTCGCGCGCCTCGTGGTCGTAGCGCAGCGCCACGGAGGCTTCCAGATTATCCATGACGTCATAAGCCACCTGCCCGAACACGGCCCAGACCTCGGTATCGAACTTGTCGTGCACCAGGGCCTCGGTCAGAGGATTCACAAACGAAGTAAGCACACCCGCGGAACCATCGGAGGTAACGTCGGCCACGGTGGAGGGATCGCGCAACGTGGCCACACCCACTTCACGATCCAGGTTCAGGTAGTAAAAACCGGCCTGCCAGCGCAATTGCTGGTCGTCCGGGGACGTCAGTCGGATTTCGAAGCTGATGTCTTCCTGGTTGCGCTCCTGATACTGATAACCGTCGCAGGTGGTGGGCGTATACGCGCCATAAAATGACGTCGCCGGCACACCGGTGTTGGCCGTGGGCGGCGGGAACGGCACACCCAGTCCGGCGATGGCCGCGGCCGATGCAATGCAATTCGGCTCAAAATTAAAGAAACCGAAGGCGCCACTGGTGCCGTCCGCCAGGAAGTTCTGGTCCACATCCGAATACAACGTCCATGCCGTCACCGTGGCCCAGTCCATCTCGTAATCAACCTTGAGCGAGAAATCCATGGACTCCTGCTCATTGGACGGATTGACGTTGGCCTGGAACACAAAGTCGTGCTCATTGACGTC
>MGYT01000138.1 GCA_001801865.1 Gammaproteobacteria bacterium RIFCSPLOWO2_02_FULL_61_13
GCCGAACTCTACTGGAACGCGTGCGACATCTACCGCGAGGCGCAGCACGCCATCTACGAGGATGCCAACCCGGAGAAGATCTACCTGCACGGCAAGATGCTCGCGTGTTTCGCCGGGCTGATGCCCTTTGCCGACCATCCCATCGAGCGCGTCGAGATTCCCTTCGAGGGCAACTACATCCAGGGCATCTATCACCGCGTGCCGGGCGTGGCGAGGGCCGCGGCGGTGCTGCACCTGCCGGGGATGGACCAGACCAAGGAGTCGCGCCTCGATCCCCTGCACCACCCCTTCGTCATGCGCGGCCTGCACTGCCTGCACATCGACGGGCCGGGCCAGGGCACGAGCAACATCCGCCGCATCTGGCTGACCGAGGACAACTACCCGCGCGCCGCGAAGGCCGCGCTCGACTGGCTCTGCCGGCGCCCTGAGGTGGATACAGAGAAGCTCGCGGTTTCGGGCTACTCCTTCGGCTCCCACTGGGCCATGGCGCTTGCGGCGATGGACGCGCGCGTCAAGGCCATTGCCACCGCGGCGGCGACCTACGGGCCGAAGACGCCGCTGTTCGAGGTGGCCTCGCCGCGCTCCAAGCAGATAGGCATGTACATGACCAACATCCACGACGAGGATGAGTTTGATGCCTTCGCCGCGCGGCTGCTGGTCGATGCGCACATCCCCGGCGTGCGCTGCCCGGCGCTGTTCTGCGCCGGTGAATACGACGACATCGCTCCCCTGCGCGACGTGGTGGACATTTATGGCCGCATCCCGGGACCGAAGGAACTGTGGGTGGTCGAGAACGGCTTCCACAATCCCACCAACCTGCCGAATTTCGGCAACACGCCTTTCTTCGGCATGCTCGCCGACTGGCTGAACGACGCGCTCGCCGGCCGCAAGCCGGCCGGCCTCGACCGGCAGGTGGTGGTGCCGGTGCGCGGCGGCGCCGGACCCTATACGGAGCCGGTGAAGGGATTCCGGCTGCCGGAACGGATGGGGCAGGATTTCGCCGGGTTGACGGCGGCGCAGCGCGGACCTGCCGGGCCGCGTTAGTCCGCAGGTTTGCCCAGACCGCCCAATGGAAGATAAAGCATCAACGGGTTCTGGCCCAAGGGACTGAACTGGTGGTGCCGATAAAAATTTGCCGCCGTCTGGTCTTTCGCATCCACGATCAACGCATACGCGGCAATTTCAGAATTCATGGTGCGTGCCAATGCATCAGCGAGCAAAGCGGCGCCCAGTCCGCGCTTTGAAAAATCAGTCGCGACCGCCAGCCGCCCCATGCGGACGGCGGGAACCGAGGGATAGCGTGGCAGCTTTTTGCGAATCGCTTCGGGCAAACTGTCGAGCGAGATGCCGGTGGCCGAAAGGGTGTAATAACCGGCGATGCGACGGCTGTCTCGCTCGACGGCGACAAAGCAGGACGCGAACCGTCGCCGCAAATCCTGCGTGACTTGTTCCCGAAAATAGCGGTCGAGCGCATCGACCCCGCAGCTAAAGCCCTCTCGACGGTGATTCGTTGCCAGCGCTTCGACCAGAAAGGCGGGCGTCATCCAATCAACTTGCGTCGCCGCGCGAACGCGCGCTTCAACGCAGCTTTGGGCTTGGGAGGGTCGATCAAAGCGGCGGCGAAAAGTTGCTGGTCCACGATCGACAATTGCACCACGCCGGCTTCGGCGATCACCTTGCGCGCGGCCTCCTGCGCGGCACCGACGACGAAATCAGTAAGCGTGCGGTCCTGCAACTCGGCGGCCCGCCGCAAAACCTCCATCAATTCGCGGCTGATGCGAGTTTCGAGGCGCGCTACTTTGGGAGATTGAGTGGCAATCGGCGGCATGGCCAAGCTCTACGGGATGAATTCTGCATAGTGTACGGCAATTTGCCGGAGATGGGCAAATCCAGAGGGGAGATTTGCTGCTGGGCATGAAGCGCGTTTTTCAGGCTATGTTTCTTGTCTGGCGTTTCGATTTTCCCCGGGCACGACGCGGGATCCCGTTGCCGGGACATGCTGGCCTGAATGCGGTAATGCAAGACTTGACCCCCCGCATTCGGTTACGCACGCGCCGCAGGAGGGCGCAGCCAACCGAGCCAGTTCACTATGGCCCCGCCCATCACCAACTCGAGGTCGCGGCCTTTCAGCCAAGGCATTTCTTCGGTGAACAGGGTCACGCACTGACGATACGAACACGGCATGCGGGTAAGGTCGGAGCCCCAGAACGAGCGCTCGGGACCGAAGGTCTCGACGATCTGGCGCAGATAGCCGTGGATGTTGCGGTACGGGTAGGGGTGGCTCGAATAACTCGGCGCCGCGGACAATTTGATCGCGATATTGGGGTATCGGGCCAGTGCAAGCATCTCATTGAGATCGGCAAAGGCCGCATCGTCGCTTATCCGCTTGGCGGCGCCGCCACGTCCAAGATGATCGACAAGCAGCTTCAGGCGAGGGTGGGCTGCGGCGACTCTCGCCAGTGCTGCCATGTTTGCGCCGCTTGCCAGGAGACCAACGCGCAGATCCGCCTTCTCACAGGCCGTCCAGAACCAGTCGAGTGATCCATCGGTCCACCACGCCTGCTGTTGCGGCTGGCTGAAGGTAAAGCGAAACCCGAGCATGCCCGGCCGCTCGCGCCAATGCGCGACGATGTTCTCGCGATCCGGGCTTTCGAGGTCAAAATGCCCGAGGACGCAGAATTTGTCAGGGTGCCGGCGCGCCGCCTCGACGGCGTAGCTGTTTACCGCCTCGCCAAGCGAACTTGGCGGATGTATCACCGCACAATCGACTCCGGCCAGGCTCATCTCGGCCAGCGCATCGTCGTACGAATAGGTGGGAATCTGGCGATGGTGGGCAGTCATCTTGCTGTTTTGCCAGAGGTGAAGCTGTGAATCGACTATCAGCATGACTACCTTCCACAGTTACTGGAAAACGGGGTCAGGGAAGACAGGGTCAGTGTAACTATTTCACCCATCGAACGTTGATCCAGGCATTACCGCCACGATTGCGACGTCCATGCCTCGTCGTGCCGACAATTAATAATGCGCGATCGTCGATCACGTGGGTTCTTTGCTATTCAGGATTCTCCGTCGCGCGACGGTTGCGGTTTCGTCGATATCCAAGCTTGCCTTGTTCAGCACCACGCCGTATTGCTCACGCGCCGCATCGATCGAAACGTAGCCATTGAGCACGTCGTTTCTCACGCGTTCCGGATCGCGGGTCCAGGGTAGTCCGATGCCTCCTCCTCCCGACGTATAGGAAAACTCCTGGTCGCCTTTCTTCAGCGGCATACCCTCGCACTTAAGCGGTGCCGGCCGATCGGGTTGACCCTCGTGCCGAAACACACTGTGGGTGACAACCCCGGGTTTCCCGCCAGCAAACCCCCACGGCGCATCCTTGGTGCGCTCAAACCTGCCGTGAAACTCCGCGTCGGTCAACACTTCGCGTCCGAGAACAATCCCCAGGCCGCCGCGATACCTGCCGGGGCCGCCGGAATCGTTGTGCAGTCCAAACTCCAGCACGCGTATCGGGGTGACGGTCTCCTGCACTTCGATGGGCATGAAGCGCACATCGCCCTGTACCAGTGATACCACGGCGCTGGGGCCGTCGCCGTTGGGACGCGCACCCCAGCCGCCCAGAAACGGCGCGAAGGTCTGGAACACCCGGCCGGTGCGCGGGTCGATGCCGCTGATGTGCGACATGCCGATGTTGTCGGCGCTGCCCGCGGTGATGGCATCGGGCATGGCGGGTTGCACCGCGCGCAGCACGAGATCGATGGTCGAGACCACGGCCATGTTGAACCAGCTCATGGGCGCGGTGGGCGGCGCACTCAGGATGGTGCCTTCGGGGCAGACGATCTTCAGGTTGCGAAAGCCGCCCTCGGTGATGGCCATCTGCGGCGTGGTGAGGTACTTGAAGGCGACGCGCGCAATGGTTCCCGAGGCGCGCGAGTTGAACGGACCCTGCACCGGCGGCGACATGCCGGAGAAGTCGATGGTCATGTCGCTGCCGGCGATCACGACCTTCACCTTGAGCGGAATCGGCTTGTCCAGGTTGAGGCCATCGTTATCGAGCACGCAGGCGGCTTCGTAGGTGCCATCGGGAATTTTTGTCACGGCCGCGCGCGCCACGGTTTCGGCTTCGTCCCAGATGCGGTGGATGCAGGCCATCACCGCATCCCTGCCATAGCGCTTGATGAGATCGAGGAAGCGCTGCTCGCCGAGGCGGCAGGCGGAAATCTGCGCGCGCATGTCGCCCATCACCAGTTCGGGGAAGCGCGAGTTGGTCTTGATGAGCCGCAGCACCGATTCGTCGGGTTTGCCGGCGCGATACACCTTCATGAAGGGTATCTGGATGCCCTCCGAAAAAATATCGCGCGAGTTGCCCGGCATCGAGCCCACCGCCACGCCGCCGACGTCAATCCAGTGCGAGCGCACCGCGGCAAACGCCACCACCTCGCCGTTGGCGACGATGGGCGAGTAGGCCGCCATGTTATTGACATGCTGGCCGTTGGTCTCGGTGTCATTCGACAGGATGATGTCGCCGTCCGCGAAGCCCTCCTCGGCGTAAATCTCCAGGCCCCGTTTGATAGTGGCGTTCAGGTCGGCGCAGAACATCGGCACACCGTTGGGCGCCTGTGCGATGGAATCGCCGTTGGCGTCGAGCAGGCCAATGGAAAAATCCTTGATCTCGGCCGCGATCGGGCTGTAGGCGGTGCGGATGAGGTTGTCGGTCATTTCCATGACGATGGCCACCAGGGCATTGCGCACTACCTCGAGGGTGATGGGATCGGCCTGGGTCAGCGTTTGTTCACGGGGAGTGTTCATGCGGAGTTTCCCTTGTTGATGTGAATGACGATGAACCCGTGTTCGCTTAATTCTGCTCGATCACCCGGCCCGACCAGCGTGGTCGCGCTGCCTTCTTCGATGACGGCAGGGCCGGTGATGCGGTCGGCGCACAACAGGTCCTCGCGGCGATAGATCGGCGTATTGGCCGGGCCTGCGCCCATGTTGACACTGCGGTGGGTCACGGCGGGGGCGCCGCTCTTTCTTGCGGCGAGTGGCGGAAAGCCGGGCTTGGGCCGCCGGCCGATGGCGATGACGCGCACATTCACGACTTCCGAGGGAATATTGGTGAAGGAATGTCCGAAGCGCGTTTCGTACAGGGCATTGAATGCGGTGCGGATCGCCGGCGCATCTTTTGCGGACACGGTGTCACCGCCCACCGGTGTGGTCAGGGTCCACTGCTGGCCGGCGTAACGAAGGTCCAGGTGCACGCTGCATTCGATGTCGGCTTCGGCCACATCGGCCGACTTCAGCCTTTCCACGCCATCGAGACGAAGCTCGCTGATGACGCCGTTGATCTCCGCGCAGTCCTGCATCGGAAACGGCCTAACGAAAGTTCGCACCAGGTCGTGGCGGAGATCCGCCAACAGCATGCCCAGGGCCGAGAAACACGCAGGCAGCGTCGGCACCACCACGCGCGGAATGCCGATGTCGCGCGCGATGGCCGCCGCGTGCAGCGGGCCGCCGCCGCCGAAGGCTATCAGCGTTGCCTCGCGCGGATCGACGCCCTTCTCGATGGTGATGGCGCGCACCGCGAGTGCCATATTGGAATTCGCGATGGTCAGCACGCCGGCCGCGGCAGCTTCGACGGATAGGCCCAGCGGTTTCGCGATGCTTTCTTCCATCGCGCGCCGCGCCGCGGGCACGTCAAGCGACATCTCGCCGCCGAGATAACGCGCGGCATTGATGCGCCCGAGCAGCACGTTCGCATCGGTGACGGTCGGCTCGGTGCCGCCGGCGCCGATACAGACCGGGCCGGGTTCGGAGCCGGCGCTGCGCGGGCCGACTTTCAGCGCGCCCAGATTGTCGCGCCATGCGAGGCTGCCTCCGCCGGTGCCCACTTCCACCACCTCGGTGGTAGGCACCTGCAGCGGATAGCCGTGCACGTAACCGCCGACGTAATACACCTGCGACACCTTGGGCTCGCCGTCCTCTATCAGCGAGCACTTTGCGGTGGTGCCGCCCATGTCGAAGCCAATCACCAGGCGCGCGCCAAGCAGCGTGCCGATATGCGCGGCGCCGATCATGCCGGCCACGGGGCCGGACTCGACCATGGCCACCGGATAGCGTTTGGCGCGCGCCGCGGTCATCACACCGCCGCTGGATTGCATCAGATAAAACTGTCCGCCAAAGCCTGCCTGCGCGGTGACCTCCTCGAGGCGGGCGATGTAGCTTTCTACGTTGGGTCCGACAAAGGCATTCAACACCGTGGTCGAACTGCGCTCGAACTCGCGCCATTCGCGCACCAGCTCCGACGAGGTGCAGATAAAGACGCCAGGCAGCAGCGCCTGCAGGCGTTCGCGCGCCTGTTCCTCGTGCGACTCGTTGGCATAGGAGTGCAGGAAGCAGATTGCCAGCGCCTCCAGTTGCTGTTCGCGCGCGGCACGCGCAACGGTTTCGAGGCCGGCCACATCCAGCGGCGCAATGACCGCGCCATCGGGCGCAATCCGCTCGGTGACCTCGAAGCGCAGGTAGCGCGGCACGAAGGGCAGGGGCTTGTCATAGAACAGGTCGTAATTGGCGGGCCGGTTGCCGCGGCCGATTTCCAGCACATCGCGAAAGCCGCGCGTGGTGAGCAGGCCGGTCTTGGCGCCCTTCCTTTCGATGATGGCGTTGATCACCACCGTGGAACCATGGAAAAGGGTTTCCATGTCGGCGATCGCAATATCCGACTTGCGCACGCATTCCATGATGCCGCCCGACAGTTCGCGCGGCGTGGAAGGGGCCTTGGTGACCACAATTCTGCTGGTGCCGAGGTCAAAACCCACGAGGTCCGTAAAGGTTCCGCCGATATCGACACCGACGGCAAATTTGCTGGTCACAAAGTATCCAATTCTTTTTAATCATGGGAAAGGTTGCCAAGCCACGGGCGAAGGTGCGAGCAACGATTCCCGGCATGCGATGCCACAACCTGTTATTTCAGAATCGCCTGAATGGATTTGATCCTGTTTCAGCTTATATTACTGAGGTTTTCGCAAATTCGAGGGGAGCTTCCATGACACGCTTGCTGATTGCCGCAGGAATCGCGCTGGCCGGCGCATTATCGCCGCTGGCTGCCCAGGAGTATCCGGTCAAGCCGATCCGCCTGGTGGTGCCCAACTCCGCCGGAGGCGCGACTGACGTTGCGTCGCGACTGACGCAGCAGCGCATGATGGAGATCCTGGGCCAGCCCCTGGTGCTGGATTATCGCGTGGCAGCGGGTGGCGTCGTCGGCACCAATCACGTGGCGCAGTCGCCGGCGGACGGCTACACACTCATCATGGTGTTCGACAGTTTCACCGCGAACCCGTACCTGTTCAAGGATGTGCAATACGATCCGGTGAAGGATTTCCAGCCCATTTCGATGCTGGTGCACGGCATCCAGGTGCTGGCCGCGTATCCCGGCGCGGGCGTGCGCAATTTTGCCGAGTTCATGAAGCTCGCGAAAGCCAAGGGCACGGCGCTCGATTTCGGCACGGCGGGTCCCGGGACCTCAAGCCGCTTCAGTATCGAGCTGTTCAAGCAGGCCACGGCAATCGACTCGACGCTCATTCACTACAAAGGGGGCGGCCCGCTGGTGACGGCGATGCTGGGTGGGCAGGTGCCGGTAACAATACTCACCATGGGCGTGGTGATGGCGCATCTGAAATCCGGCAAATTGCTGCCGCTCGCGGTGACCTCGGCGAAGCGCGCCAAGCTGCTGCCGGATGTGCCGACGGTGGCGGAGTCTTATCCGGGATTTGCGGTGCAATCGTGGCTGGGATTGCTTGCCCCGGCTGGCACGCCGCGTCCGATCGTGGATCGTCTTAATGCCGCGATGGTGAGGACGCTGGCAACACCTGATGTACGCGAAAAGTTGGAGGCGCTGGCCTATGAGGTGATCGGCGGTACGCCGGAGGCCTTCGCCGCATGGATCAAGAACGAATCAAGCAAACTCGGCAAATTGATCAAGGACCGCGGCATCAAGCTTGAATAATTGGAGTCAGATTAATCCGAGTCGGCGATGCCCTCGGGGACATGCAAACCCCGGATTAATCTGATTCTGACCCCACTGACCCCAATTATTCGCCGACGCGGATTAATCTGACTCTGACCCTAATAAGTCTAATTAGTCCAATGGGAACAAAGGCGGTAGCAACCAGGTCAGGCGTCGTAATCCGGGATTACCGCGAGCTTGAATCGTTTGCGGCGGCACTCTTCGTCGCCAAAGGCATGAGTGCTGAAGACGCTGCCACGCTCGCGCGGGTTCTCGTCTGGGCGGATCTTCGCGGCACCGCTTCACACGGCGTCTCGCGGGTGCAGCGCTACATGGAGATGATAGCCGCCGGCGAACTCGACACCCGGGCGCGCGTGGCCGTCGAGGAGAAAGGCCCGTCCCTGTTGCTGATGCGCGCGTCGAAAGCTGCCGGCCCGATATCGATGACCGCGATGGCCGAGGTGGCCGCGGAGCGCGCCGACAGGTACGGCTCATGCATCGGCATCGTCTCGCTGACCACGCACACCGGTGCCATCGGCTTCTATGGTGAGTGGCTGGCGAAGCGCGGCTTTGCCTCGATCATCGCCGCCTCGGGGCCGCCGATGATGGCGTATCACGGTGCCCGCATCCCCAGCCTTTCCACCAGCCCCATTGCCATGGCTGTGCCGCGCGGCGACTCGCCCTTGATTCTCGACATGGCCACCAGCGTGGTGTCCATGCAACGTCTGCTGCAGGCCAAACAGGGCGAAGCGGTGCTCGAACCCGGGTGGGCCCTGGACGAGGACGGCAACCCCACCACCGATGCGGCCAGGGCCAGCATCGCCATGCCATTGGGCGGAGCAAAAGGATCGGGCCTGTCGTTGATGATCGAATGCCTTACCGGTCTCATGGCCGGCACGCCGATACTCGCCGCCACCATCGGCCCCTCAAGTGACGGCCGCCACCGGCAGAATGGATTGATGGTGGTGATCAAGGTCGCGGCGCTGTGCGATCCCGCCGACTATGCGCGCGACATCGAACAACTGGCCGGCATCATCAAGTTGCTGAAGCCGCGCGAAGGCTTCGATGAAATCCTGTTGCCCGGGGAACGCGGCGCGCGCGTCAGCGCAAAAAATCGCCGCGAAGGCGTGCCGGTATCAGGTGCGACCTGGACGAGTCTTGCGGCACAGGCCGAGTCATTGGGCGTCGCCTTGCCGGCACCTTTGTAGGATGCCTGGTCGCCCGGCGCAGGCGGCATTCGCTGGAAACCCAGCACAGGCGTGCCTTTCCAGGCAATGACCCTCTGACGATCGAACCTGAATCAGAAGCGCGGCGGCGCCCCGTGATAGGCCTGGGTGATAAGTTCGACCAGGTCGGCACGCGACACCGGCCGCGGATTGGCAAAGCGTGTCGCCGCCACGAAATCCGCCGCGGCTTCGATGTCGGATTGCTTCATGCCGAGGTCTTTCAATCCAGTGGGAATTCCCAGCCTTACATTCAGGTCGTAAAGGCCAAGGCCGGCATCTTTCACACTCAGCGCGCGCTCCATCTTTTCCATGGCGTATCTGGCCGCGTTACGATTGAACGCGATCGCATAAGGGACCACCACCGCGTGCGTTCCCGCGTGGCTGAGTCCGTAGCGCTGGCGCACCTTCTGGGCGATGGCGTGTTCGACGCCCACCTGTGCACGGAACGCGGCCGCAAGCCAGGCACCATACAGCGTGTCGGTGCGCGCATCGATGTCGTCGGGCTGTGCCACCACGCGCGGCAGGCTGGAACCCAGTTGGCGTACTGCGGCTTCGGCCAGCGTTTCCACCGCCGGGCTGCGGTCGGCGCCATAGAGCGATTCCACCGCATGGGCCATGGCATTCATGCCGCTTTGGGCAGAAGTCCTGGCAGGCAGGCCAAGCGTCAGGTCCGGATCGTAGATGGCGGTCGCTGGCAGAGCGGCGAGGCTGTTGCCATTCTTCGCATCCTTGCCTTTGCCGTAGGTCCAGTTCGAGGCCATCTCCGAGCCGGAGTAGGTCGTGACCACGGCCACACAGCGCAAGCCGGTGTTGGCGGCGACCGACTTGCCCATTCCGATTGGCGTGCCCCCGCCCACTGCGATGAAGCCATTGGCATTCGTTTTCTTCGCATGCTCCGTGGCACGTTCAAAATCCTCGCTGCTGATTCCCTGGTTGGAGAGGCGCAGCACTTCAATGCCGCGGCCCGGGGCCGAGGCGGCGATGCGCCGCGACAACTCCACGCCGGAACCGGTGCAAAGGATGAATGCGCGCGAGATTTTGTGAAGATCCAATTCCTTGGTCACCGCGGTGACGGTCCCGCGGCCAAACAGCACCCGCGGAGCGGGCGACTGGAAAACAAACCGGTCAATCATGGCGATCCTGCAATCTGACAATACCCGCAGTGGGGTGAACCCCAATAGTAACTGGCCCGCAGATTGCGACGCCGGCCGGGCGCCAAGACCGAATGCGCTGTTCGCTACTTCGCCAGCGGATCGGGCCGCAACTGGAACTGCAGGCCCGGGCGCGCTGGTGAAGGCCGATAGCGCGAAGTACGACCGCGTCATCCGCGAAGCGAACATCAGGCCGGAGAGAAAACCGGAGAAAACCGGGGACGTACCACGGTTTCCAGCATTCACCATTCACTACGGAAACCGTGGTACGTCCCCGGTTTTCATCGCGCTCCAGCGCCGCATCGGTTCACCGGTGACGTGCAAGGTGCCTTCGAGCGCCGCTCCCCTGTGATTGCCGACGAAATCGAAACGCCGCTGCCCGACCACCAGCGTGAAGCGCAGGCGGTCGGCCAGCACATTGGCGTCGAACAGCGGCAGTTTTGCCCTGCCGAACATGAAGTGCCCGTTGATCTTCTGATAACGCTGGGTAAGGGTGACCTCGTAGCTATCCGGGTTCGGGCCCTCGGTCCGTATGCGCCAGTTGCCCTCGAAGCGCGCCGGTACCACCCACAGCATGCCCTGCACGTTGTCGAAAAACACCCAGTCGTCGGGTTCCCAGTCCTCCATGGCGAACACGTAGGAAACGATGCGCGTGCCCGGCCGCATGGCGAGTATCTTGGGCAGCAGCCGCGCGTTTACCTGCGGCGGCATGAAAAGGCTGATCACGGTGCCCTGGTTGAAATCCACTTCAAAGATGTCGCCGTGTACAAAGCGCACACGTTCAGCGACGCCTTGTTTCTTCGCGGCCTCAATTGAATAGGCCACCAGGTCGCCGTTGAGCTCGATTCCCAGGCCGCGCGCGCCGAAGGCTTTGGCGGCAAATATCGGAATGCGCCCGTCGCCCGAGCCCAGGTCCACCACCAGATCGTTCTTGGAGACCCCCGCCATGCGCAGCATGCCCTCGACCATGGGGGCGGGCGTCGGGATCCAGCCGGCGTCCTTGCCGGGCGTCCCAAACACCGGCGTGGGCGCGGATTGCGCGAGTAGCGGCAGCGGCAGCGCCGCGAGCGCAATCGATGCCAGCAGCGCGCGGCGTTTGGCAAACGGGGCGATGGGAGTGATATCGCGACAATTGATGTACAGGTGTGATCTCATGGTGATTCCGGCCAGTGTTGAAGAGATTCTGAAGCGGTTGAGGATGCCAAGCATGCCTGAATGCGCGCCAGTGAGCGAGGCTTCTTCCGGGAAAAAGTTTTGCACCGCGCATAATTCGCAGCACCGTCAAGGTTAAAATCCCCGCCTTTTATGAGTTCACTTCTCGATAACCTCAATCCCGAGCAACTGGCCGCGGTCACCCTGCCCAGCCAGCACGCCCTGATTCTCGCCGGTGCCGGCTCGGGCAAGACGCGCGTGCTGACCACGCGCATCGCCTGGCTGATCCAGACCGGCAACGCCAGTCCCAACGGGCTGCTGGCGGTGACCTTCACCAACAAGGCTGCCAAGGAAATGCTCACGCGCATTTCGGCGATGCTGCCCATCAACATTCGCGGCATGTGGGTGGGCACCTTCCACGGCCTGTGCAACCGCCTGCTGCGGGCGCACCATCGCGACGCCAATCTGCCGCAATTGTTCCAGATCCTCGATTCACAGGATCAGCTCGCCGCGGTCAAGCGTGTGTTGAAAGCCATGAACGTGGACGAGGAGCGCTTCCCGCCGCGCCAGGTGGCCTATTTCATCAGCGCCGCCAAGGAGGAGGGCAAGCGCCCGCGCGACATCGAGGTCACCGATGAGTTCACGCGGCGCGGCGTCGATTTCTACTCTGCCTACGACGAGCAGTGCCAGAAGGAGGGCGTGGTCGATTTCGCCGAGTTGCTGCTGCGCAGCTTCGAATTGCTGGCCAGAAACGAGCCCTTGCGCGAGCACTACCAGGCGCGCTTCCGTCACATCCTGGTCGATGAATTCCAGGACACCAACCGGCTGCAATACCGCTGGCTGCGCCAGCTCGCCGGGCGCGACAACACTTTGTTCGCGGTCGGTGACGACGATCAGAGCATTTTTCGGTTTCGTGGAGCGAACGTCGGCAACATGGCCGAATTCGAACATGACTACAAAGTACAGAATGTCATCCGGCTGGAACAGAACTACCGTTCGCACGGCAATATCCTGGCGGCGGCCAATGCGCTGATCGCGCACAACAGCCGGCGCTTGGGCAAGAACCTGTGGACCGCGGCGGGCGAGGGCGAGCCCATCCGTGTGTTCGAGGCGGCCAGCGACGGTTACGAAGCCGCCTGGCTGGTCGAGGAGGTGCAGGCCCTCTCGCGCGAGGGCATGGCCTATCGCGACATGGCGATTCTGTATCGCTCCAACGCGCAGTCGCGGATCATGGAGCACGCGCTTTTTTCCAACGGCATCGCCTACCGCGTCTACGGCGGGCAGCGCTTTTTCGATCGCGTGGAAGTCAAGCATGCGTTGGCCTACCTGCGCCTGCTTGCCAATCCGGATGACGACGGCGCGTTTCTGCGCATTGTGAACTTTCCGACGCGCGGTATCGGCGCGCGTTCCATCGAGCAATTGCAGGACGCGGCGCTGGCGGCTTCCTCAAGCCTTTACAAAGCGGTGCCCTCGGTGCCGGGCAAGGCGGGAACATCGCTTGGCGCATTCGTGCGCATTATCGAAACACTGCGCGAGGAAACCAGGGACCTGCCGCTGCCCGAGGTGGTTGGCGCGCTGCTGGAGAAAAGCGGCCTGCTGGCGCATTACCAATCCGAGCGCGATGGCGCCGATCGCGTTGAAAACCTCGGTGAACTGGTCAATGCCGCCGCGGCGTTTGTGCAGGAGGAAGGCGAGGGCGATCTGGCCACCTTCCTCGCTCACGCAGCGTTGGAATCCGGCGAAAACCAGGCCGGCGAAGGCACGGACGCGCTGCAGATGATGACCGTCCACTCCGCCAAGGGCCTGGAGTTTCATGCCGTGTTCATCACTGGCCTGGAAGAGGGTCTTTTCCCGCACGAACAAAGCGTCATGGAGGACGATGGCCTGGAGGAGGAGCGGCGCCTCGCCTACGTGGCCATAACGCGCGCGCGCACCAGGTTGTATCTCTCCTTTGCGCAAACGCGCCTCTTGCACGGGCAGACCCGCTACAACATCGCCTCGCGGTTTCTGGACGAAGTTCCCGACGGACTGATGAAATGGTTGACGCCACGCCTGGGATCCGCTTTATCGCAGGAGCCTGCATGGCAGCCGCAGGCCGCCGCGCCGCGCTCGAGCCAGAAGGACCCGGGACACGGATTCCGCATCGGCCAGAGCGTGGCCCATGCCAAATTCGGCCAGGGCGTGATCGTCAGCGCCGAGGGCTCGGGCAAGGATGCGCGCCTGCAGGTGAATTTCGGCCGCCAGGGTATGAAATGGCTGGCGCTGGAGTACGCGAAGCTCGTACCGGTATAGCCTATTTATACCAGAAGAAGTATGGTAATCGAAGCCTTATGCCCGCCAGCTGGATATTCCAGCAGACGAATTTCTTTAATTTCCGGCAGCGATGCGGGTTCAGCCGCCCTCGTCCTGAAACAACTGCAACTGCCTGGTGCCTATCAGAACGACCTGCTCTACCGCCTGCTTGGCCCGCGCAAGCGTCGCAGCATCGCCGGCTTGGTTGCCCGCCCGCCAGCGGTAAACGCCATCCCATTCGCCTTTCGGACCGAGTTTCACCGTGCCCAGTTTTTCCTTGCCGGACCAGTAGCCGTGCGAGTAGTAGCCACGCTCCCAGGTTGGACGTTTAAGCACGCGACGTTTGGCGGTTTTGCTCATGGAGCGGGGCACTCAGGCTGCATGCCCGTACCTTAACGGGCAGGGGCTTCTTTGCGCAAGTGGTCAGGGTCAATCGATCGGGAAAGGGCCCTGTCGTCAGATCATCGCCCCCTGCGCCACCAGCAGGTAGCGCACGAACCGACCCAGTATCTGCCAGGCGGCGACCGCCGCCCAGTTGAGCTGCAGCCACCCGGCCGCGATGCAAAGCCCGTCACCCACCAGCGGCAGCCAGGCGAGGACCAGTGCCGGCGCGCCGTAGTGCCGTACGCGGCCGAGCTGCGTCAGCGGTTTTTTCGATCCGATGAATCGGCCGATCAGGTAGGAACTCATGCCGCCCAGCGTGTTGCCCGCCGTCGCCACCAGCAGGGCCGGCCAGTAAAGGTCGCCGTGCAATTTCAATACCGCGAACAACGCCGCCTCGGAACTCAGCGGAATGAGGGTTGAAGCGAGAAACGCCGCGGCGAACAGCGACACAAGACTTCCCGAGGGAGAAAGCAGCGAATCCATTAGTTCGAGCATAAGGCAATCAACGCATTCGGGTAGAGTAAGGGCTGAGCTTCATTCCCAAGTCGCAAGCCGATCACCCGCAACCGCAATGAAAAAAACCGCAACAAACAAACCCGACTATCTCGAACGCATCCTGAAGGCGCGCGTCTACGACGTCGCGGTGCAAACGCCGCTCGATCTGGCGCCAATCCTGTCCGCGCGCATGGGCAACCGCCTGTTGCTAAAGCGCGAAGATCTGCAGTCGGTGTTTTCCTTCAAGCTGCGCGGCGCCTACAACAAGATGGTGAATCTCTCCCCGGCACAGCTCGCGCGCGGCGTGATCGCCGCCTCGGCCGGCAATCACGCGCAGGGCGTGGCGCTGGCCGCGCAACGGCTGCGCTGCAAGGCGGTGATCGTCATGCCGGTGACCACGCCCGCGATCAAGGTCAATGCCGTGAAGGCGCGCGGCGCGCAGGTGGTGCTGCATGGCGACTCCTATTCCGAGGCCTACGCCCAAGCTAAAAAACTTGCCGCGGGCTCGCGCATGACCTTCGTTCATCCCTATGACGACCCGGATGTCATCGCCGGGCAGGGCACCATCGGCATGGAAGTGCTGCGCCAGGCAAAAGGGCCGGTGCACGCCATATTCGTCGCGGTCGGCGGCGGCGGATTGATTTCGGGCATTGCCTCCTACGTCAAGCGCCTGCAGCCCGGCATCAAGGTGATCGGCGTTGAACCCATGGATGCCGATGCCATGGCACGCTCCCTGAAAGCCGGGCGCCGCGTGGTGCTCGACCATGTGGGACTATTCGCCGACGGCGTCGCGGTGCGGCAGGTCGGCGAGGAAACCTTCCGGATCTGCCGCGAGCTGGTGGACGAAATGATCCTGGTGGACACCGATGCCATCTGCGCCGCCATCAAAGATGTATTCGAGGACACGCGCACGGTGCTGGAGCCCGCCGGCGCGCTTGCCATCGCCGGGGCGAAAGCCT
>MGYT01000139.1:0-13589 GCA_001801865.1 Gammaproteobacteria bacterium RIFCSPLOWO2_02_FULL_61_13
CACGGTGTCCCCGCACCAGCGCTGGTAGGCGGTCGAAAAGTGGAAATCGGCCACCGGCAGCCCGAGATCGCGCAGATGACGCAAGTACAGCGGCAAAAATGGCGGGTGATAGGTGCAGGACAGGGAGAATGTTGGCAACATCTCCATTGGCTGCATTCCCACGATGGTGCCGCGCTTCATGCCGGCGCCCGCCCGGATCCCCGCCGCGCCGAAGATTGTAACAGTGCCGGCGAGCATGTTGACACCGGCGAAATCACCGCATTCTCCACCGATGGCAATCAGTCCGGCGCGCATGCCGTGGCCGACTTCGTTGAGGGCGTTGCCGTGGATAAGTATCTCGCCGCCGGTCATGCCCACGGGACTGCCGCGATAAGCGCTGCCGGCCATGTGTCCGGCATTGCCGCGCACGCTAATGCGACCGCCGCGCATCTCCGGGCCCACCCAGTCTCCGGCGTCGCCGCTGACACTGATCGTGCCCGCCACCATTTCCGCGCCAAGGTGCGCGCCCGCGTTTCCCTCGATATGGATCTCGCCACCGGTCATGCCCGCGCCGATATGCTTGATACGGGACAGGTCACCCTCCAGTTGCAGAATTTCCCCGGGCTGGCCGGTTACGCTGAAAAAATCCGCCAGCGCGGTTTGCCTGTTGCCGTGAAAGACCGCCAGCCGCTCAATGGCCGCCGGCGACATTCCCGCCAGCCGATGGGGTGCAATGCAATCCGCCTCCACAGGAACCTCCGGAGTGGTGTGCAGTGTCAGGCGCAGACTCATTCCGCGACCCCGCCGTCGAGCAGGCTGTGCAACCGGATTTGAAATTGCCCCAGTTTGCCCCCGTAATTGCCCGCGGAGATGGCGGGCAGGCCCGGCCGCGCGGCCGCGGACATGCCGACGCGCATGGCGGCCCGCACGGCCGCTTCAGTCAGGCCGTCAATGACAATTTCCAGCACACAATTAATGTCTGCGCCCAGACTGGAGTCTGCTACCACGGCTTTGAGCGTCGGGCAGTAGGCATGATTGGTCGAAGCAGGCAGGCTCTTGTAACGGGAGCCGACCTTGCTGCCACTGCGCACGACGCCCCCCGGAAAGGGCAGGGCTATATCAGCAATGCGCCGCATCGCTGCAACGGCGTCGCCAGCCGCGGCGACGGTGACTGCGGCGCTTTTTCCACACAGGATGAGATTTCCCCCGCCTACGGCAGGCTGTATTCCAAACCGGTCCTGCACCAGAAACTCACCGTCCATGACCGGTACACGCCACATGCGCTCGTCTGCCAGTTTCTTGCTGATCTGGTAACCGTCGCCGAAATAGCGGAGTTTGCCGCCGACGCTCGCGCCGTATTCCGATTCCAGGCCCGAGAAACACGCTGTCGTGGGACAGGTCATGACGCACTGGCCGATACGTTCCACCAGGCGCTTGCCCAGGGAAGCCTTGTCCATGGCGAACAGGAGAATACTTATGCCGGGGCGGCCATCCGGAGTATCCGCCGGGCTGAGTTCACGCTCTATTCCCGCCTCGCATTTGCAGCCGATTACCGACGTGGCGAACCCGGTCATGGACTGAGCCGAGGCCTGCGCCCATTCCGCGCTGGCCGCGGTCACCAGTACACGCGTACCCCACATGGCAAACGCCTCGGCAAACGTGTCCTCGATGTGTGTGGTTTCGATCTGCATCATCGCCTCAGGTGGCTGCGCGGCTAAGTGGAATGACCTCATGCTCATGCAGATAGCTGTCGTCAACCGCGTAATTGTCAAACTCAATGGAATAGTAGCTTTCAAAAAATGTGCGCACGGACGGCACGATGGATTCGTCATAAGCCGGTGCGATGTGCAATGTGCGGCCACTGAAGTCGGCGCAGAACTCGTGATTATCGATGATCAGATTCCCGGACTTGATCACATAACGGGGGGCGCTGAACATCAATTCCCGGTCGGGGTTCTCATCATAGACGGTGATATCCGCATCCGCGCCGGCACCGAGATGGCCTTTGTTGGTCAGGCCCAGCGCCCGTGCCGGACCGGCGCGGGTAATGATCGCTATTTCATTCAGGTTGTACTCGCGATCCAGGTCCGGCAGAACGGTCTTGCCGATGGCGCGCTTGTTGACCTTTGCGATCTCCTGCCGGCGGAATTCCCGGTCCATCAACAACCGGATAAGTTTGGGGTAGCTCTGGAACGATCCGCCATTGGGGTGATCGGTGGAAAGAATGACGCGCCAGGGATCCTGGGACATCAGAAACAGTTCCAGACCGATGGCCCATTGCAGCGCATGCACGTAGATTTTTTCCTGGTAGCTGAACGGCAGGATCCCGCAGCCACTTTCGCATTCTGTATCCGCGTTGATCCATTTCGCCTTCTTGATGCCGCGCAACATGTACGCAAGTGGAGCATCCGCGGTCATGATGGTGGATTTCCCGAACATCACCTGGCCGACGTCGCAGGTAATATTCGGGTGCGCGTTGACGTAGTCGATAATGTCGCGCGCGGCCGACCCCGGGTTCTGGCCCGGCTCGCCGGAATAGCTGTGAAACTGGATATGGGCGAGATGCAGACGCCGGTCCCCGGCAGTCTTCATGGTTTCCAGCGTGGTGCGGACGTTCCCGCTGTGGCCCAGGTTGTTGCAGTGAACATGTGGTGGGTGGGGGAAGCCGTACGCGTCCGCTACGTCGATGAATGCAGAAATAATTTCCCGCGGGGTGATCCCGAAGACCTCGTTCTTTTCATCCAGGTCCGAGACATTGGAATTCCGGCGGCCCTTCCACGGCTCGTCGCCGCCGGGGTTCACCAGCTTTGTGGTGAACGACTTGGTGGAATTGATCCACCAGCCCACCGCATGGTGGAATTCCTCCTTGCGGCCTTCCTTCAACAATTGTTGCAGGTAGATGTTATTGCCCAGCAGGATGTAGAAGCCCTTGTCGATTATCGGCGTGTCATGCAGTTCTTCCAGGGTGTGCCGGGCGCCGATGGGTGTGACTGCAGCCTCCATGGCCGTCGTGTAGCCGAGGGTGGCATAGCGGTAGCCGGTGGCAAAGGTCGAAGGGACTACGCCGCCCGAACCGGATCGCGTAAAAATGGTGCCGGGATGGGGATCGCGCCGATGATCCTCCGGCTGCAGTTTGCGCGCCAGGTTGACCTTGGGTCCGGCAATGTGGCAATGGATGTCCACGCCCCCGGGCATGATGACCATGCCCTGGGCGTCCAGAGTACGCGCCGGTTCACTGACCGCATCGACCATCCTGCCGTCGCGGACGTACAGGGTACGGATTTCACCGGCAATGTTGTTCGCAGGGTCGTAAACGCTGCCATTGATGATGCAAATGGTATCCGACATGTTTCTTGCGACGTCCGTGTTTCCCGCGGGAGTAACCGCAGTATCAGGCGGAAAGCGGCAATTCAAACGCGGACTTGGCGCCTCGGGGCATGCGCGAGCGCAACAATTCCTGCACCTTTTCCTTGAGCGCCCGCAGGATGGTCTCGTCATCAGGAAACGGGGAATCGAAGGCCTTGCGCAAAGTAATGGGAACGTCATCCATGCGGTAGACGGTACCCCCGGTATTGATGCCGTAGGTGGAGGTCCGGAACGCCACGCGCGCCAGGCTGGAGGTCAGCGTAGGCTTGGTATCCAGCGTGATCACGGGAATCCGGCGCAAGTGGGCGATGGCTGCCTTGGGGAAGTTTGAGGCCGGATCGCTGGCAATGATCATGGCGGCATCGGCATCGCCCCTGGACAGCGTATCCACGGTGGTGAATTCGCCGGGATTGAAGCGCGGATAACCGCGGCTGAAATTCACGCCGAAGGGGTAGCCGGTTTGCCAGGAAACGACATTATCCGCGCCCGTCACATTTCCATGCCCGCGCACCGGCTTGGCGACAAAATGGGTGAATTCATTCAGATCCGTGGCCAGCGCCAGCAAGGCGCCGGAATTGAAGTGGCGGCCCCGGGTCATGGTCAGACCCATGCCGAAGAAAAGCACACCGTAGCGGCAGGTTTTCATGCGCTGCACGAGGTCGTCGATTACGGCCAGGGATACACCGGTGATTTCCTCGATATCGGCTTTTATCTCGCGCCCCTTGACGCGCGCGCGCAACGCCCAAAGCAGTTCAAAATCCTTTCCGGGTTTCAGTTGCACAAAGATATTCGCAACCGGGGCGCTGGGAGTGCGGCGCACATCCACCAGCACCACGGTTCGATCCTTTTTCCCGTTGGGCATAAACATGCCCTTGGGGGTGACCGTGTAGCGGGTAAAGTGCCGGGGGTGTGATTCCGCGGGGTTGCCACCCCAGTACACCACCAGGTCGGCACGATTTTTCACCTCTCCGAGAGTCATCGTGCTCTCGCCGATGCCCTGGAACGCCAGGCCGGAGGGTCCATGGCAGACGGAGGTCGTGGTGTCGATATTGCCGCGCACCATGTCCGTGATCGCGACCGCCTGGCGTTGTGCCTCGCAGGTGGTATCACTGAGTCCGTAGATGATTGGAAATCTTGCCTCAACCAGAATCCGCGCGGCCTCGGCCACAGCATCGTCCACCGACGCTGGTTTACCGGAGATCATGGCTGCCGGCGCGTCCTCGATGGTGTGCTCGGCAAACCAGGCGCGCCCCAGTACGCAGGCATTCTTCGCCTTGACGATGCGTTTCTCCGTATCGTCCACTGTCAGAATCATGTCGTCGCACACGCACCCGCAAAAGGTGCAGGTGGCATTTTCCACAACGCGCAGGTTGTTGCTCATCGGTTCACAACTCCTGATTGTGCGCGGCTTCCATCAGCCGGACACCTTTTCCACCGTAACGGTAAGGTTCTTGGAAATCGGCATGCCGCTGCCGGCGGTGTCGGATTCCATCAGCTCACTGGAAGACGGCCCGTAGGGCATGAAAATAATGCCGCTCGGCAGGTCAGTGATCTTGCGGGGTGTGCAGGTGACGGTGGTTTCTCCAACCCCGTTGCTAAGCCGGATACGGTCGCCATCCTTCAGATCGAGGCGGGCCATATCCTGCTCGTTCATCTCCGCGGTAGAGGTGACCCGCTGATACTCCGGCTTCAACTTGCCCTTGTTCAGGGACGTCCCCTGTTCGCTGGATCGGCCTGCGATAAGTAACATCAACATGCGTTCGGTCATGATTGGTCCGATCCTCGTGAGGCCGCGGCTGTGCATCCGAAAGAGTGCATCTCGGCATGGAATCAGTGCGTTTATTGAACAGGGGAGGGACCAGCCAGCGCCTGCGAACCGCAAACCCAAGTACTTCATACCATTAGAACCCAACGCCGTCAATTTTCTTGTGAATTCCTCAACATACGTACGGATCCGGGAGACCGGACTTGATCCGGGCGCGCGGTTTGTCACCCAAGGGAATGCACAATGGAGTGATAGAATGCGCCCTAATTTCCATACCGCCGATCGATCACACCGGCGCGAAGCAGAGGGGAGCAGAAGTGTCCCGGGAGTCCACTATCCACGTCCGCGCCCATGCGCGGCTTCATCTAGGGTTTCTCGACCTGAACGGGTCGCTTGGGCGTCAATTTGGAAGTATCGGACTTTCCGTCGACGGCGTGTGTCTCGAACTCCTGGCGGCGCCGGCCCCGGGGTTCACGATATCCGGTCCTGGGGCGGCACGCGCCGAAGCGGTCGCGCGCGCTGTATTCGAATTTGCCGGCCATTCCGGTGGCGTCGATCTGGAAATCCTGCGCGCAATTCCCGAACACGCCGGACTGGGCTCGGGGACGCAATTGGCGCTCGCAGTCGGCAGTGCTTGTGCCCGGCTGGCCGGGGTTTCACTGTCCGTGGACGAACTGGCGAACCTGCTGCTGCGCGGCCAGCGTTCGGGCATCGGCATCGGGACGTATTCCCAGGGTGGTTTCGTGGTGGATGCGGGGCGCGGACCGGCCACGCGCACGCCGCCAGTAATAAGCCGGCTGCCGGTTCCGGATCCATGGCGATTCGTGCTGGTGATGGATCATTCGCGCCAGGGTGCGCACGGCGACCAGGAATCCGAGGCTTTCTCCCGCCTGACCATGATGCCGGATTCCCGCTGCGCACATCTCTGTCGCATTACCCTGATGCGGCTGTTGCCGGCACTGGCTGAAGCGGACTGCCCGGCATTTGGCGCGGCGGTCAATGAGGTTCAGTCCATTACGGGGGAACATTTTTCCCAATGGCAGGCCGGCCGCTATTCGAGTCCGGATGTGGCCGCGGTGCTGGCGTTCATGGCCGAGAGCGGTGCGACCGGATGCGGTCAGAGTTCCTGGGGACCGACGGGATTTGCGATCTTTCCCGACGCGGCCGCGGCGGTCAGTGCGATGGAAATGGCGCGCAAACGCTGGGATGACAATCCGCAGCTTGATTTTGTATCATGCCGCGCCGCCAACCACCCGGCGGTTATCTGTTCCGGTATGACCGCTGCCCGCCAACACGCCCGCGGCTGAGCCGTCCGCGCGGGGCCAAACGGCATTCACGTCCTGGAGAGTCGCCGATGAACGATCCGTATTTGCTGCACATTTTCAATCCGACGAAAAACGTAAGTCCGTTTGACGTCAATATGGCCTACGAGGCGGCGTTTGACGGCGTGATCCCTTACGCAAATGTGACGTTGGAAGAAATCCATGCGTTGACCCAGGACACGATATTCTCGCGCGGTCCGACCGGGGTAAAACGTACCGGGATCTTTATCGGCGGGCGCGAGTTCGGTCTCGCCATGGACATGCTGCAGCGGGCCCGCGCTGCCATGGTGCCGCCATTTGAGGTGTCGGTCTTTGCGGATCCGAGCGGGGCGATCACGACGGCGGCGGCGCTGATAGCCTGTATCGAGGCCGCGACGAAAAAAGCCACGGGCGGCGACCTGCAAGGCAGGAAGCTCCATATTTTTGGTGGCACCGGGCCGGTGGGTATCTGCGCCGGGATCCTGGCCGAAAAATGCGGGGCGCAGGCGTTTCTTGCCAGTCAGCGCGGTCAATCAGTCGCCAAGGAAGTGGCGGAAGAATATAACCACCGCTTCGACGTGAAGATGCGCGGCACCAGCAGCAGTTCCGATGCTGAGATCCGGCAGATACTGCAAACCACCGACATTATTGTCGGCTCCGCCAAGGCCGGGGTGCGCGTTGTTTCCCGGGCGCAACTCGAAGAGGCCGAAAATCTGATTGTGGCGGCTGATGTCAACGCAGTACCACCGGCCGGGATAGAAGGGGTGGATGTGCATGACATGGGCAAGCCACTGGACTTCACGCCGCGCAAGGCGCTGGGTATCGGCGCCCTGGCCATCGGCAATATCAAGTACAAGGTGCATTACCGCATGTTTGAATTGATGAAGGGTTCGGACAAGCCCCTGTTCCTGGATCACGTGCGCGCATTTGAAACCGCACGGGAGTTCGCCGCCAGGAAACTCCTGGGCGCCTGAGGGCCGGGAATCCGCAATGCCTAAATCCGACACAGACGCCTGGCCCAGCATCAGCGCACTATCTGCGCCATTGGTGGAGACGTTGATCTCCCGGCGCCGGGAACTGGGTCTGGGAGTCAGCTACCTGGATCAAAAAGCGACCATCATTGATGCCGGTATAAACAGCCCCGGCGGTCTTGAGGCAGGTCGCCGGATCGCAGAGGTGTGTATGGGCGGACTGGGCACGGTGCGATTGCGTGCCGGGTCGGGTGCCGATGCATGGAACTGGTGGCTGGATGTCCATGCCAGCCATCCCGTCCTGTCGTGCCTGGGCAGTCAATATGCGGGATGGAGTCTCTCCCATGGAGAAGGGAAGCAGGCCTTCAATGCACTGGGCTCCGGGCCCGGCCGCGCCGTGGGCAGCAGCGAAAAACTGTTTGAACAATTGGGCTACCGGGATAGACCGGAATCGACGGTTCTCGTTCTGGAAGCGGACCGGGTTCCTCCCGCCAGGTTGGTGTCTGAAATTTCCGAAAAATGCGGGCTTTATGAAGAGCACCTGACATTTATTCTTACTCCAACCACCAGTCTGGCCGGCGCAGTACAGGTTGTTGCGCGGGTATTGGAGACTGCGTTGCATAAGGCCAATGCACTTAATTTTCCGTTGTCCTCCATCATGGATGGGGCAGGGACTGCCCCGTTATGTCCGCCGGCGCCCACCCAATTCACCGCCATGAGCCGGACCAATGATGCCATCCTGTTTGCCGGACAGGTGCACTTGTTTGTGCGGTCCAGCGACGAGGAAGCAGGAGCGTTGGCAAAACAACTTCCCAGCAGCACGTCATCGGATTTCGGCCGACCCTTTGCCGAAGTCTTCAAGGCCGCCAATTTCGACTTTTACAAGATTGACCCGTTGTTATTCAGTCCCGCCTGCGTGGCCGTTACCAATTTGCGATCCGGGCGCACCTTTCATGCCGGCTCCCTGCGTATGGATCTCCTGAACGAGTCCTTCACCGGGCAATTCGGGTAGAGACCCGCCGGCGCAGAAGCCGGGACAATGGTATGTCGCCACGACCCACCTGGACCCAGGATTTCATGCAACGCGCGGTCTTGAACAGTTTTCTTGGGGAAATCAACGCGCTGAAACCCGGAAATGTCCATCGTTTTGCCGGTGGACACGGCATGCGGTACGAGGATTTCCTGGTCAGCGCCCGAATCTCCGCGCCAATCCTGTGTAATCCCAACCTTTCCCTGGGCGAGCGTTGTCTGGGGGCTATTCAGGCGACTTTGAATGCCGTTGGAACGAATACCAACTTGGGGATGGTGTTGCTATTTGCGCCCATTATTTGTGCAGTGCAGCATGGAGGGACGCGGGAATCGCTCGCGCCTGCCATCGGTGAGGTAATTGCCTCCGCGCAACAGGCGGACGTCTCCCGCATATTTGCCGCCATCGCCCTCGCCAATCCCGGCGGATTGGGCCACGTACCCGCCCACGATGTGCATGTGGAGCCCGATTGCACCCTGCTGGAAGCCATGTCGGCGGCGTCCGGCCGGGACCATGTGGCGCGCCAATACACCACCGCCTGCGGGGACCTTTTTAGGGTCGGTTTACCGATCCTGGAGCGGTATTCCACCGGCGGTAATGGTGTAGAATGGGCCACTGTTCGTTGCTATCTGCGGTTTCTTGCCAGTTTCCCGGATTCCCACATCCAGCGGAAACACGGTGCACAGGTTGCCGAACAGGTCAGTCAACGCGCAGAAGTGGCTTTGGCGGAATTTGAACATCATAAAGATCCCGGCACCATGACAAGTCAGTTGCTGGGACTAGACAGGGAATGGAAGGACGCAGGAATTAACCCGGGCACCAGTGCCGATCTGACCGCGGCCAGCCTGTTGCTGTATCACTTGGGAGTCGAAAGCCGCGGTTAGTTCCTCGCACCCGGTTGTGCGGACACGGGAGTGCAGCATGATTGCAGTTGAATTCGCCAACGAAACGATCCGGTGGCGTCAGGCACATAATTTCAGGGTTGCATAATCAAAACAGGAGGAGATGCAAATGGCAGTGATCAATCAAGTACTCGTAGGCGAATCCCTGGTTGGCGATGGCAACGAAGTTGCCCACATTGACCTGATCATGGGGCCCCGTGGCAGCGCCGTCGAAGCCGCTTTCTGCAATGCCCTGGTCAATAACAAGGACGGTTTCACGTCCCTGCTGGCCGTCGTGGCGCCGAACCTGGCGTGCAGGCCCAACACCGTCCTGTTCAACAAGGTGACCATCAAGGGCGCAAAACAGGCCGTGCAGATGTTCGGACCCGCCCAGCGTGCGGTCTCCATGGCGGTGATGGATTGCGTCAAGGATGGCACCATCCCGGCCAATGAAGCGGATGACATTTTCATTTGCGTCGGCGTATTCATTCACTGGCTGGCCGCGGACGACAAGAAAATCCAGGACTACAACTACCAGGCTGTGAAGGAATCCATCCAGCGCGCGGTCAAGGGTGAACCGAAGTCGGCGGAAGTGTTGAGCAAGCGTGGTTCCGCCAACCATCCGTTCCAGGCGCATGCTTAAAAGCAGCTACAAGTCACAAGTTATAGGCAACAAGTAAAAGCAAAAAAAGAAACCAGTTCGTAGAGACGGTTGGGACACACACCAACCAACAACACACCCCGGCTCAGGCCGGGGTTTTTTTTGGCTTAAATGCAGCCATAAGCCATAAGCAATAAGCTACAAGTGGAAGGCAAAGAAGGAAGTCTGGATACCTGCCGCAAACTACTTTTGCCCTTACTTTACTTTCCACTTTCCGCTTTTAACTTTTCACTCGACAAAGCGCCCGTATGCAGCGCCGTGGCCACCAGTGCCCCCCGCATGCCCCGTGCCGTTGCCTGCGCCAGATCGGCGCTGTCACGCACGCCGCCAGCCAGGTAGAAGTCCCGATTCTCCGTGCGCCCCATGACCTCATCCACCACCTGCCATGCCGGACCCTTGGCAGCGCCGACGCTGGGGAGAGTCATGATGATGACGTCGCGCGGCCAGAGTTCCGGTCGCGACAGGATTTCTGCATCGCCAATGAGGCCGGATGCGTTGAAGTCCAGGGAAAGGATGTAGTCCGTGCTGGAGGAGATCAGACCTCCGAGTTCAGCGGCGCTGATACCGGTTTCCGTACCGATGATGGTCCGGATCCCTGGCCGATTTCCCGCAGGTTGTTTGTCGCCGCAATCCACCCAGAAAGTCACGCCCGGGAATTTTGCCCGCAGTTTCGCCACCGTTGCGTCATGCCGTTCGCGGCCCAGCAAGGCGCCCAGGTCGGCGACATAGACCACGGCAAAGGGGTGCAACGCGAGCAGGGTGGCCAGTACCGCTGTCGGCTCGGACGACGGGCAGAGCGGGCTGCAAACCGGCGCGTATTCCGCGCGGCGGCCGCCACGGGCATGCACGGCCTGCCCGTCGAGGAGGTCGATCACGGGTATAATTAACATGCTCGATTAAACCTTTCCTGTGAAAGGAAATTTGCCCTTGGAGGTTTCATTTTGACCGCCACGACCTGCATCGGCTGGGATATTGGAGGCGCGCATTTGAAGGTGGCCCGTTTGGCGGCCGATGGCTCCATCCTGGCGGCGACGCAGTATGCCACACCGCTGTGGCAGGGCCTGGAGTGCCTGCATCAGGAGCTTGAAAAGATCAGCCGGGCAGGAAATATGCGGGAAGTGCGCCACGGGCTGACCATGACCGGAGAGCTCGTCGATCTATTCCCCGATCGGCGCGCCGGTGTGGACGCCTTGTTGCATGCCTTTGTACGCCACTTTCCTGAACGGGATACTGCCGTGTTTGCCGGGCGGGAGGGCTTCCTGCCAGTGGCCGGCGCGCGCACGGTGGCCGCCTCGGTGGCGTCGGCCAACTGGCTGGCGACAGCACTTTGCGCCGCAACCCGGATCGGACACGGCATCCTCGTGGACGTGGGCAGCACCACAACGGACCTCATCCCCATCGCGGCGCATCAGCCATGCAACCAGGGCTGGAGTGATCAGGAACGACTTGCCTGTGATGAACTGGTGTATACGGGAATGGTGCGCACTCCGATCATGGCGCTGGTGCAACGGGTGCCATTCGACGGCCGCTGGCAGAATGTGGCGGCGGAGTATTTTGCCACGGCCGCGGACATTTACCGTGTGACAGGTGAACTGGATGACGGCGCGGATCTGCATGAGACCGCGGATCGTCGTGGCAAGACCGCGGCCGACAGCATCGCCCGCCTGGCGCGGATGTTGGGCGCGGAAGCCGGAATTGACGATGTGCATGATGACCGCTGGATGCAATTGGCCACACATATCGCGGAACAACAGTTGTTACTGATAGAGCGCTCGCTTGCCGCCGTGCGCAGGCGCATGGACGGCGGGTCGCCGATACTAATTATTGGCGCCGGCGCCGGGGCATTCCTGGCGCGGAAGCTCGCCCGGCGCCAGGGATGTGATTATCTGGCCTTTGCAGATCTGTTTGCCAGCGGCGCTGCATCGACTAGTGATGTTGCCACCTGCGCCCCGGCCGTTGCCGTGGCGGAACTCGTCCGCCGGATGCGATTGCAGTGAAGATTGTAGAACTGCCATACCGGCGCAACTCCGCGGAACTGTTCGAGCCCATTGCGGGTGAGCCGTGGAGCGTGTTTCTGGACAGTGGATTCCCGCTTATCGACAGCGGGCGTTACGACATTATCTCGGCGCGTCCCTACATGACATTGACGACCCAGGGTGCGGACACCACGATTGCCGGGAACCGGTCCGGCACCGGCGTGAATCCGGGCGATCCGTTTTTGCTGTTGCGCGAGCAACTGGCGGGGCGCGCCGATAACCGCTCAGGGATACCGTTTTGTGGTGGCGCCCTTGGGTACTTTGCCTACGACCTGGGCCGCCGGCTGGAACGCATACCGGCAACGGCGCAACGGGATGTGGCGATGCCGGAAATGGCAATGGGCGTGTATGACTGGGCCGTGGTCGTGGATCACCACATGCGCCGGACCTGGATGGTAGGGCAGGGGCGCTGCCCCGATACAGAACGCAACTGGGCCGCACTGGAACGGATGTTCCGGTCCACCGTGCAGGCGCGGCTGCCGCATTACACTGTTCGTGGTGACATTAGTTCCAACATGACCCGCGAGCGGTACGCACAGGCCTTCCATCGCATCCAGCACTACATCCGCGAAGGCGACTGCTACCAGGTGAACCTGGCGCAACGGTTCGAGATCTCCGTCGCCGGGGATCCGTGGGATATCTATCTGGACATGCGGCGGCATAATCCGGCGCCGTATTCCGGGTTCATGCGTCTGCCGCAGGGCGCGGTGTTGTCGTCGTCGCCGGAGCGTTTTCTGCAGGTCAGCAACGGGCAGGTGGAGACGAAACCGATCAAGGGCACCATACGGCGCTCAAAATTTGCCTATGAGGACAAGGCATTGGCCGCGCAATTGCTGGAGAGTGACAAGGACCGCGCGGAGAACCTGATGATCGTGGATTTGTTGCGCAATGATATCGGCAAGAATTGCCGCATCGGCAGCGTGGCCGTGCCGCGGTTGTTTGCGCTCGAGAGTTTTGCCACCGTGCACCATCTGGTGAGTACCGTCACCGGCACGCTGGCGGAGGGCCGTCACGCGCTGGATCTGCTGCGCGGATGCTTCCCCGGCGGTTCCATCACCGGCGCGCCCAAACTCCGCGCCATGGAAATTAGCGAGGAGTTGGAACCGCACCGGCGCGGGGTGTATTGCGGGGCGCTGGGTTATGTCGGCTTCGACGGCAACATGGATACCAATATCGCGATCCGCACCGCCGTCACGCTGGGCGACCGCTACCTCTATTGGGCCGGCGGCGGGATCGTTGCGGATTCCACGCTGGAGTCGGAATACGAGGAATCCTTCGCCAAGGCACAGGCAGTGTTGAGCCTGTTCGGCAGGGGCATGGTGCAGAATGTGGGTAGTTAAGCTGGGCGGCAGCCTGGCGCGGTCTTCGCAGCTTCCGGACTGGCTGGCGGCGCTGGCGGAATACGGGAAGGGCAGGGTCATCATTGTTCCCGGTGGCGGGCCATTCGCCGATCTGGTTCGCGAGGAACAGGCCCGCGCCGGCTTCCGGGACAACGCGGCCCATCGCATGGCCATCCTGGCCATGGAACAGTTCGGATTCATGCTGGAGGGGTTGCACGAAAATCTGTGCTCGGCGGCCACGGAGGAGGAACTGTGCGCAGCG
>MGYT01000139.1:13615-24542 GCA_001801865.1 Gammaproteobacteria bacterium RIFCSPLOWO2_02_FULL_61_13
GTCCGTTACGGCGGACAGTCTCGCGCTGTGGCTGGCCATTTATCTCAAGGCCGAGGTGTTGCTGCTGGTGAAATCAGCGGCGTTGCAAGTCGCTCAGGCTGATATCGCGGCTCTCAGTGCCGGTGGCGCGGTTGACAGCCACTTCCCTGTGCTGGCCCGGCAATATGCGGGGGAGATCCGCTGGCTGGGACCCGATGTGTGTGCCCGGATCAAAAATGATTTTGCGACAGGAACGCCACCGGGGATGCCGCTGAGCATCGCGGCGGGATAAATCCCGCCCTACACATACCCTGCATAATTCGGTGTAGGGCCGGCCGCAGAAGCTACGTCGTTGGGCAGGCGGCGTGATCCATGAACAGAAGTGATGCGGACCATCCATTGGTCCGCATCGGAATAAAAGGCCTGGCATCCGGAAGAGGCTGGAGATGCCAGGCAATAGCCAAGATCCTTCTCGGCTTCCCCGCTAAGGCAGATTCAAATCAATCAATCCCAGTTCAGCGCACCCCCGGTCTGGTACTCGGTAACCCGGGTCTCAAAGAAATTCTTTTCCTTCTTCAGATCCATCAGTTCGCTCATCCACGGGAACGGGTTGTTCGTGCCCGGATACTGTTCCGGCAGGCCAATCTGCGCGCAACGCCGGTTGGCGATGAATTGCAGGTACTCCTCGAACATCTTGGCGTTGAGACCCAGCACGCCGCGCGGCATGGAGTCCGCGGCGTAGCGCGTTTCCAGCAACACCGCCTCACGCAGCATTTCGATGATTTCCTGCTGGAAGGCTGCGGTCCACAGATGCGGATTCTCGATCTTGATCTGATTGATGACGTCGATGCCGAAATTCATGTGCATGGACTCGTCGCGCAGGATGTACTGGAACTGCTCGGCGCAGCCGGTCATCTTGTTGCGCCGGCCCATGGACAGTACCTGCACGAAACCGACGTAGAAGAAGATGCCTTCAAACACGATGTAGAAGGCAATCAGGTCGCGTAGCAGCCGTTGATCATTCTGCGGCGTGCCGGTGTGGAAGTCTGGGTCCCCGAGGCTCTCCGTGAAGCGCATGGCCCAGGCAGCCTTGTCGTGAATCGCCGGTACTTCCCGATACATGTTGAAAACTTCAGCCTCATCCAGCCCCAGGGATTCGACGCAATACTGGTAGGCATGCGTGTGCAGCGCCTCCTCGAATGCCTGGCGCAGCAGATACTGGCGGCATTCCGGATTGGTGATGTGGCGGTACACGGCCAGGACCAGATTGTTGGCAACCAGGGAGTCAGCCGAGGCAAAGAAACCCAGGTTGCGCTTGATAATCAGGCGTTCATCGGCGCTCAATCCGTCCGGGCGGCGCCACAGTGCCAGATCCGCCGTCATGTTGATTTCCTGCGGCATCCAGTGATTGGCGCAGGCGTCCAGATACTTCTGCCAGGCCCACTTGTATTTGAACGGCACCAACTGGTTCAGATCCGCCCGGCAGTTGATCATCTGCTTGTCGTCCACCGTGATCCGCGCCGCGCCAAACTCCACGCTTTCCAGCCCGGTTATGCCTTGTTCCACTTCGACGTGCGGTTCCGGCACTGGCAACTGCGCGACCCGCGCTTTCGACGGTTCCATGGCCTGGCGGGTGGCGGCTGCGAGCATGGGCTCGGGTGGTGTGGCGTCCGCCGGCCGCCGTGCATTGCTTACCGGGTCTTCCCAACTGGTTAACATTATTTGCTTTCCCCTCGGATGGTTTTCGTTCTATCGCGGCCGCTGTTCACTGGCAGGCCTCGCACTCCGGATTTTCGATGGTGCAGACCTTTGGCTGATCTGCTTCCGCGAAACCCCGATCCACAGCTGCAAGTTTGTTCTCGCGCCCGCCGCTCAACGTGCTCTTCTCCACATGCGTCGCGCCCATGCTGCGCAGGTAATAGGTGGTCTTCAGGCCACGTACCCACGCCAGCTTGTACAGGTTGTCCATCTTCTTGCCGTTCGGCGCCGCCATGTACAGATTTAAAGACTGCGCCTGGTCAATCCATTTCTGCCGCCGTGAGCCAGCCTCCACCAGCCAGCGCGGATCGATCTCCCACGCGGTGGCATAAAGAGCCTTGATGTCATCGGGGATGCGATCGATGGGTTGCACGCTGCCGTCGAAATACTTGAGGTCGTTGACCATGACCTCGTCCCACAGGTTGCGCGCCTTGAGGTCGCGCACCAGGTAAGGATTGACCACGGTGAACTCGCCCGACAGGTTGGATTTCACAAACAGGTTTTGATACGTCGGTTCGATGGACTGGCACACGCCGCAGATGTTTGAAATCGTGGCGGTGGGGGCGATGGCCATGCAATTCGAATTGCGCATGCCGACCTTCTTCACGCGCTTGCGCAATGTTTCCCAATCCATACGCTGGCTGCGGTCCACTTCCAGGTAGCCGCCGCGTTCCCGTTCCAGGATGTCCACGGAATCGATCGGCAGGATTCCCTTGCTCCACAGTGACCCGTTAAAGCTGGAGTAGGGGCCGCGCTCCTCCGCCAGCTCCGAGGAGGCCTTGATGGCGAAGTAGCTCACCGCCTCCATGCTGGCGTCGGCGAATTCCACCGCGGCCTCGGAGGCATAGGGGACGCGCAGGCGATGCAACGCATCCTGGAAGCCCATGATGCCCAGTCCCACCGGCCGGTGCTTCAGGTTGGAGCGGCGCGCCTGCGGAACGCTGTAATAGTTGTAGTCGATGACGTTATCCAGCATGCGCATTGCCGTGCGCACGGTCTTTTCCAGCTTGTCCAGTTGCAATCCGGATTCATTTACATGCTCGGCCAGGTTCACCGATCCCAGATTGCAGACCGCGATCTCGTCATCGGAGGTGTTCAAAGTGATCTCGGTGCACAGGTTGGAGGAATGCACCACGCCGACATGCTGTTGCGGCGAACGCAGATTGCACGGATCCTTGAAAGTCACCCACGGATGGCCGGTTTCATAGAGCATGGACAGCATGCGCCGCCACAGATCAAGTGCGCGCACCACCTTGAAGTTCTGTATTTCGCCGCGCCCGGCGGCCGCTTCGTATTCCTCGTAGCGGCCGGTAAACGCAGCGCCGTACATGTCGTGCAGATCGGTGGCTTCATCGGGAGAAAACAATGTCCACGGGCCGTCTTCGGACACACGCTTCATGAACAGGTCCGGCACCCAGTTCGCGGTGTTCATGTCATGAGTGCGGCGGCGGTCATCGCCGGTGTTCTTGCGCAGATCCAGGAATTCCTCGACATCCAGGTGCCAGGTTTCCAGGTAGGCGCACATGGCCCCCTTCCTTTTCCCCCCCTGATTAACCGCTACCGCGGTGTCATTGGCGACCTTCATGAACGGCACCACGCCCTGGGAGCGGCCATTGGTGCCCTTGATATGGGCGCCCATGGCACGGACCCGCGTCCAATCGTTGCCGAGGCCGCCGGCGAACTTGGACAGCAGTGCATCGTCGCGAATGGCGCTGAAGATGCCATCCAGATCGTCCGGGACCGTGGTCAGGTAACAACTCGACAATTGCGGGCGGCAGGTGCCGGAGTTGAACAGCGTGGGCGTGGAACTCATGAAATCGAACGACGACAGCAATTCATAAAATTCGATGGCGCGCGTCTCGCGATCCAGTTCGTTGATGGCGAGCCCCATGGCCACGCGCATGAAGAACGCCTGCGGCAGCTCAAAGCGAATGCCGGAATCGGTGTGAATAAAATAGCGGTCATACAGGGTCTGCAAGCCAAGATACGTGAACAACTGATCCCGTTCCGGCCGCAGGGCCGCGCCCAGCCGGTCCAGGTCATAGCGCGTCAGTTCGTGATCCAGCAGTTCCAAGGACGCGGCGCGCTGAACGTATTTGCGAAACGCCAATGCATAGCGGTCGGCCATCTCCGACTGCGTGGCCACGGTATCCGTGCCCTCCAGATAACTAAGGGCTTCGCGGCGCAGGGCGTCAAGCAACAGCCGCGCGGCAGCCTGGGAATAATTCGGTTCCTTCTCCACCAGCGCCCGGGCGCTCATCACCAGGGCCGGGTTGACGTCGGTTTCCTTGACGCCATCGAACAGATTACGCAATGCGTCATCTATGATCTGATGGCCCTGAACGTATTCGAGTCCGACACAGGCCTCGTTGACCACGGCCATCAGGCGTTGCATGTCCAGCGCCCGCAGCGAACCGTCCTTCATGGTCACATTGATGATCACCGGACGCACCACGGCGCCTTCCTCGGTCTGGCGCTGCCTGGCTTTCTCCGCACGAATGCGAGCCCGGTCTTCGCGGTAGATGACGTAGGAGCGGGCGATTTTCTGATGCCCGGCCCGCATCAGCGAAAGTTCCACCTGGTCCTGGATATCCTCGATGTGCACGGTGCCGCCGCCGGGCATCCGGCGCGTCACCGCCTTGACCACCTGGTCGCTGAGTTCCTCCACGGTCTGATGGATGCGGGTGGAGGCCGCGGCGGTACCCCCTTCCACGTCCAGGAAGGCTTTGGTAATGGCCACCGAAATCTTGGCCCCATCGAACGCCGTGACCTTGCCGTTGCGGCGGATGACCTTGAATTCGCCGGGCTGGTGACTGGCCAATACCGTGCGGTCAGGGGGCGGTATATCGAGGGAGATGTCGGTTATCTGTACCTGGGCGCTTTCGGAGACGGCGGCTGGGCCTGCAATTGCAGCTTTTTCCACGGTTTAAAACCCCCAAATTGGTCGGCGTCAAAGCGCCTGTTTTTCTTGTACCCGTCTGTGCGTTGCGAACTTTAGAAACAGGATTAAGTTCTGCACGTAAGGCAGATTTATAGCACCCCAACAAAATGTGGTCAAGTAGCAATGAAACCACAATATGTTGTGGATTGTACGGTGGGAAGGCTATGGACAGCCTGTGGATAATCTGGGGGAAATTCTTGCGAAAAAACGCGAAGTCACGGGCAGGCAAACCACGAAATCAACAGGTTAGGAAACATGCCTCAGGGGAGAGGGGAGGCGGCGGGATCGCGAAGGACGTTGCCGGCGGTCCTTGCCAAGGGGGTTGTTGCTCCAGGAAGGGGTTAAAACACAGGCTTTATCCGCCGGCATAGCCACCTGAATTTTTTTCAGCTGTACGACATGGCGCCCAGACTGGCTCCGCCGCACACAAACCAGGTCTGGCCGGTGATAAATCCGGCCTTTTCGTCGGCCAAAAACATGACCACCCGGGAAATGTCCTCCGGGGTCCCCAAGCGCCTGACCGGCAGGCGCTGAGCCACGGCCTCATTGCGGGGGTCGCCCGCCGGGATCACGGACCGGAACTGATCCGTAACGATGGGGCCGGGGGCGACGGCATTGACCGTGATCCCGGACGGGCCGAGTTCCAATGCCCAGGTCCGGGTCAATCCGACTTGCGCAGCCTTGGAGGCGCTGTAGGCGGTGCGGGTTTCCAGGCCCAGGATGGCCCGGGTGGTCAAAGTGACGATGCGGCCGAATCCGGCCCTCGTCATCGCGGGGATAAACGCCTGACCAAGGGCGACCAGGGCACCCACATGTAGCCGCATGAGGAAATCCAGATCCTCCTGTTTCACATTGGCAATCAGCGCACTACGCAGGGCGCCGGCGTTGTGGATCAGGGTGGTGACATGGTGTGCGGCTGCGATCTTTGCAGCAGCGCTGCGTACCTGGCCGAGGTCAGACACATCTATATGCAGGGTCTGCAATGCCGAATGGGTCTGGTCACAGGGATTCAGGTCCAGATTGATCACCGTGTAGCCCGCCGCCAGCAAATCCCGGCGAATGGCGGCGCCGATGCCGGCCGATCCGCCCGTCAATACCGCTGTCTTTGTGTTTCCCATTTCCATTCCTTTATGGATTTTGAAACCTGACTTTTTGCAGGACCGGCTTCAGCCAGACGCTGAATCCCGATTTCTTTGTAGGGCCGGCCGCTCCGGACATCCTGTCCTCTCGCGGCATTTCCCACATCCTGTGGGTCGCTTCAGCCGGCCGTACTTCTTGACGCGGTTTTCATCCCCATCAATGATGCTGATGACAAGACGAAGGAGTGTAAGCCGATGAGCCAGTCCGATTCCAGCACCGTGCCCCCCGCGAAAACCTTCAGCCCCACACCCGTGGCCCACAGCCCGGTGGCTGACGCGCACCTGATTCGCTACGCCGGTCCGTTTATTCCCGGGCTCGTGGTGCGCGCACAGGGAGCCTACATCTACGACGATCAGGGGCGCGAGATCCTGGATTTCACCTCCGGCCAGATGTGCGCCATCCTTGGCCACAACCATCCGGACGTCGTCGCGGCCATCACCGAGGCTTGCCGCAACGTCATCCACCTGCACAGCAGCCAGTTGTCGCCCCCGGTGATTGAACTGGCACAGTTGATTGCCTCCCAGCTTCCGAAGCAATTGCAGAAGATGATTTTCCTCAGCACGGGTTCGGAGTCCAATGAAGCGGCGCTGCGCATGGCCAAGTTGTTCCGCGGCGGTTTCGAGGTCTACGCCTTTTCCGGTTCCTGGCATGGCATGACCGGAGGCGCCAGCGCCAGCACCTATGCCTTCGGACGCCAGGGCTACGGACCGACGTTGCCCGGTGTGCAGGCCATCCCCACGCCCAATTGTTATCGCTGCCCCATCCGGCACTGCCGCGACAAGTGCGACATGACGTGCCTGGAAGCCGGTTTTGACATGACTGATCGGCAGACCGTGGGCGCACCGGCGGCCTTTATCTTTGAACCCATCATCAGCGCCGGCGGCATGATCGAATTGCCGCCGGGGTACCTCACGCGGCTGCGGCAACTGTGCGATGCGCGTGGCCTGTTGATGATCGCTGACGAGGCGCAGACGGCCTTCGGGCGCATGGGTCTCCTGTTCGGCTACCAGCAGGAGCCGGGTTTTGTGCCGGATTTTCTCACCATGTCCAAGTCCCTGGGTGGCGGCCTGCCGCTGTCCGCCACGCTGACCAGCGCCGAGATTGAAGAGACCTGTTACAGCCGCGGGTTCATCCATGCCACGTCCCACGTGTCGGATCCCATGCCCGCCGCGGTCGGTGTGGCGCTGCTGAAGGTCATCGCCCGCGACAAGCTGGTGGACAACGTCAAAAAAATCGGGGACTACCTGAAGACGCGGCTGAAGGAGTTGCAATTGCGGCACGAATGCATCGGTGACATTCGCGGCCGCGGCCTGCTGCTGGGCATGGAAATCGTTTCGGATCGCGAGAAACGCACACCGGCCCCGGCCCTGGGCACGGCCATCTCGGAGCGTTGCTACGAATTGAAGCTCAGCATGAACATCGTGCGCCTGCCCGCCGTTGGCAGCATCTTCCGCATCGCGCCGCCGTTCACGTTGACCCGTGCCCAGGCGGACAGCGCGGTGGCGATCCTGGATCAAGCCATCGGTGAGTGTGTTGCAAAGCAGCGCGCAGGTACTCCCGCGAAATGACGCTCGCTGTCATTCCGAGCGTCCCATCGCCATTCCGCCCGTCCCATTGTCATTCCGACCGCATCATTGTCATCCGGAGCGTCCCAATGTCATTCCGAACGCACGTGAGGAATCTTTCTTTTCCCGTAAGCAAAGGCCACGTTGATGCCCGGGGCCTCTGACAGCTTCTTCCAACGCTACCTGCTCCCGGGATTCGTCTACACCGGTGTCATCATCGGCGGCGGCTATGCCACCGGCCGCGACCTGGTGCAATTCTTCCTGTTGCACAACCCCGCTGGCGCGGCATTGGGGATCGCCGTGGCCATGGTGTGCTGGAGCCTGCTGCTTGCCGTGTGTTTCGAGTTTGCGCGCATCCACCAGGCCTATGACTACCGCACGTTCTTCAGGCACCTGCTTGGACCGGTATGGTGGTTCTTCGAGGTGCCATTCCTGATCATGCTCGTGATCGGGCTGGCCGTCATGGGGGCGGCGGCAGGGGAGATCACTACGGGACTTACCGGTGCCCCAAAGCTAGCAGGTACGGCTGTCTTGCTGGTGGCCGTGGGTGTGCTCGTCGTCACCGGCACCCAGTCGCTTGAGCGAGTGCTGGGTTGGGGCTCATCGTTGCTGTACCTGTTTTACCTCATGTTCCTGTGGCGCTGCTGGCAGGAATACGGCACGCGGCTATTCGTGTTCCCGGATTATGAACCGGCGCCGGGCTCCGTCATCGGCGGACTGCAATATGTGGTCATGAACGTGTCCATGATCCCGGGCATCCTGTTCTGCCTGCGCCACTTCAAGAGCCGGACCGAGGCAGTGACCGCCGGCGTCTTTGCCGGGATACTGGTGGCGCTGCCGGCCATGGCCTTCCTGCTGTGCATGAGTGCATTCTACCCGGCCATCCTGGAGCAGCCCGTACCCATCTCCTACATCCTGCTGCAACTGGGCAGCAGTTGGTTCGGCATCGCGTTCCAGTTGCTGCTGTTTTTCACGCTGATCCAGACCGGTGTCGGGATCCTGCACGCTGTGAATGAACGTGTGGACGGCACCCTGCGCGAGCGGGGCAGTTCATTGCCACGAATCGCGCGGGCCGGCATTGCCGTGGGTTACGTGCTGACCTCCATCGTGCTCGCCGAGAAATTCGGCATCATTGAACTGATCGCCAAGGGTTTTACCGCCATGGCGTGGGCGTTCATCCTCAGCTTCGCGGTGCCGTTGATGACGGTGGGACTGTACAAGATTATGAGGTATCGGGTGCCAGTGGGGGCTTGATGGTACCTGCGTATTCCAGGGGATTGATTCCAATACACTTCTGGCAGTCCCTGGTCCTGCCCCGTTTATTACTATTGCGCCCGTCACCACAATGCCGGCTTTGAAATCCGCATCTCGCAATGCACGCGAAGTTGGCTTCCGTATAAAAAAGCTGCCTGATACGCTGCCGCTGTGAACAAGACCGGCGACCTCAACCGAAATGACCAACAACTCCTGCGGTTGACTGGTGAACGTGGCAATGACAAGAACGCACGAGTATGGGTTTTGAAATGCCATCGATGCTTGAACATCTACGGCAGCAACAGCACCGATGCATGGGAGCGGAAATGCCCGAAGTGCCAGAAAGGGGAGGCCGGACTTCCAGTTCCGACGGAGCGTGACGGACAAGTCTGGACTCGCGAAGAACACATCATAGCATTCCAACTCTACAGCCGAATTCAATTCGGAATGATCCACATGGGGAATCCACAGGTCATCGAATTGTCGGCGCTGCTTGGAAGGAAAGTAGGTTCAGCCTCACGAAAGCTGGCGAACTTCTCGCGGCTTGACCCGGTTCACCAAGCTCGAAACGTGCGCGGTCTCGAGCACGGCTCCAAAGGTGAAGAAGACGTCTGGCGAGAGTTTGATGAACGTCCTGAAGCCTTGGCCTTCGAGAGCGCCCGACTACTCGCTGAGCGACTCGGCTACAACGTCGAACAGGTTGCAGAGATTGATGAGTGGGATTTGCCGCCGCCCGGCAAAGAGCGCGAGTCGCTGGTCAAACTCCGCGTCAACCAGAGCTTCTTCCGTCAGCGTGTGCTTTCAGCTTACGAATTCCGATGCTGCGTCACGGGACTGACCAGCCTCCCGCTACTTGTGGCCAGCCACATTGTTCCGTGGGCGGAAGACGCGGCGCATAGGTTGAACCCGCGAAATGGTCTTTGCTTGAACGCGCTTCATGACCGCGCCTTTGACCGCGGCTTGATGTGGGTGGAATCGAACCTTGTTATTCGGCTGTCATCGAAGCTCCGCGAAGTCACAGATGACTCGAAGCAGACCGTGGATTGGCTCCTCAGCTTCGACAGAAAACCGCTCCTGCTCCCCAAAGGGTTCCAGCCGGACCGAGATTTTCTGGCCAAGCACGCGTCCCGCAGCCTGAAGGGCTGCTAGAATTTAGCCGTGGTATCGCTCCCGTCGGTCTCTCAATCCCCGGCTAATTTCTTGCTCGCTTTCAGCTTGATACCGAAACCGAACCTGGCCAGGTAGATCTGGAGTCATGCCAACTCAAAAGCCTTGCAAGCGCCGCACGTTCGCCGTCGTCTGCCGCTGGCACCCGCCCGGCGATGCCTGCGAGCCTTGGCAATTCATTGCCGTGACCATCGCCCAATGCACCGATGCTCAGGATGCCGCCAACAATGCTTGTCTCTACTTGATATGGGACCGCCAGGGCATGGCGGAGCCGTGGTTGGTGATTGAGGACAAGCTGGACTTGTCGATTCCGGGTGACGGGACATTCGACGCGGAAGAGTTCGACGAGACCATCACGTTCACTGGCAGGGTTGTTTCCAAGCGCGAGTTGGGTTGAGTACATCATCCAGGACGGTCACCAAATTTAATCAATCTCAAGTCAGGGGAAAGCGGGGACATTCACGATTTACCGGTTGATGTCACGAGAAAATTTAATGGATGTCCGGGGTTCCCCGGAATATGTGGTCGTCTGAGACCATAGAGTATGTGGTCAAATTTAAATCAAAAATTACCGGGGCGATCGTGGGGCCGGAACAGATGAAATGCCCCTTTGGTGCCAGATCATTTCGTCCAATCAATGGATCTGGCCCCATGATCATTCAATGGGTATGTGATATATTCTGTATATCACATTAGGAGTGGCCTATGGCGACACAGGCATCAACAAAGGCATCTCGTTCGAAGTCTCGAACCGCAAAGCCCAAAGCGGTTCTGTTCCGATATCGGGATGCGGACAGCGTGGTAGGCGTATCGCGGGGAACGGCCGGCAAATTGGCGCAGAAGCTGGGGCTCAACGAGACGCAGGTACTGCATTACGCCATGGCTCAACTGGCCAGGAGCGAGTTGCCCCGGTACGAACCGGATGATGGGCCGCTCAGCAAGGGCGATGTGGATGCCATCCGCAAGCTGGAACCGCAGGGGCGCATGCGCATCAGGCAAAGTTTGTTCTGATGTCATTTCCGGCCCCAGTACCGGGCGCGATTGTCTGGTGCCATTTCCCCACCCGGGAAATCCGTGCCAGGGGCATCAAGCCGCGCCCTGGACTGATCCTTGCGACAGGCGA
>MGYT01000139.1:24551-29269 GCA_001801865.1 Gammaproteobacteria bacterium RIFCSPLOWO2_02_FULL_61_13
GGGGGTGGTGATGGTCAAAATCGCCTATGGAACCAGCCGGAAAGTCACCGATTTGCATCGTGGAGAGTTTGCGATCACGCCCGCGGACGGCGAGGCATTTCTGGCCTCTGGGTTATCGTTGGCCACGAAATTCAACCTCGCAGAATCGGTTGAATTGCCCTACACGGAAAAGTGGTTCTCCGTGCCGCCCAATGCGCGCCATGGCCAGAACCCGATCCTCGGCCTTCTCCATGCAAGTTTATACAAGCGCGCCGCGGTGGCAATGGAAGGGAAGTCGTGAGGTACGTAGCAATGGGGTCAAAAAGTGAAACAGCGTGCGGCCAGTTAGGCCCGGAGCGAAAAATCAGGCTACGTAAACTCCCTGGGGATCACGCCCCAAGCCCTTATGAAGTGGACGTCCGCGCTTAGCCATAACGCCAATCTTCACGCTGCCATCGACGAGATCACGGCGCAGACGCTGGCTGCCCTGGGAGCGCCGCCGGATCTTGCGTTCCTGTTCGCCACCGATCATTACCGTGCCGGATTTGATCGCCTGCCTGCGACGGTTCACGCTCGCCTCGGCGGTGGGCAGTTGCTTGGCTGCTCGGCCAGCGGCGTGATCGGGAGTGGCGAGGAGATCGAGCAGCGGGCCGCCCTCAGCCTGGTGGCGGCCCAGCTGTCGGACGTTGATGCGGATAGCTGGGCGCTGGAGGCGACCGATCTGGCGCCAGGAACGTTACACAGCCAGAGGTGCGCCGCACTGGCTCACAAGATCGCGCCGAAACCGGTCGCCTTCGTGCTGTTGGCCGATCCCTTTACCTTTCAGCCCGAGCGGCTGATCAGGTCCCTCGAATCGGCCTTTCCGTCGCGTGCAATCGTGGGCGGATTGGCCAGCGGAGGTCAGGCGCCAGGTGAGATCGCATTGTTCCTGAACGACACGACCCGTAATTCCGGCGCACTGATTCTTGCGCTCAGCGGCGATATCGAGATGCAGACCGCCGTTGCCCAGGGCTGTCGGCCGATCGGTGATCCGCTGTTCGTATCCTCCTGTCAGGGCAACAGGATCACCGGACTCGACGGACAGTCACCGATCGATGTGCTCAGCACGCTTTTTGAGCGGGCGGGCAAGCAGGATCAAATGCTCATGCAGCATTCATTGTTTGTCGGCATTGCCATGCGCGCGGGGGAAAGCCAATACGACCAGGGCGATTACCTCATTCGCAATATCACGGGCATTGACCAGAGCAGGGGCGCCATCGCGGTCGGCGTGGAATTACACGAAAACCAAGTCGTGCAATTCCATCTGCGCGATGCGCGGACTGCAGCGGAGGACCTCGACCGGGTACTCAGCCGGCTGCATGATCAATACCTCGATACTCAGCCCGCGGGTGCATTGCTGTTTTCCTGCACCGGCCGGGGCCAGGGTTTGTACGGCGAGGCTGGGCATGATTCAGGCGTATTCCACCGGCGCTTCGGCGCAATTCCCCTGGGCGGGTTCTTCTGCAACGGCGAAATCGGCCCGGTCGGTGGCACGACGTTTCTGCACGGATATACCAGCGCGTTTGCCGTGTTCAATCCCCTGGAATCGCATCCGAATTCCCGGTGATCGGCGCAGGAGTTTGCTAGAGTAGGGGCATGGCGCCAATCGAGGCGAGGCCACCATGTCGATACCTGCTTGCATCGGTTTTCCGAAGGTCGTGGCGGACTTGAGTCTGGTTGATGGCGTCATCGAGGGGCAGGCGCGTGGCTGAGCTCGTTGACCAGAAATGTGAGGCCTGCCGTGCAGGCGCCCCCAGGGTCACCGCGGAGGAGAAGCGGCAACTGATGCCACAGATCCGCGACTGGGAAATAGCCGAACAGGACGGCATCGAGCGTCTGGTTCGGACCTACCCGGTTGACGGTTTCAAGAACGCGCTTTTGTTCACGATGAAAATCGGCGAACTGGCTGAGGAAGAAGGCCATCATCCGGCCATTCTGACGGAATGGGGCAGGGTGACGGTGAGTTGGTGGAGCCACAAGATAAAGGGACTGCACGTGAACGATTTCATCATGGCGGCCAAAACTGATCGCATTGCGCGTTTGTAACAGGCAAGCGCAATGAGGGGGAACAGGTGACTATTATAAACGAGCTGTTGAAATCCAAGGGACATGACGTCTGGTCGATTGCGCCGGGCGATATCGTGTTCAACGCCATCAAAATGATGGCGGACAAGGGAGTCGGTGCGCTAATGGTGATGGACGGCGACAAGCTCGTCGGCGTCATTTCCGAGCGGGATTACGCGCGCAAGGTCATCCTGCAAGGCCGTTCATCGAAAGACACTCCGGTCCGCGACATTATGACAACGCCAGTGATTTGTGCCCGGCCGGAGCAGACGGTTGAGGCAGGGATGGCGCTGATGACGGAAAAGCGCATCCGGCATCTGCCTGTCGTCGAGGAAGGCCGGCTCGTCGGCATCGTCTCCATCGGCGATCTGGTCAAATCGATTCTGGCCGAGAAGGAGTTCTTGATCGCGCAACTGGAAACCTATATCACCAGTTAGGGTACCTCTGAATAACCCCAGAATTACTTTTAATTTGTCATTCCGGCGAAAGCCGGAATCCAGCATAAACAATTATTTACTGGATGCCGTTTTTCAACGGCATGACGACAAAAGCGCTTTATCAGACCCTCCTTAGCAGGCTGTACTGTCTACGGTTCACCCCACAGTGGCTCACTCATCCGCTGCGCGTAGTTGTCGAACATCACGTTGAAGCTCACGCTGATGCGCTGTCCGGTGCTGCAATTGCGGTCCACCGAATGCGGCAACCAGGCCGGGAACAGCAGCAACGTACCCGGCGCCACTTGCACCACGACCTGGTCGGTGTTGTAGGCGGTGAGCGCGGTGGCGGGCGGCCGCATGATCGCGGTTTGCGGCCGTGGATCGTGGAAATTGATCGTGTCCGCGCCAACCTGGGACTTCACGTAATAGACGCCGGAGAGAAAGTTGTTCGGGTGGCTGTGCATGGCATGGAACCCGCCCGGGGCGTGGACATTGGCCCAACAGCCGGTCACCCGACACTGCGCTTCGTCCGCTTTCAGGAACACCAGCACGTCCCTTACTTCCCGGTCGATCACGCCCATCAGCTCCGTCAGGGCCTCGTCGCGATGCAGCCCGTGGCTCGACTGCCAGCATGTGCCGGGCTCGAGCGTGGCCACACCGCGCATCAGCTCGTCGATTCTCGCAAGGGTGCCGGCACTTATTCGGGCTACGAGTTCGGGCCGCAGCCGCGACTTCCAGAGAAACGTCGGGAATAGCCGGATCACCTCGGAGGACCCGACGTGGTCGTGGGTCGTGGGCTCCGGTGTTGTGGTTGGGAGACGCGGGTTTGTCATGGCCGTGCAACGCACCGGCGGTCGGCTCCTGCCAGTCAGTCAGACTCTGCAGCAAAGCGAAAGCCGGCGCTCAGCCTGAATTGTAGTCGCGAATGTGCGGTACCATCGAATACGCGAATACGTCGAATACGGGACATCCACCAAATAGCCTCGTAAAATCAATGACAAGCAATGGACATCCATCAATTAGTCGTTGATTTCAAGATATCGACGAGGTTGTTGTGCCCTTCATCCAAGCTTCGATTTCCAGGGATCCCGGAATCATGATTGGTGCCGACCCCATACTTTGGTCCGATGCGATACCTGAGCCGCGTGGGATTCGACCCTGCCTTGAGGGTCGTGTCACCGCAGATGTGTGCATCATTGGCGCGGGGTACACCGGGCTGTGGACCGCGTATTACCTCAAGCAGCGGGCACCGACCATTAACGTTGTCATTGTCGAGGCGGAATCCGCGGGATTTGGCGCCTCCGGCCGCAACGGTGGCTGGGTGTCCGGCAGTCTGGCCCAGCAGCACAGATATCTCGACGGGCTTGCAGCCGATGAACGCCGCGCGTGCTACCGGGTGATCTTCGACATGGTGGACGAGGTCGGGCGCGTCATCACCCGTGAAGGGATTAATTGCGAATATCACAAAGGCGGTGTGCTGTATGCCGCAGCCCGTTATCCGGAGCAGGAAACACGCTTGCGGCGGCATCTGCAAAAGCTGCATGCCGATGGTTGCGATGCATCCGATTACCGCTGGCTCGGGCGGGACGAGGCGCGGGAGCGCATCGCCATGCGCGATGTGCGCGGGGCGGTCTTTTCACCGCATTGCGCCGTAATGCAACCGGCCCGCCTGGTGCGCGGCCTTGCCGACGCAGTGGAGAGGCTGGGCGCAGCGCTGTTCGAGAAATCCCCGGTGCTGGCTTTTGGGGACGGTGAAGTGCGAACCGCCCGGGGTGTCGTTGCCGCGCCGTTGATTGTCACGGCCATGGAAGGTTATTCAAACCGCCTGCCGCAACTGCGGCCCTACATGATTCCCGTCCACAGCCTCATCGTCGCCACCGAACCAATGGATGATGCCGTATGGCGCTCGATTGGATTGCCCGACCGCGAGGCCTTCGATGATACGAGCCGCCAAATCACCTATGGCCAGCGGACCGCGGACGGCCGCATGATCTTCGGCGCCCGCGGCAAGTACTACCTGGGTGCAAAGCAGATTGATGCCTGGCCCCTGGATCATCCGGAGTTTCGCATGCGCATTGATTTGCTCCATGATTTGTTCCCACAGTTGCGCGGCGTGCGCATCACGCACGCTTGGGGCGGGGCCTTCGGCATGGCGCGCGCCATGACTCCGCATGTGATCTTCGATCGGGCCCACGGTCA
>MGYT01000139.1:29379-29803 GCA_001801865.1 Gammaproteobacteria bacterium RIFCSPLOWO2_02_FULL_61_13
GTTCAGCGATGTTGTCGTCGCCAAACGCCTGCGATCATGGGAGCCGGAGCCGTTCCGCTGGCTCGGTTCCAGGGCCATCTCATGGGCTTACCGCCAGGAGGATCGGGTTTGCAGTTCCCCGACGGTGTCTGGTTGGCGCAAGCGTGCGGTAGGATGCCTGGCAGATTTGCTGGAATTGCTGATGCGCTGAGACGTCACCAAACCGGGAGCGGCGCTATTTGAAGTTCGTGTTTTACGCTGAGGTGCTCAAGCGGCTGAAGTGCGGCTCGACGGAGTGGATTCCGATGAAGAACTAATGGGGTCAGGTCTTGCAATCATGCACCATGGATACGGTGCATGATTGCAAGACCTGACCCCATCGTGAACACATCGTGAACAGCACGACCCTCTTCCGGTGGGAGAGGGCGGCCACAAAAATGCCGAG
>MGYT01000139.1:29810-33089 GCA_001801865.1 Gammaproteobacteria bacterium RIFCSPLOWO2_02_FULL_61_13
TAATGAGATATCTAATCGCAAGAGTGTTTTCAATTCTCTTGGTTGGTTTTGGATCGATTGTTGTTGCCGAGACTGCGGACAGCGTCTATTTGCATGGCAGGATTTATACCGTCAATGAAGCGCAACCTTGGGCCGAGGCGTTGGCGATTCGGGGCGACCGACTCATTTTTGTTGGCGGCAATGAAGCGGCAAAGGCATTCATCGGCGCTGCAACAGGTGTCATGGAACTGCAAGGCCGGATGGTGATGCCGGGGATTCATGATGCCCACAGTCACCTCCTCTGGGCCGGGTTGCATCTGAATTACGGTTGCCGGTTGCAGGAGCAGGAAACGATTGACGGCATTATCAGCAAGCTAAAGCAATGCGCAGCAGGCAAGGACAAGAGCGAGTGGTTGCTGGCAGGGCTGATAAAACACACGTTTTTCCCCGAGAACAAGCCAAACCGGTCCTGGCTGGACCGGGCCTTTCCGGACACACCGGTGTATTTAAGGGAAATGACTTTTCATCATGCGCTGCTGAATACGAAAGCGCTGGAGGTCGCGGGTATCGACAAGAACACACCCAGTCCCCCCGGCGGCGAGATCATCAAGGATGTCAACGGCGAGTTGACTGGCGAGTTGGTGGAGTCGGCAACCATCCTTGCCAGCCGGTTTTTGCCGCGCGATCCCGTGGAGCGGCAACTGGATGCGCTGCGCTGGTCGGTGGCCGTCAATAACCAATATGGCATCACGTCCGTCCAGGATGCGGCGAGTAATCTCGAATCATTGCAGGGGCTGGACACGCTGGACAAGAACAATGAACTGACATTGCAGGTTGCCGCCCATTTTATCTGGGGCAACCCCGGCTTTGGCGGCAGGAGCAATGACGACTTGTTGGCGCTCATTGACGACAGGGCGAAGTATCAGTCCCGGCATGTCCGTACGGACTACGTCAAGATGTGGATAGACGGTTCACCGACACCTCCGTACTTTACGCAGGCGGATATTGATGACCGGGGCCAGGTCGAACTGTCCCGCATTCTGATCGCACCAGACAAATTGAACGAGATGGTGACACGATTCGACCAGGCGGGTATCAAGGTCAAGATGCATGTTGCAGGCGCCGGTGCGGCGCGCGTGGCGCTGGATGCGATCGAGTTTGCGCGCAAGGAAAATCCGCGATCGACTGTCAGGCATGAGCTGGGACATACCAATCTCATCACGCCCCAGGACAAGCCGCGATTCAAGCAATTAAACGTCATCGGCGAGATGTCACCGTCGGTCTGGCATCTGTATGGCCGGACCTTGGGGGATCCGCCGCAACCTGCGTGGGAATTCAAGACCCTGCTGGACCACGGGGTGTTGATGACCGTGGGAACAGACTGGGTGGTAACTCCGACCCCCAACCTTTTCCCGGGGTTGAAGGGCATGCTGTTGCGTGAGGATGAATCCATTGACCTCGCATCTGCGCTGAGGATGCTGACCATCAATGGCGCGATTGCGGTTGGCTGGGAAAAGACCCAGGGCTCGCTGGAGCAGGGGAAGGTGGCGAACTTTATTGTGCTGGACCGGAACCTGTTTGAAATTCCGGTCGCGGAGGTGTCTGAAACCAGGGTGTTGAAAACCATATTTGAAGGAAAGGTGGTGTATGAAGCCGGCGGGGGCATTGCCAGGCAACCGGACTCGCAACAAACCCGTGGCGCCCCATGACCACGCCCCGCGATATCCGGTTCGAGTCCTGCGATCTGGCAACGCTGAGGGCCGGCCTGCCATCGCAACTGTATTTTGACCCGGCAGCCTACGCGACAGAGTTGCAGGCGATTTGGATCCGGCAGTGGCTATACGTGTGCCGCAGTCACGCCCTCGCACAACCCGGCGACTTTCGCGTCTTTCGCATCGGCAGCCAGAGCATTCTGTTGGTCCGGGACACGGACGCGACACTGCGCGCGTTTCACAACACCTGTGTGCACCGTGGTTCAATCCTGTGCGAGGAGGACTCGGGTCAATTGCCCGGCAAACGGATTGTCTGCCCGTATCATCGCTGGACCTATGCCTTGAGCGGGGAGTTGATCAGCGTGCCGTTCCTGGAGACCGGCGGATCAGAAAAGGGCATCGCGCTCTATAGAGTGGCGTTGCGGGAGTGGGGCGGCAATGTGTTCATCAATCTGGCCGGCGCGGCAGAAGCCGGGCTCGAGGCCAGTGCCGAACCTGGTCTCGATGTCCTGGCCCATTGGCCGCTGGCTGATTTGCGCGTGGCGCATACCTATGAAAACCGCTTGGGCTGTAACTGGAAGATATTCTGGGAGAACTTCGTTGAGTGTTATCACTGCCCCGGCACGCACCCGGGTCTGTGCCGGCTGGTCCCGCTATATCAGCAATCCTTTACCGCGTTGACCGACCGATTGGCCACCGCCGGCTTTGCGCAGGGGGTCGCACCGGGTATTGAATCCTGGACCACGGACGGCAAAGCCCATGGGCCCATATTCCCCGACTTGACGGCGGAGGAGCGCGACATCGGATATACCTTCCTGACGTTGCTGCCGACGATGTTTATCGTGGCGCACCGCGACTACGTCAGGCAGGTTTCCATCGTTCCGCTGGGACCGGAGCAAACACTGGTGCGGACCGAATGGCTTTTCAGTGAAGCCGCGCTCAAGGATCCCGATTTTAATCCGCGGCCGGCGGTGGATTTTGTCACGAACTTGTTACAGGAGGACGCCCGGGTCTGTGAGTTGAATCAGCGCGGACAGCATGCCATCCCCCATCAGCAAGGCAGGCTCGTGCCCCAGGAGGACGAGGTATTTAGATTCCATGAGTGGTACAGAACACTGATGAACTGCGGGAATTGACCCGACTGGACGCTCCTAATTGTTTGAGAATGAACGGGTACTCGCGCTGAATGATTTCGTTTGCAGTTACAACCTCGGGCGTGGCAGCTATCTACCCCCCTTCGTGGAAGGATGGGACGGGAACAAGCCTAGCGGAGTATCAGGCTAGTTGCCGGATAACTGCGCAGATGGGAAATAGGTGCCTACCCGTGTCCGCGTCCACCAATCTCCCGTCTCAGCGCGCTCCTCCGGCGTGGTGAATTCATAGCGGTAGAACTGGGCCCGGATCCAGCGCGGCGGCGCATCCGGAAAGGGATTGTCCTCCAGCAATGCAATGACGGCGGGGCTGTTCTGCATCAACCGGAACAGGAAGTTGCCAAACCAGGGTTCCCGTTCGGCGCTGCTCAGTGCGGCGAACCACATCTGCCAGTCCACTCGCGGCTGGTGCGGAATGATCCACCAGCCGATCTCGT
>MGYT01000139.1:33152-36136 GCA_001801865.1 Gammaproteobacteria bacterium RIFCSPLOWO2_02_FULL_61_13
GGTCGCGGGTCACCACCCGCAGCAATAATTCCGTGCTGCTGAACAGCACGACGGCGGCAAACACCCAGGTCAGCGCGTGGATAACCCGTCCTGGGCGTGGGGCATTCTTCCCATCTTGAAACCGTGCAGCAATGCGTTGTGGCGTCAGGCGTCGCAACGCCGCGTCATCGAACAGGAACAGGCAGAGGCACAGGGTCAGCAGGTTGAAGAAGTTGTAGTTCCCGGTCAGCAGGATGGCGGATTGCAGCAGGACGAAGCACCATGCGGCAAGCATTCTCGGCCGGCGCGGCGCAAAGATCAGAAACGGGATCAGCAGTTCGATGATCAACGTGGCGGCCGTGAGCCCCATCAGCACCGGTTCCGGCAGGTTGTGCGCGTACCAGCCCGCTACGGTGGGCAGGGGCTGGGTCTCGAAGTGGTAGTTCAGCGCGGTCAGGCTGTCCCAGGTGCGGTCGCCGCTGACGAGCTTGACCATGCCGCCCAGAAACATGAAGCGGAACACCAACCAGCGGTAGAGCCAGACGACGATGCCGGAGCCGCTGCGCAGAAAGATCGCCAGCATGCCCGCCTCCAGCAGCAACATGTCCCACTGGTAGGTCATGAACACCTGGCCCGCATACACCAGCGACAGGTACAGCACGAATAACAACAGCAGCGCCGCAGTGGTAAACACATTGAACACCACGAACAGCGCCAGTAATGCCCCCGCGATGCAGGTGCCGGCCAGCATCGCGTCGCCGGCATCGAACCAGAACACCATCGGGGCGAGGCTCCAGGCCCGCGTTCCGAAGTGTTCCTGCAGAGCGGCGAGGTAATTGGTGAGTGGCACGATCCCGTCGCTGCCAATGAGTCCGGTGATTTGCGTGCCGAAGGAGATGAAGGCGCCGAGGTAAACGAGCCCGAGCAGGCGCAGGAAAAGCCAGCTCGTGGTGGTCCACATGGGCGGCTGGAAATCGCGGCCCCAGAGCAGGTGAGTCAGTAACGCCAGCAGGCCGCGATGGCGCGAAAAGAATGAATAACCGAACTCGCTGAGCGGCCGGAATCCTGGTAGCCAGCGATACAGCGCCATTAACAGACCCTGCGGGAAACGGCCCTGGTACAGGCGAAAAGTCGCCTCGGCGCCGGTGGCGATGCGGCCATCGGGAGTGATCAGATGAACCGCCTTGGCGAATTTCCCGGATGGGATGTCAGGGTATTTGGCGGCGACCTGCTGGTAGGGACGGTAATCGACGGTATCGCCGGTCAGCGCCCGCCAGTAATTCACCCATTCAATACAAATGTCGCAATCGCCGTCGTAGACGAAAACCGGGCGGGGAGGGACAGGATTCTGCATTTACAGCAGATCATACCCTACCCGCGGAAGCATCAGTGAAACCGGTACCCGACTTGACGTATTGGAGTTTTTGCTGAAGATGAAAGCCCAATAACTTGAGTCCGTCTCCAAAGACCTTTATGAGCGAAAACTGGTACGAACGGAATATTCTTCCTTATATCATTAATCTGGCGTGCGGGATGAAGCCGATTCTCGAACAGCGGATGAAGATCATTCCCCAGGCCGAAGGTCGTGTCCTCGAAGTGGGAATAGGCACCGGCCTGAACGTCCCGCTTTATGATCGGGCACGGGTCAAATCGATCACGGGTGTGGACCCGTCGCTGCGGATGCACCGCCTGGCGCGCAAACGGATCCAGGCGTCGGGAATTGATGTTCGGCTCATCGGATTATCCGCGGAGACACTTCCGGTGGATGACGAGAGTTTCGACACGGTGGTCTGCACGTACACCTTGTGCACGATTCCGGATCCCGTGGCCGCGCTCAAAGAGATGCGGCGCGCGCTGATTCCCGGAGGCAAGCTGCTGTTCTCAGAGCATGGCCGCGCGCCGGATGCCGATGTGCTGAAGTGGCAAACCCGCGTTCAACCGTACTGGAGCAAGTTCACCGGCGGGTGCCAGCTTGATCGCGATATGCCGGCGCTGTTGCGGGCGGCAGGCTTCAAGCCAACCGTGCAGGCGGCATACATTGAGGGTCCGAAGCTGCTTTCCTATCACTACTGGGGCGAGGCTGTTCCTGAACGGTGAAACCGGTGCCGGAGGTTGCGATCAGGTGCGCCAGGGATCTCCCTCGCGGCGCACGGGTTTCTTGAACACTGGCCGGCCGCGCTGCAACTTGCCGACGCCGTAGCCCTGCACCTGGGCCGCGGATGTGACGATGACAAATTTCAGGTACCAGCCGCCGGCCAGCACCAGCGCGGCGGCGAGTTCCAGCAGCCACAAGCGCCAGTACAACGCCGCCACCAGCATCAGCAATACCGGAATGACGTTGCCCGCCACCAGGAACGGCACCCGCAGCGCCGCGATCCGTTGCAACGTCGCTGCCGGTGCGTGGGCCCGTTCCAGCGCGGCGCGGTAATTGAAGAAGGCCCAACTGCGCAACACCAGCAGGATCACCAGCGCATACACGAGACTGGACGCCGGCCCGCCCAGTATCCCGAACAGCAACATGAGTAGCGCGATCCCTTCGGCAATGCCGGTGCTGACGATCAGCGGCACGATGGCCGCTTCCCGCCAGGCCGGGATGCCGCGGGCGCCCTTGAGGATTCGTCCCTGGCAATAGAGGAACAGCGCCCCGAATACACCCGCCGCCGCAAACAGCGCGGCACTGCCGAACCAGGTGGCCGCCAGCGTCAGCGGGAATAGCACCATGGCGACCGCTCCTTCGCGCGTCATCCAGGATGTCTGCGGATGGAAGTACACATGCAGTGCGCGCCACGGGCGGCCGATCTCCAGCCACACCAGGAACAGGCCCAATCCCACCAGCACCAGCGCAGTGGCCGCGATGGGAAGGGCAGGGGGCGATTGTCCGGCGAGGGCGATCACCGCCAGCAAGGCGCCGCCGGTGCCGCCGAACATGAAGTTGCCGGCGGCGCGCCAGTCCCAGTTGGTCTGCATATACGAGCCGAAGCGGATCATGGTTCCTTGTTCCACAG
>MGYT01000139.1:36178-36936 GCA_001801865.1 Gammaproteobacteria bacterium RIFCSPLOWO2_02_FULL_61_13
GAACCAGGTGTTCTCCGCCAGCAGTTCGGAGACATTGCTCTTCTCATCCTCGAGATCGCCGAAGTGCAGCGCATTGGCGATGCAGGAGTTGACGCAGGCCGGCGTCGCGTCCGGATCCACACCGGGCTTCAGCCCCTGCTCCAGCCCGGCGTCCACGCGGTCGGAACAGAACGTGCACTTCTGCGCCACCCCGATGCGGCGTTCGTCGAAGCGTTCCACCTCGTTCTTCATGGGCTGGTCACCGTAGGCGTATGTGGGTTTGTCCACCTTGTAACGCGCCTGGTACGGGCACGCCACGGCGCAGTAGGAGCAACCGATGCAGAGATCGTAGTCAATGGTCACGATGCCGTCGTTGCGCTGACCGGTGGCCGTGCTCGGGCACACGTGCATGCAGGGCGGATCCGCGCAGTGCTGGCAGCCCACCGGCATGAAGAAGCGGCTGACATCGGGATAGTCGCCGATCTCCACATCCAGCACCTTGCGCCATTGCACGCCGGGCGGCGTGGCGTTGGTGTGCTTGCAGGCCGCGGTGCAGGTCTGGCAACCGACACAGCGGTTCAGATCCGCAATCATCACGTAGCGCGTCATGCAGCATCTCCTATGCGACGCACACTGACCTTCGTTGCGTCGATGGTTGAGCCCGACCCATCCATGAAGTCCGGGTGCATGGGCACCAGGTCGTTCAACCCGGGCACGTCCATATCCTTGGCAAAGGGCGTTTTCCAATGGCCGAACTGCGCCAGCATGACGATGACATC
>MGYT01000140.1:0-410 GCA_001801865.1 Gammaproteobacteria bacterium RIFCSPLOWO2_02_FULL_61_13
AGCAGCACCGGGTTGCGCGCGCCGGCGAGCATTGCGGCAACCCGCGCGAGCGCCGCGGGGTCGGGCGCGATGCGGCTGGGCACGCGCGCGCTGGCCGGCGGCGGCATCGCCACGGCATGCGGCAGCGCCGCTTCGAGTATCGACGCGTCATAACAGGTGTACACCGGGCCCTGCGGCTCGGTCATCATCACGCCATAGGCGCGCGCAAACGAATCGGGAATGTCGTCGATGCTGTGGGGCTGGTCGTCCCACTTGGTGAAGTCGCGCACCGCGTTGCCCTGTACCTTGGCGGTATGAATCCAGTCGGTGCGCGGGCGCCGCTGCGCGGTATCGAGCGGCCCGGTGGCGCCGACGATGAACACCGGCACGCGATCGATGTAGGCGTAGTACACCGCCATGCAGGAGTGCAG
>MGYT01000140.1:489-3797 GCA_001801865.1 Gammaproteobacteria bacterium RIFCSPLOWO2_02_FULL_61_13
ATATTTTCGTGCGGGCACAGCAGCATCTGCGGGTCGTCCTGGCCGTAATTGACCATCGAGTCATGCAGGCCGCGAAAGCTCGAACCGGGATTGAGCGGCACATAAGGAAAATCGTACTGGCGCATCAGGTCGACGATGACATCCGAACACCAGCGGATCTTCGTCGGCACCACCTTCCTGCGCCGCCGTGCGGGCTTGCGTGCCGCCTGTTTTGTAGCCATTACGTTCCTCCTGTTTTTTTAATTGGAGTCACATTAATCCCCAGCGATGATAATTTACGTTGAGATTAATGTGACCCCCAATTAATCGCCCAGGGCTGCGCCAGTCGCAACGCCGATTACACCGGGGGCTTATTCCTCTTTAGTCCCCGCGGCATTGATCAACTGGCCCCACATGAGGATGTCGGCGCCGATCGCGGCGGCAAATTCCCCGGGCGAACCACCGATGCTTTCCACGCCGAAGTCGAACCGGCGCTGCCTTTCCTCCGCCTTGGATTCCGGCCGGACCGTTGGCAAAATGGCTGAAACACCGCGTCCATGCTTGATCTCCGAGGTGCGATGATACAGCGTTGCCGAAGTTCTTACCCAACCCGGGTGGCTGCGCATTGAACAGCCGGCACTCGGAGTCGTGTGCACCGCACGCCGCCTCAAAACTTGTTCACCCAGAAACCGACGCCACGGTCGAGCCTCTTGTTGAAGTCCTGGAAGTGCTGGAAGAAGTGGCTGTCGGCGTAATTCTTGACCGCGGGCAATCCGCCCGAGGACTCCAGCAGCGGCGAGTAGAAGAACCAGGTGACGTTGGTCGCGTCCCAGGCCCATAGGCTGGCGAAGTTGTCGGTCGCCACCATGCCCACGGCCGGCGGTGTCACGCTGACATTGGCGTTGAACTGGCTTGGCGTGACGTCGCCCGCATGCGCGATCAGGTTGAACCCGCCGGGCAGATTGGCATAACTGAAGCTGTTCCAGTTGAACACAACCCCGGTTTGCGGAAGCAGGTTCAGGGTGGTCAGCGCATTGACCCAGTAGCCTTCACCAGCCGCGATGACGGTCAGCACGTCGTAATTGTGGCTGGCAGCATACGCCGCATTGGCCGCCGTACTCAGCAACGGCGAATGGAACTGCCACTTGAGGTTGGTCGCGTCCCATTTCCAGACGGAGGCAATGTTCTCGGTGATACCGACCACCGTGTTGGTCTGGTTGCCGAAGCTGGACATGACCTCAAGCGACGCGCTCTGCGAGTTCCCCAACAGGTTGAAGCCCGCGGCCAGCGCAGGCGTAAATGTGGGGTTCGCGGAGGGTGTCACGCTGTTCGAGGCCGCCGAGGCGGTACTGGCGCCTGCGCTGTTGGTCGCAGTGACCGTGAAGGTGTAGGCCACGCCATTGGTCAAGCCGGTCACGGTGAGAAATCCGTTTCCCGAAGCAGTGTGGCCGCCGGGACTGGATGTCGCGGTGTAGCCGGTGATCGCCACGCCACCGTTATCTACAGGCGCTGAGAACGAAACCGTTGCCGTGGTATCGCCCGGTATCGCAACGACGTTCGCAGGCGCGCCGGGCACGGACGGCGCGCTGCTGTTGGCGACAGTGACAACGGTGAACGTGCCACTGATTCCGCCGATGCTCAGAATAGCCGAGCGCGTTGTGCTGTAGGTGTTGGCCGCGGCGAGGCGGACCGTCACCGTGTCGCGGCTGTTCACCGTCCCGGGGGCGGAGGTGTAACTGCCGCCGTTGATGCTGTATTCGCCGGCGGTGATGGATATCGATGCCGGTGAGTTGATGCCCGACACCGTGACGCTGTCGGATACCGCCAGGGAATCGAGCGCGATGCCGGTCTGTGGGGCGAGACTGAATGCATCGGGCGTGGCGTCGGTCGCGAGGCTGGTCGAGGTCAAAACCCGGGTGCTAACTTCGCCGGAATAGGTAGCGGACTTTACCGTACCGATGCCGCTCGCCACCCAGGTGGTCCCGGTGCTGGACTGGTTGACCGGACTGCCGTTGATGGAACCCGAAAGGTTGAAGGAATCGCTCACCCTTATGGTATTGAATGTGCCTGCCGGCACGGTGATAGTTTCGAACCCTTCCAGCGTTACGCTGGAGCTGTAGGTTAAATCGGAGTTGATTCCTGCCGCGGGGATGAGGTAATTCGCGTTGCCGGAACTGGCGGTTGGCAATCCCATGGTTGCGATTGCGGGAGTTTCCAAAATTGGCGGACTGAAGGTGACGGTGACCGCGGTAAAGCCAAGTCCCGGCAGGTAAAGATTCGACTTGAACTCGCGGTGGTCGCGGATGCCGTCGCTGTCGTTGGTGCCATAGCCGGTCTCGCCTTCAGAGGTCTGGAAGGCCCTGGTGGCGACACCGTTGATCAGGGTGGTTCCGGGGAGCACCGTTGCGACGACTGCCTCCGAGCCATTTTTCAGAAAGGTTTTGGAGGCGCCGTCGATCGCGGGAAAGTCGTAGCTGGATGCATTGACGGTGACGGGTGGGCCGCCTGCAGCGGTGATGGCGGTAAATTCCCCGGCGGCCGCGCCGATGCTCAGGGTCGCAGTGGCCGCCGTCAGCGGGGCACGCGAAGCGATGACGCGCAGCGTGACCGACTGGCCGCCCGATACGGTGCCCGCCGCGCTGGTGTAGGGGCCGCCATTGATGCTGTATTCGCCGCCGGTGATGCCGATGGTGGCCGGCGCGTTCAGCCCGGTCACGGCGATGGTGTTCGATGTGACCGCGGTGTTTAGCGCGACGCCGGATTGGGTGGTGAAGTCAAACCAGATCCAGTCGATGTGGTGGGCGCCGTCGATGTCGTCGGCCTGCAGGTTGTCGATATTGCTGATCTGTGAATTCAACAGCGCGGTCTTGCTTTGCCCGTCTTCGTCGGGATGCTGGAGGCCGGCGACGTGACCGAATTCGTGCAGCGCGACCCGGTAGAAGTCCGAAACGCCGGCCTGAAGCGCGCCGGAATATGCGTTCCAGGCGCGTCCGCCGTCGAACACGACATCCGCCTCGACGCGCTTGCCGTTCGAGGACCGCTTGTAAGTGACCCCGAGCACGCTGCCGAATGCCAGTCCGCAGAGCGTCGCAGAGAAGCGAACTTGATTGACGCCATCCTGGCTGCAGGCGTCTCCAGTAACCGCCGGGCTCTGCACCGAGAAAAAGTTGTGATCCCGTTGCGGACCGATGCCCGCCTGATTCCAGGTATTCAAGGCGTTCTGGGCGAGCGCATTCCAGGTGGTGACGCCATACCCGCTGGTTGTGACCGGCTCCGTGCCGAGATCGAGGTTCATGGCAAAACGGCCGGCCGGCGGTTCGGAGAAGATG
>MGYT01000140.1:3803-7318 GCA_001801865.1 Gammaproteobacteria bacterium RIFCSPLOWO2_02_FULL_61_13
ACGTCAGCGCGACCCAGACGAGCCACGCGCACCGCGCCGGCGGTGCCCGCCAGCGCGCGACCCTGCCCCGGGCTGCCGCGACTGTCATTGCGAACCCAGCCTGCTCCTGATTCCCCGCAGAAAAACATCCAGCGTTATCGGCTCAGGTTCGGTGCTCGACGGGGCGGCGCCGTCAGCGGCCATGGCCTGTCGCACTGTCGCGCTCCTGATCGGCATGCCTCGCGAATCGAACACCAGGCTTTCGCCCGTGAGGGTATCGCTCTTGACCTGGAACATGCCCTGGTCACCGCCGACCACGGGGAAAATGGTCGTGCCGTTGCCCTGGACGAATACCAGGTAGGTGAGGCCGAACTGGAACCGCGGCATGCCGGGCAATGCCAACGTCTCTGTGCCCAGGCTGCCGCCGGCGATCATCAAAGAAATTTCAGCGTTGCCGGCGTTGCCTTTGATGACCTGCACGCCGGCGAAGCTCACATCGGTCACGATGGCACCGCCGGGATGCCGCCGCGACATTGCGCCGCTCGTGGTTCCAATGAAAATCTGTTCGGATTCCGCGACCAGCTGGTCGAAATCCTTGGCGTCGAAAGACACCGCAAATCCGGTAACCGGGGATAGCCCCAGCAGCACCAACACCATCCACGCCACCGCGCGCTTCATGAGCGCCCTCCAGAAGGTATTCTCAGAACATCCTCCGGCCTCGCCATCGGCAATTGCACGTCGAGCATATTCCCGGCTACGAAGTCAACGATTTTGTACCACACCACGCCCACGCCGGTGGCGGCTAAGTATCTGCCCGAGGTCCGCGTTTTGCTTGACTTAGGTCAATTGCCCACTTACTCACACTTTATTGAAGTAAGCTTTGGTTTCCACTCGCGAGAGGTCTCATCGGCAAAATGCTGCTCGTCTGGCTGATCAACGCCCTGGCGCTGCTCGCCCTGCCCTATGTCGTGCCGTCGGTGCAGGTGGACAGTTTCGTCACCGCACTCGCCGCCGCGCTGGTGCTCGGGCTGGTCAACACACTGATCCGGCCGGTGCTGGTGTTGCTCACCTTGCCGGCCACTGTGCTGACCCTGGGTCTGTTCATCTTCGTGATCAACGGGCTGCTGTTCTGGATGGTCGCCTCGTTTCTGGAAGGGTTCCGCGTTGCCGGATTCTGGTCCGCTGTGCTTGGGACGATCGTCTACGGGCTGATTTCGTGGGCGGCGAGCGCTTTGGTTTTTGGGGGGAAGCGGGGATCGTAGAGATCAGTCCTGCTCGGGAATGCGCGCGTCCCCGACAATTGCAGGTTCCATTTTATCAGGCCGCAATCGGTTCAATATGCCTGTATCGCTTCGGGTTCTGCTCAAGCTCCCACAGGTCCACAGCTTGTTGCATCCGCAGCCAAGCTTCCGGGGTGGTATTCGTCAGACGTCCGACGCGGATTGCCATGTCGGCCGACAGCGCGCGCTTTTCCAGCAGAAGCTCCGACACACTCAACCGGCTCACACCCAGGCGCTTGGCAAGCTCCGCCTGAGTCATGCCCAGCGCTGGCAGCGTATCTTCGCGCAGCAACTCTCCGGGGTGAACAGGTTTCCTCTTTGGATCTCGTAAGCTCTTCATTAGTGGTAAATCCTCCAGATTCACATCGATTGCCTCACCGTTAGCGATCCGGAATGTAATTCTCCAGTTGCCAGACACCGAAACGGCATACTCTCCTTTTCGCTGCCCACTCAGACCATGGAACTTGTAGCCTGGCAGATCCATATCTTCCGGCTTCACCACTGCATCGAGCCGATCCAGAATTCGTCTGATCTTGTCGGCTTGCTTGGCGTCGATCTTGCTCCGGTCGCTTTTGGTAAAGAACCGTTCGAGCCCTTTATGCCGAAAGGCTCTAATCACCTGGTTTTGTCATGGGCTGCATTATTGTCATTGTAATGCTTGGGATTACATTGTCAAGCCGACTCAGAAACAGGCATTCGCTTAATGCCCCCCGGGGTTAGCGTCTGATTCATGCTAAAAACATTCGGCTCTGGCCCCAAAGATTCGCGCTAAGATCAGCGGAGGGTACAAAATACGTCGGGAATGCAATTCTGAGCAGTCACGGAGGTGTGGCATGAAGTCCGCGGGTATTCTGCTTTACGCTGTGCTCGCGGCCATGGCCGCACACCATGCCGCGCTGGCGCAGAACTACCCCGTGAAGCCGGTGCGCATGATCGTGCCATTTCCGCCGGGAGGCGGCGTCGATGTCACCGCCCGGGTCCTGTCGCAGGCGCTTGGCGAGGGTTGGGGCCAGCAGCTCATCGTCGAGAATCGCGCCGGCGCCGGCGCCATCATAGGCTCGGACGTCGTGGCCAAATCGGCCCCCGACGGCTACACGCTGCTGATTACGACCTCCGGACACGCGCTTCTGCCGGTCCTTTACCGCAAGCTGCCGTTCGATGCGGTGAACGATTTCGCGCCCGTCACCGACGTGCACAATACCTACCTGGTGCTCGCGGTGAATTCGCGGCTGCCCGCCACGAGCGTGAAGGAACTCATCGCCCTGGCGAAAGCGAATCCGGGAAAGCTCAATTACGGGCATACCGGCATCGGCGTCTCTCCGCATCTCACCGCCGAAATGTTCCGCATCGCAACCGGCATCGACGTCGTGGCGGTTCCCTACAAGGGCGATTCACTCGTCATTCCCGCGTTGGTCGCGGACGAGGTGCAGTTTACGTTGCTGCCTCCGACCAACGTGCTGGAGCCCGCCAGGGCGGGTCGGCTGCGCCTGCTGGCGATGACGGGACAAGCGCGCGCCTCCGGCCTGCCGAACGTACCGACCACGGCTGAAGCGGGACTGCCCGAAGTCGAACAAGCCGGCTGGGTGGGACTGTTCGCGGCCGCCGGAACGCCGCGCGACATCCTCGGCAGGATCAGCGGCGAAGTGGCCCGCGCCGTGCGCGCACCAATCGTGGCGGCACGCATTCGCGCCAGCAGCTATGACGCCGGCGGGGCCACGCCGGAGCAGTTCGCCGCGAAATTCCGGGCGGACGTTGCGAGGTTCACGAAGATCGTCAGGGATATCGGGGTGCCGCCGGCGGACTGAGAGAAGCCAGTTCGATTTAGTCAGAAAATGCTTGAAGACCCGCGACAGTTATTATTCTTCAGACAATGCCAATATTACGGTAGCGGCAGAACATACGGTTACATACGATGTAATTGTCAATACGGTTGCAGGCGGATTTTCATGAGTAATCTATCATTTTGATAGGTTTTACTGTAATATCCTCCAAGATATCCATGGCACAAACTCACCTGACCAACGCCGAGGTTATTGAGCAGGTGCAGCGCCTAGTTGGGCAGGGCCGAATCACCTGGACGCGCCATTTCGAGGAAAAGCTTGCGGAACGAGGGTTAGCAAAAGACCAGGCAAAAGAGTGTTTGTGCAAGGGCTACTTTAAAGAGGAGCCGACCATCCCAAATAGAGCCGGCGATATCGAGTACAAATTTACAATGCAAGCAAAGGTGGATGGCGACCAAATATGCGTTGTTGCCAG
>MGYT01000141.1:0-495 GCA_001801865.1 Gammaproteobacteria bacterium RIFCSPLOWO2_02_FULL_61_13
TAATCCTACTGCGCCGAGGTAACGTTTGAAGCGCGCCGGCAGTCCGCGCAACACACCGCCAAGTCTGAGACCAGGGTTGGGAGACGCGCCCGGATCCTGCACCAGCGTCAGGAACACCAGCACCGCCAGTACACCCGGTATGACGCTGAGCCAGAGCACCATCCGGAACGGCCCGGCGGCGTCATTCCATTGCCAGGACTGAGACCACGCCAACAGCGCCACGCCCAGCAACGGCCCGGCGACTGCGCCGAGAGTATCCATGCCGCGATGAAATCCAAATGCGCGGCCTCGGGTATCCGGCGTGATGGACTGGGTAACGATGGCATCGCGCAAAGGCCCGCGCAGACCCTTGCCGAACCAGGACACGAAGCGGCCCAGCAGGATCATCGGCCACCCGGTGGCCATCGCAATGAATATCTGTCCCACGGGTGTCAGCGCGTAGCCCGCGACGACCAGCAACTTGCGGTGCCCGAGCCGGTCGCCGATGTAACCTGA
>MGYT01000141.1:553-2944 GCA_001801865.1 Gammaproteobacteria bacterium RIFCSPLOWO2_02_FULL_61_13
TCGTAGCAAAGGTCACCCAGGCCGCTGGTAAACCCGGCTCCGAGGACGGTGCGATTGAGCCAACCGGGCGACATGATTGGCAAATTAAGGAGTTGCCCGGGGAATCTCAACAACGGCGGGAGTTCCAGCAGGCCGCGACTAAACGATGTGACCCGGACGCGGCATGCCTGCCGTTACCTGTTGGAGTCATTGACAACACCCTGTAGTGTTGTCAGACTCTCCAACATGAAGGCCAAGGAACTGGTCAGAAGCCGCATCGTTTATTCGGCTTCGGCATTTGCGGAGTTGAACCTGTGGGAACTCCCGAGGGCGCAGCCTGGGGCTACACATCGATTCAAATACCGTCTGGCGTTCGTGGTCAACGGTAAGTGCCTTATCCGATACGACAACGAGGCTGGAAAGGGAGACCATCGCCACCATGGGGGAAAGGAGCGCAAATACGAGTTCACGACTCCGGAGCAACTGCTGGTCAATTTTGCACGTGATATCGAGAGGTGGATGAATGAAAACAGTGATTCTTGACGTCCGGCCGCCGGCCGAAGGCATGAAGGAATTTGCCCGTGGGTGGAAGTCCGGCAAGCCGCAGAAGGCTGCCCGAATTTCGTTTGCGACCCCGGAACTGCTCTGGCAGGTGCTGACGATAAAGCGATGGGAACTGCTGAAGGTCTTGTGCGGTGCCGGACCGGTTTCCATACGGGAGGCGGCGCGTCGGGCAGGCCGTGACGTCAAAGCTGTGCACGGGGATGTTAAGGCACTTCTGGATGCCGGCGTCCTGGAACGCGCCAGCGGCGGCGGGATTGTTTTTCCTTACCAAGCGATCAAAGTCGAATTCCTGCTCCAGGCTGCCTAGGCGGGGATTAAGGGGATTTAGTACCACCCTCAGTCGTCTTGCCGTGTAGGTCGTTTGAAAACTGGACCCCGGCCCCCGTGTCGTAGCACGGGGCAGGCTTCGCCGCGGTGACGGCAGCGCTGAGTTTCCTCGTACACCCAGGCATATCGTGCCATAGGGTGCATTGATTCAATCGCTTACAGCGCATTTTAGAAGCCCGTTCTGATCGCCGTGCCGGGGGAAAGGGCCGGATTTGCGCCCTTTGGCCTGCCCGCGCCCCTGCATGACTGCGCATAATGTATATTATGTTAAATCGCATATAGGCAAGCCCAAGGGCTGAATTGCCTGTGCCATCAAACCCTTGGCGACCCTACCGCAGACCCCTCTTTTAATCAGGTGTCGCATGCGCTCTTAGGCGTTATCCATCAGATAGATATGAGGTAGACTTACAGCACTTTATGTTTGCAGTGCCAAGCAGATTTTTCCTCCCCGCTAAGTAAGTCATCCCCAGTCGGCACGGACCGCCGACTGGGGACGTTGCTGGTGCGTGATACATTGCCGCGCCATGCGGATGCCAGCCCCTGATCCCGACGCACTCGCCCGCCGCGACGCACTGGCCCGCGAATTCCGTTCACTGTTGCAACCCGACCAGGTCATCGACGATCCCGCCTCGCTGCGTGCCTATGAAAGCGACGGCCTGACCGCCTACCGGCAACCGCCGCTGCTCACCGTGCTGCCGGACTCCACCGCCCAGGTCAGCCAGGTTCTGCAGGTGTGTTCCCGACTGGGGATCAAAGTGGTGCCCCGGGGTGCCGGCACGTCCCTGTCTGGCGGTGCGTTGCCCCTGGCCGACGGCGTGCTCCTGGGCCTCGGCAAGTTCAACCGCATCCTGGATGTGGATCTGCCCAACCGCTGCGTGGTGGCCCAGTCCGGGGTGACCAACCAGGCTATTACCGACGCCGTGCGCGGCCACGGGTTTTATTACGCGCCGGACCCCTCCAGCCAGATTGCCTGCACCATCGGGGGAAATGTCAGCGAAAACTCCGGTGGCGTGCACTGCCTCAAGTACGGTCTCACTACTAATAATGTGTTGGGTGTGGAACTGGTGCTCATGGACGGTCAGGTCCTGCGCCTGGGGGGCAAGTCCCCGGATCCGGAGGGCTATGACCTGCTGGGGCTGATCAACGGCTCCGAGGGTCTGCTCGGCGTGATCACCGAGGTCACGGTGCGCATCCTGCCGGCGCCGGCCGAAGTGCGGGCGATGCTGCTGGGCTTTGCAGCCAATGAACCGGCCGGCGAATGCGTGGGCCGCATCATTTCCGCCGGCATCATCCCGGCCGGAATTGAGATGATGGACGAACTGGCCATTCGCGCCTCGGAGCAGTTCAGTGGCGCGGGCTACCCGCTCGAATGCCCGGCCCTGCTGATCGTGGAACTGGACGGCCTGGCCGGAGAAATGGACACACTGGTTGCCGCCGTCACGCAGATTGCGCGCGATTGCGGCGCGACGGTGGTGCGTGTCAGCGCCAGCGCAGCGGAACGCGAGCGCATCTGGGCGGGCC
>MGYT01000141.1:2991-10563 GCA_001801865.1 Gammaproteobacteria bacterium RIFCSPLOWO2_02_FULL_61_13
TGCATGGACGGCACGATTCCGCGCCATGCATTGCCGCGCGTGCTGACCCGCATGTCGGAGCTGTCGGCCCGGTATGGATTGCGGGTGGCCAACGTGTTTCATGCCGGTGACGGCAATCTGCATCCGCTCATCCTGTTCGATGCGAACAAGGCCGACGAGCTGGAACGGGCCGAGAACTTCGGCGCTGACATCCTGCGTCTGTGCGTGGAGGTCGGCGGCGTGCTGTCCGGCGAACACGGCATCGGCGTGGAGAAACGCGACCTGATGCCGGACTTTTTCAGCGCCGTCGACCTGGAGCAGCAGCAACGGGTCAAATGCGCCTTCGATCCGGACGGGCGCCTGAATCCGGGCAAGGTCTTTCCGACGCTGCACCGCTGCGCGGAACTGGGTCGCCTGCATGTGCACCACGGTGCGCTGCCCTTCCCCAATCTCCCGCGATTTTGATCTGCCATGTCCACTTTCGTTCCGCGCAATGAAGAAGAAGTATGCGAGGTGGTGCGCTGGGCCGCGGCGCAACGCGAAGCCCTGGCCGTCTCAGGCAGCGGCAGCCGCGCGGGATTCGGTTATGAGGTAAACAGCAATCACGGCATCAGCCTGAAGGAAATGTCCGGCATCCGCGACTACGATCCGCGCGAACTGGTGCTGACAGCCGCTGTGGGCACGCCGCTGGCGGAGATTCATGCCGCACTGACGGAAAACGGGCAGCAGTTGGCGTTTGAGCCTCCCGATCCATCGGTGCTTTTCGGTAGCGCCGGTGCGGGCACCCTCGGCGGTGTATTTCTGGGCAACCAGAGCGGACCGCGCCGCATCCATGCCGGGGCGGCGCGCGATCACATCCTCGGCGTGCGCGCCGTCAACGGCCGCGGGGAAATGTGGAAATCCGGCGGCAAGGTCATCAAGAATGTCACCGGCTACGATCTCAGCAAGTTGCTCGCGGGTTCCTGGGGCACGCTGTCAATTATCACGGAGATTTCGTGCAAGGTGCTGCCGGCGTCAGGTGCCTCCACCGTGGGCGTGGCAGTGGACAACATAACCACAGCGCTCGCGCTGCTGATAAGGATTGCCTCCAGTTCACTCAGTCCCACCGGCCTGGCCTATGTACCGCAAACACCGGGAGCCGAAGACGCATTCATGGCTGATATCCGCGGCCATTGCCTGCTCCGATTCGAAGGAACAGACTCCGGTGTAATGGAACGGATCGCTGCCGCTTCGCAGTTGTTGAATCAGGCGGCGCGGCCGCGCGTCTGGGCCGGCAATGAGTCGAACGCGATCTGGCGCGCCTTGCGTGACGCCGCACCGGTGGCCGCGAGTCCAGTGGTCCTGAAACTCTCGCTGCCACCTACATGGGCGCCCGCCGTTGCCGATGCCCTTGCCGCCCGGCAGATATATGCGTGGTATCTGGATACGGGCGGCGCCTGGTTCTGGATTGGAGTCGAGTCCGCCGCTGCCGTGGAACTGGTGCAGGCACTGCGCGACCTGCTGCGGACCGTTGGGGGCAGCGTTGTGATAATGCGCGCACCAGCGGCGACCAAGTCCGCCATCAGCGTATTGACTCCGCAACCGCCGGCATTGGCGGCGTTGACGGGCAGGCTGAAGCAAAGCTTTGATCCCCTGGGCCTGTTCAATCCCGGCCGCCTGTATCCCGTCTGATGCAAACCCATTTCACGCCGGCACAACTCGCAGATCCGGATCTGCAATCCGCGGACGCCATCCTGCGCCGCTGCGTGCATTGCGGATTCTGCAATGCCACCTGTCCGACCTACCAGATCACCGGCGATGAACTGGACGGCCCGCGTGGACGCATCTACCTGATCAAGGGATTACTGGAGGGCGATGGCGCCGCGAGCAACAAGGTCGCCGGGCACCTGGATCGCTGCCTGTCGTGCCTGGCCTGCATGACCACCTGTCCCTCCGGTGTGAACTACATGCATCTCATTGACCAGGCGCGGCCGCGCATTGTGAACCATGCCGGGCGCGACTGGCCGGCGCGATGGCAGCGGGGTTTGCTGGCGCGACTGTTGCCGCATGTCGCCCGCTTTCGTCTGCTGCTGGTCATTGCCCGTCACGTGATCAAATACATCCCGCTGCCGTTGCGTCTGCGACCGCTGCGCGAGCTGTTGCAGACCGCGCCGCCCGATGCCGCCACTCCCCTCGCCGCACATCATCCGGCGACGGCGCCACGGCGTGGCGCGGTGGCGCTGCTGGCGGGATGTGTGCAGCAGGTGTTTGGATCGGAAATCAATCTGGCCACGGTGCGCCTGCTGAATCGGGCCGGCTACGACGTGGACGTGATAAAAGATGCCTGTTGCGGCGCCATTGCCCACCATCTCGGGCACGAAAGCAATGCGCTGGCGCAGATCCGGACCAATGCCACGCGCTGGTCCGAAGGCGCCGGACGCTGGCAGGCCATCATCGTGAATGCCTCCGGATGCGGAACGATGCTGAAGGATTATGCGTATCTGTTGCGCAATGACCCTGGCTGCGCCGCCGCGGTCGCCACGCTCGTGCCCCTGTTCAAGGACATATCCGAGTTCATGGCCATGGATGGCAACCTGCCGCCGGCCACTGCCGCGCCGGCGGGATTAAGGATCATCAGCCAGGCGCCCTGCTCCCTGCGCCACGGTCAACTGGTAAGCGAACAGCCGCGCCAGTTGCTGCAGGAACACGGCTTCATTGTCATCGCCGCGCCCAATGACAACACCTGCTGCGGCTCGGCCGGCACTTACAATTTGTTGCAGCCGGAGTTGGCGGAGACGCTGGGGAGAAACAAGGCGGCCGCGCTCGATGCCGCCGGCGGCGATGTCATAGCCAGCGGCAACCTGGGCTGCATGATGCAGATAGGCCGCTTCTCAAACCTGCCGCGCGTGCACACCGTGCAGTTGCTGGATTGGGCCAGCGGCGGACCGCGGCCATCGGCGATAGCGAACGGGCGGCAAACAAGATATTCCCGCGTAAATGATTAGCGTCAGCCTGCCGAGACTTGCAGTAACGACGAACATTCGTAGGATGGGTTAGCGCAGCGTCACCCACCTTGGCACCGCAGAATTTTCGGTGGGTTACGGCGCAACGCGCCTAACCCACCCTACGCAGTCTTTGTTCAGCAATCACGCAAAGCTCAATTAGTGCATGAAATCACGCAGCAGACTGGCTGATCTCAACCACTTCACACCGTACCTGTTCCCAGGGTTCCCGTTTTTCCTACCTATTTGCCCACTTTTTGCACGGTTTTCTCCGCACTCGGAAATTGGCACGCCTCGTGCACTTACTGTTTCCCTGTTTTCAGATTTGGATTCATGTCCACTTTATTCCGGAGTAATTGAGTCTCATGTTCAAGTGCAAACTTTTTCTGATGTTAGCCGTTGCCGCTTTGGCGACGACCGCCCACGCCGATTTGGGCACCCCTCCCCTGGAGAAAGTGATCGTTTCTGCCACGCGCCTGGACCTGAAACTCGCTGACGTCCCCGGCGGCGCCACCGTGGTGGAACAGCAGGACTTGCACGGAGGCAGGCAGGAACTCGGCCTGGACGAGTCGCTGGCGCGGGTGCCCGGACTTTTCTTCCAGAACCGCTACAACTTCACGCAGGATCTGCGCATCTCCATCCGTGGCTTCGGCGCCCGCTCCAACTTCGGCATCCGCGGCATCAAGATCTTCGTGGACGAAATTCCGGCGACGCTCGCCGACGGCCAGAGCGGCGTGGATGACGTGGACCTGGGTTCGCTGGCGCGGGCGGAAGTGATCCGCGGCCCCTCCTCCTCCCTCTATGGCGCTTCATCCGGCGGTGTGATCAGCCTGTATACCGAGGATGGACCGGAAACGCCTTTCATCGAGGCCGGCGTGACCGTGGGTGAATATGATCACCAGAAATACCAGCTCAAGACCGGCGGGCAGCACGGGCAACTGAACTACCTGCTGAACGCCTCGTACCTGAACAATGACGGCTACCGCGACCATTCCGAGGTCAACCACACGCTGTTCAACAGCAAGTTTCGCTACGACTTCGATGACGTTTCCGACCTGACGCTCGTCATCAATGCCGTGGATTCACCGGTGGCCGACGATGCCGGCGCCCTTACCGCCGACGATGCGGAGGCAGATCCGAAGCAGGCCCAGGCGCGCAATATCAGCTCCAATGCCGGCGAATCCCTGGAACAGCAGAAACTGGGCTGGGTCTACCGGCGCGAATTGGCGGAAGGCCATGATATCCGGGTGCGCAATTACTACGTGTGGCGTGATTTCGGCAACTTCCTGCCGCTCGGCACACACATCCCCTTTTCCGCCATTGACGGCGTGGTGGAATTCGATCGCTTCTTCTATGGCGGCGGCGCGCAGTACACATTGACCGGCGATCTGTTCGGACGCGCCAACCAGTTCACCGTGGGATTCGACGTGGACCGGCAGGAGGATGACCGTCAGCGCTTCGTCAACAGCTTCGGCAACCAGGGTGCGTTGACCTTTGATCAACTGGAGGATGCAACCGCCTGGGGTGTCTATGCGCGTGACGTGCTGGCACTGACTGACGCACTGCAACTGACCGTGGGTGGCCGCTTCGACCAGGTGGACCTGTCGGTGGAGGATCGTTTCCTCGCCAACGGCGATCAGTCCAGCAATGTGGATTTCGATGAATTCAGTCCCTCCGTGGGCCTGATCTGGAACGTCGTCGACGACATCCGCCTGTATGCCAACTATTCAACCGCGTTCGAGACGCCGACCTTCACTGAACTGGGCAGTCCGGCCCAGGACCTGGGCGTCAATCTCGGCGGCTTCAACAATATCACGGCGCAGACCGCCGACGGCGTGGAAGTGGGCACGCGCGGCACCCTGTGGGACCGCGTCTCCTTCGACCTGTCCATTTTCCAGATGGACGTGGAGGATGAAGTAACCAACGTGGTCAGCACCGGCAATCGCGCCTTTTTTGAAAATGCCGATACCGATCGCTTTGGCGTGGAAGCCGCCGTGATCGTGCAGATTCTGGAACAGTTGCAGTTGACCACGGCATACACGTATTCGGACTTCGAGTTCGACACGTTCGCGGCGGATCCGGCCGCCGAAGGCGCCAGCCTGCCGGGCATCCCGGAGCAGCAGTTTTATGCCGAACTGGCCTGGCGCCATGAATCGGGACTGTTCGTGATTTGGGATCTGCTGGTCGTGGATGAACTGTTCACCAACAACACCAACACCGGGACGTCGGAGGCCTACGAAGTTGCAAACCTGAGGCTGGGGTATGAATTCACCGTGGACAAGTTCCGCCTGTCGCCCTATGTCGGCATCAACAACATGTTTGACGAGGAATACATCGGCAATGTGCGCTTGAACGCCTTCGGCGACCGCACCTACGAACCGGCGCCGGATTTCAACGCTTATGGGGGTGTGTCAGTACGCTACTCGTTCTAGAAAAAAGAACACCGCCCTGCATGGCTTTGGGGGTGATCCAAGAGGATGGAACTCTCTTGAAAATGCAAGGCGGTGTGTGTAACCCCTGTAACCTGTCTGTTCCGTTCCGACTTCCAAATCATGGTCGTCTGGGACAAAGTGTAGTCACCGCCCGGGGCCACAAATTGACCCGGATCAATTAAACGTGAACCTGTCCAGACCCCAGCTCGCACGGCCATGCCCGCCACCCTGCCGGTAGCCTTTCTGCTCGGTCTCGCGAGTACGCTGCATTGCTGGGGCATGTGCGGCGGAATCCTCGCGGCATTTACCCTTGGGATCCCCGGACCCGGGGTGGTCACCGGCGGTTTTCGCGGCCTGTTGATCACGGGATTCAATCTCGGCCGTGTCTTTTCCTATGCCATGGGAGGCCTGGTGGCGGGCGCCATCGGCAATGCACTGGTATTGCTGCCGCTGCGGGCTCCGCTGTTTGTCGCATTGCAGGTGGCGGCCGGCATTATTCTCGTCATCACGGCACTGCGCCTGGGCGGATGGCTTCGATCCGGCGCGTGGATGGAAAGGGTCGGCGCGCGGCTGTGGGGAAAACTGCAACCCTGGTGCCGCAGTCTGCTGCCGGTGGATCGCCTGTGGCGCGCACTGGCACTGGGGGCATTGTGGGGATGGATCCCGTGCGGACTGGTCTACTCCGCACTGGCGTGGAGCGCCGCGAGCGCGGAACCCATGGCGGGCGCCCTGACCATGCTTGCCTTCGGCGCCGGGACGCTCCCGGGCATGCTCGCCGCCGGCCTGGCCGGCAGCCGAATCAATACGCGCCTTGCAAACCCTGTGCTGCGCCAGGTGCTTGCCGCACTGCTGATCGCGGCGGGCGTACTGGGGCCATTGTCGTCACTGTATTTCGCAGCCGTGTCTGGACACGGCGCGCACATTCATTGATTGCGGTCAGATTTATCGGGGTCCATGGGCGGCGGCCGGTCGTCATCATCCAGCAGGATGTCATGGCGCGGCTTTTCCAGATCCTCGTACTGCCCGGAGCGCACCGCCCAGTTCAGGATCACGGCAATCAGCACCACGAACAGTATTGAGATCGGTATCAACAGGAACAGAATTTCCATTCAGCGGCCCTTTCCCGGCAGGTGGCCCAAGCGCGACGCATTCAACACCACCAGCAGTGAACTCAGCGACATCCCCAGCGCCGCCATCCACGGCGTCACCTGCCCTGCGGCCGCCAGCGGCACGGCGATAATATTATAGGCAATCGCCCACCTTACATTCTGGCGCATGACCCGCAGCGTGCGCCGTGCGACACCGATACCTTCGCGCAACGAATCCAGCCGGTTCTCCACCAACACCAAATCCGCACTGGCGCGCGCCAGGTCCGCGCCGCCACCCATGGCCACCGAAACATGGGCCGCGGCAAGCACCGGCGCGTCATTCACGCCATCACCCACCATGCAGATGACGTCACCGGCGGCGCGCCATTGTTTCAGCCGCGCCACTTTCTGCTCGGGCAACAAATTCGCGTCCGCCAGCCGGATGCCCAGTTCGGCGGCGACCGCCGCCACCGCAACGCGGCCATCGCCACTGAGCAGGCGCACACCTTGTTGATGGCGGATCAAATCCCGCACCAGTTCTGCCGCCCCCTGGCGCACCGTATCGCGAAAATGAAACGTCGCCAGCATTTCCAGGCGCGAACTCAGCACAACCCGCGTCGCGGGATCCGCATCCACGCGATTATCCGGGACACTGGCAACAGCCTGCACACCGGTCATGCGCTGCACGAATGCAGCCGTGCCGAGAAAATACTCCCGGCCGGCGACGCGCCCCATCACGCCTTCGCCGGTAAAAGCACGGACCTCCTCCGCGTGCTGCGGGTTGCCGCGGGCCGCCTGGCGAATGGCCCGGCTCACCGGATGTTCCGATCCGGTTTCCAGTGCTGCGGCCAGGGCCAGTGCGGCATCGGCATGCATGCCCGTGGTCACCTCCACCCGTGACAGGCGCAGTTCCCCGTCCGTGAGCGTGCCGGTCTTGTCGAACACAAATAATGTCGCCTGCCCCAGCGTCTCCACGGCGTGGGTGCGCCGTACCAGTAATCCCAGGCGCAACAAGGCCCCGGTCGCTGCCGTCAGTGCGGCCGGCGCCGCCAGCGCCAATGCGCAAGGGCAGGTAATCACCAGCACCGACAC
>MGYT01000141.1:10608-10721 GCA_001801865.1 Gammaproteobacteria bacterium RIFCSPLOWO2_02_FULL_61_13
TGCCACACCCAGCGCAATCACCAGCAGGCGCACAATGAAACGGCTGGCGACCCGATTGGCCAGCGTATCCAGTGCCGGTTTGTCCCTTTCCACATCCCGCGCCAGGCGCGTGA
>MGYT01000141.1:10755-16112 GCA_001801865.1 Gammaproteobacteria bacterium RIFCSPLOWO2_02_FULL_61_13
CACCTGCACGCAGAGCGGCGACTCCACATTGATGCTACCACCCAGCAACGCCGCGCCGGGTCCACGCGTTACCGGCAGGCTCTCTCCGGTAAGCAGCGCCTCGTTCAGGCTGGACGTGCCGATGGTGATCACCCCATCCACCGGCACGACTTCGCCCGGCCTGACCCGCACCTGGTCACCGACCAGCAACGCCGTCACCGGGACCACCTCGTCATCCAGCGCGCCTTCGGCATTAAAGCGGATCCGCGTCGCCGTGGCGGGCTGGATGCGTTGCAATCGATCCCATTGCGCGGCCGCGCGCCGCCGCACTGTGAGTTCCACGAACCGGCCGCACAGCAGGATGAAGACAAACATCGCCACCGAATCGAAGTACACGTCGCCGCGCCCGGTGAGCAATGCGTGCACGCTCCCGGCGAATGCAATCGAGATACCCAGTGCCACCGGTACGTCCATGCCCAGGGTTCGCACCCGCAGATCACGCAGGGCGCCGCGAAAAAACGGCTGCGCGGAGTAGAACAGCACCGGCAACACCAGCAACGCCGATGACCAGCGGAGCAAATCCGCGAGCCCGGGATCGACGCCGCCCTCGGCGCCCAGGTACAACCCCAGGGACAGCATCATGATCTGCATGCCGAACAACCCGGCAATCGCGATCCGGCGCAAATGCGAACTGCGTTCCCGGGCCAGTTGCCGATCCGCTACGGCCGCGTCATAGGGTGCGGCGCGGTAGCCCAGTTGCGCGATGGCCGCGAGGATCGCGCTGAAAGTGAGTCGCGCCGGATCCCAGCGTATGCGCGCGGTCTGGGTCGTGTAGTTCACCCCGATGGCATCCATGCCGGCGAGCCCGGCCACGCGATGCTCAATCAGCCAGCAACAAGCAGCGCAGGTCACGCCTTCCAGCAGCAACGCGGCCTCGGCGTGTCCATCCGGCCGCGCGCTGACAAAGCGCTGTTGCAGGATCGGGTCATCAAAGGCGATATACCGCGCGACCTCCGCGCCGGAGGTTTCCCCGGGGCGCGGCGTCTCGCCGGTGCGCATCTTGTAAAAGCGATCCAGACCACAGGCGACGATGGTCTCCGCCGCTGCCTTGCAGCCATGACAGCACATCGGTTGTTGTGTGCCCGCCACATCGGCATACAGATGGATCCCTTCCGGCCTGGTCTGGCCGCAATGGAAGCAGATCGGATTTTGGATCTCGACTCTGTGCATTTCAAAAAACTTTCCGGATAGGGGCTGGACCCGAATTGATCCAGGTCAATGTTGCGCCGCAACCATTTTGACATGCTGCGCGCCCATTGCAGCGAGCGTCTTCCTGCTGACGCCGCTGCCCCTGCCGCCGGGCCACGCGGGTGGACGGCACTGAGATCCAGGCTGCGCGCGGGCGACATCGGCCCAATGCGGGCAGTCGTGCCCCAATTCCCATTGGAATCGTAAGGAGAACATCATGCATAACCTAACATCACGCGGATTGTTGGCCCTGCTTGGATTTGCAACCCTTTCAATGCTTTCGGGCGTTGCCCGGGCCGAGGCCGGTGATTGGCTGGTGCGGGCGCGCGGCATTGCCATCGTCACCGACGACAGCAGCGGACGCATCCATCTGGAGGCCGGCGGCACCAGCACGCCCCTGGACGGCAGCGGCGTGGGCGTGGATACCTCGGTGGTGCCCGAACTGGACGTCACCTACATGGTCACCGACAACATCGGCATTGAGGCCATTGCTGGAATTGCCATCCATGACGTGGACCTGGAAGGCCCGGGCCCGGTGCTGTCCAGCCTCGGCTTTACCGACGGCTTCAAGATCTTCGACAGCTGGGTACTACCGCCCACCGTCACGGTGCAATATCACTTCATGCCCGAAAACAACATCCGGCCCTACGTCGGCGTGGGGGTGAACTACACCGCCTTCCTGTGGAACGACGCCACCGACAACCTGGAGACGGCGGTGGGGAGCCCGGTGGATGTGGACATGGACAACGGCTTTACCTGGGCGGCCCAGATCGGCGCCGATGTGGACATCAACGACAAGTGGTATTTCAACGTGGATGTGAAATACATCGACATCGACAGCACCGCCAGCCTGTTGATCAAGAACGGCGCCTTCGCCAATACCGGCCTGCGCGTGGACGTGGACATTAATCCCTGGGTTGTCGGCGCGGGGATCGGATACCGTTTCTAAGCCGTCGGTCCGGACGTAAATCTGCTAGCATTTGCTGGCAGTATTTCAGTTTGTCATTCCTAGGAGCGCATGCGACGAGGAATCCAGAAAGTTTCCTCGCTGCGCTCGGAATGACAGATTCAAATTGAGGCACTACCCATTTTCCCGGGGACTGGCTGAAGGGGGTACGGAACAATGCTGTTTCATCATGTGGTCGGTTTTTTCCTGCACCCGGTCCATGAGTGGGAGGAGGTGCGGCGGCAAAACCTGTCCATTGGCCAGGCGTTGGGACACGTGCTGATCCTCGGCGCCATCCCGGTGGTGAGCGGCTACGTGGGCACAACCGAATTCGGCTGGCAGATTGGCAGCGCCGAAACCGTGAAACTGACGCACTGGAGCGCCGGCATCATCGCCCTGCTCTACTACCTCGTGATTGTTGCCGCTGTGCTGTCCATTGCGTGGATGATCCGCTGGATGGGGGAAACCTACGGTGCTTCGCAACCGTTGGCGCGCTGCGTGGTGCTCGCCGCCTACATCCCGATCCCGCTGTTCCTGGTGGGCGTTGCGCAGTTGTTTCCGGTGCTGTGGCTCAACCTCCTGATCGGTATTCCAGCCGCGGCCTACACGGTTTTCCTGCTTTACCTGGGCATCCCGGTGATGATGGAGATCCCCGTGGAACGGGGATTCCTGTTCGCCAGCGCGGTGCTGGCATTTGGCCTGGTCGGACTGGTGGGGGTACTGGCCGCCACGGTGATCCTCTGGAGCCTGGGCGTCGGCCCGGTCTTCACCAGTTGATTCCACTTGCACGACATACGAAATACAACAAAAACATACGCGTCCGTACCCGTGAATCAAACAACCGAAACCTATAACTACAAAGTCGTCCGCCAGTTCGCCGTCATGACCATCGTCTGGGGCATCGTCGGCATGCTCGTGGGCGTCCTCATCGCAGCCCAACTGGCGTGGCCAGCATTGAATTTCGACCTGCCCTGGCTGACGTACAGCCGCCTGCGCCCGTTGCACACCAATGCCGTGATCTTCGCCTTTGGCGGGAGCGCGCTGTTTGCCACGGCCTATTACGTCGTGCAGCGCACCTGCCACGCGCGCCTGTGCGACGATCGGCTCGCTGCATTTACGTTCTGGGGTTGGCAGGCAGTCATCGTGTCCGCCGCCATCACGCTGCCGCTGGGCATTACCACGTCCAAGGAATATGCCGAGCTGGAGTGGCCCATCGATATCCTCATCACGCTGGTGTGGCTGGCCTATGCCTATGTCTTCTTCGGCACGATATTGAAGCGCAAGGTGCAACACATCTATGTCGCCAACTGGTTCTACGGCGCGTTCATCATCACCGTGGCCTTGCTGCATGTGGTCAACAGCGCCGCGCTGCCGGTCAGTTTCCTGAAGTCCTACTCGGTGTACGCGGGTGTGCAGGATGCCATGGTGCAGTGGTGGTACGGGCATAACGCAGTGGGCTTCTTCCTGACCGCGGGCTTCCTGGGCATGATGTATTACTTTGTGCCGAAGCAGGCGGAACGGCCCATCTACTCCTATCGCCTGTCCATCGTGCACTTCTGGGCGTTGATCTTCGTCTACATCTGGGCCGGCCCCCATCATCTTCATTACACCGCCCTGCCCGACTGGGCGCAGTCCCTTGGCATGGTGATGTCCCTGATCCTGCTGGCGCCGTCCTGGGGCGGCATGATCAACGGCATCATGACGCTGTCCGGCGCCTGGCAAAAGCTGCGCACGGATCCGGTGTTGCGGTTCCTGATCGTTTCCCTGTCCTTCTACGGCATGTCCACCTTTGAAGGACCGATGATGTCCATCAAGACCGTGAACGCGCTGTCCCATTACACCGACTGGACCATCGGCCACGTCCACTCCGGGGCGCTGGGATGGGTGGCCATGGTCAGCATCGGCAGCATGTATTTCCTGTTGCCGCGGCTGTACGGCCGCGAGATCCACAGCACCAAGCTCATCGAGGTGCATTTCTGGCTCTCCACCATCGGCATCGTGCTCTACATCAGCTCCATGTGGGTCGCGGGCATCATGCAGGGACTGATGTGGCGCGCGGTCAATACGGACGGCACGCTGATCTACAGTTTTGTGGAATCGGTGCAGGCCATGCATCCGTTTTACATCATCCGCGCGCTGGGCGGCGCGCTGTTCCTGCTCGGCATGCTGTTCATGGCGTACAACCTGTTGAAGACCTGCGTCGGCGCGCAACCGGTCACCGCACCGATCCCCGTCCCCGCCGGTGCGCATTGATAAGATCGCCATGGCTACCGGTCACGAAAAAATAGAGACCAACATCGGCCTGATGGCGGCGCTGATCCTGGCGCTGGTCTGCGTCGGAGGACTGGTGCAGATAGTGCCGCTCTTTTTCCAGCATTCCACCACCGAGCCCGTGGCCGGGCTGAAGCCCTACACTGCGCTGGAACTCGTCGGGCGCGACGTCTATATCCGCGAAGGCTGTTATGTGTGTCATTCGCAGATGATCCGCCCCTTCCGCGCGGAGACCGAGCGCTATGGACACTACTCGGTGGCCGGAGAGTTTGTTTACGACCATCCGTTTCAGTGGGGCTCCAAGCGCACCGGACCCGATCTGGCGCGGGTCGGCGGGCGTTACAGCAACGAGTGGCATGTGGCACACCTGCTGAACCCGCGCGACGTCGTGCCGGAATCCATCATGCCGGCCTATCCCTGGTTCGCGGAGCGGCCGGCCGATCCCGGCGATATCCGTTATCGCATGCAGGTGTTGCGGCGCCTGGGACTGCCCTATACCGACGCGGAAATTGACGCGGCGCCCGCGCAACTTGCAGGCAAGTCCGAAATGGACGCCATGGTCGCCTATTTGCAAATCCTCGGCACCTCCATCAAGACGCGGAGATAGCCATGAGTATCGGCACCTGGCACGGTCTGTGGAGTCTGCTCATCCTGGGATTGTTTATCGGCATCGTGGCCTGGGTATGGAGCGGACGCCGCAAGGAGTTTTATGAGCAGGCCGGACGCATTCCTCTCCAGGAAGACAAAGATGTTGAGACCTGAGTCCCGGGTGGACTGATCCATGAGCGATTTCACCAGCGGTTTCTGGAGTTGGTTCATCATCGTGGCCACCCTGTTGTCCATGGCCGGTCTGCTGTGGCTGCTGCGCTGGCTGTCCGGCGGGTATCGCGCAGCGGGCGAAAAAGTCGAAACC
>MGYT01000141.1:16166-30410 GCA_001801865.1 Gammaproteobacteria bacterium RIFCSPLOWO2_02_FULL_61_13
GAAAAAGTCGAAACCATGGGCCATGTCTGGGATGAGAACCTGGAAGAATTGAACAACCCGCTGCCGCGCTGGTGGCTGATCAAGTTCTACCTGACGCTGATATTCGGCGGCATTTATCTGTTGCTCTACCCTGGCCTCGGCTCGTTCAAGGGCCTGTTGGGCTGGACCGAGATTGGCGAATACGAGCAGGAAGTGGCCGCGGCCGAGGCCGAGTACGGCCCGCTGTATGAAAAATACGGCTCCACGCCCATCGCCGCGCTGGTAAACGACGCCACCGCGGTACAGATCGGCGAGCGGCTGTTCTCCACCTATTGCACCACCTGCCACGGTTCCGACGCCCGCGGCGTGCGCGGCTTCCCGAACTTGCGCGACGATGACTGGCTCTACGGCGGCACCGCGGACGACATTGAGCACACCATCATCAATGGCCGCAACGGCATGATGCCGCCGTGGGAAGCGGCGCTCGGATACGAAGGCGTGTTTCAAACGGCTGAGTACGTACGCAGCCTGAGCGGCCGCGACGTGGACACCGTGGTTGCCGGCAAGGGCAAGGACATATTCGGCCAGTACTGCGCCGTGTGCCATGGCGCCGACGGCGCGGGGAACACGCAGATGGGCGCCCCGAATCTCACCGACAACATCTGGCTGCATGGCGGCACGCAGAAACGCATCCAGGAGACCATCGCCACCGGCCGCTCCAGCCACATGCCGCCGCATGGGGAATTTCTCGGGGTGGCCAAGGTGCACCTGCTCGCCACCTATGTATTCGGCCTGCGCGTGGACAAGGACATATCAGACGACTAGCTACAAGCTACAAGCGACAAGTCATAAGCAACAAGACGCCGGTCGCTGATCGACAGCCACCAGCCACCAGCCACCAGCCAGGAATTGGATTGACCTCCCTCACGATTCGGTGCCCCATATAGGTCATGGATATACCCGTAACGACACCTGACAACGGCCATAACGTCGAGCAGGTTCTGTACGCAAAGCGGCAGAAAATCTATCCGCGCGAAGTGCACGGCCTGTTCGCCTATCTGCGCACCGCCGGCGTCATCGTGTTGCTGGGCCTGTTCTACGGCGTTGCCTGGCTGCAATGGGACGGCCGGCAGGCGGTGCTGTGGGATCTGCCGGCGCGGAAGTTTTATGTCTGGGGGCTGATCTTCTGGCCACAGGATTTTATCTACCTCGCCCTGCTGCTGATCATGGCGGGCTTGTCGCTGTTCTTTTTCACCACGCTTGCGGGAAGGCTCTGGTGCGGTTATGCCTGCCCGCAGACCGTGTGGACGGAAACCTTCCTGTGGATTGAACGCATGGTGGAGGGCAACCGGCCGCAACAGATGAAACTGGACCGGGAACCGTGGTCCACGCGCAAGCTGCGCATCAAGGGCACGAAGCATTTCCTCTGGATCGCCTTTGCCCTGTGGACCGGCTTCACCTTCGTCGGCTATTTCACGCCCATCCGCGAACTCGCCACGCTGTTACCGCACTTCTCCGCCGGGCCCTGGGCCACGTTCTGGGTATTCTTCTACGCCTTTGCCACCTACGGCAATGCGGGATGGATGCGGGAGCAGGTCTGCCTGTACATGTGTCCGTACGCGCGTTTTCAAAGCGCCATGTTCGACAAGGACACGCTGGTGGTGTCCTACGACCAGGGACGCGGCGAGCCCCGGGGATCGCGCAAGCGCAGCATTGATCATCACGCCGCTGGACTGGGAGATTGCATCGATTGCGGTTTCTGCGTGCAGGTATGTCCAACCGGCATCGACATACGCAAGGGCCTGCAATACGAGTGCATCAGTTGTTCCGCCTGCATTGACGCCTGCGACTCGGTCATGGACACCATGGGCTATGAACATGGACTTATTCGATATACCACCCAGCAAGCCCTGGAAGGCAAGCCTACGCGCATCCTGCGCCCGCGGGTGTTCATATATGCCTCGTTGCTGCTGGCACTGGGCGGGGGCCTGACCTGGAGCATACTGGCGCGCGTGCCCCTGGCGCTGGATGCCATTCGCGACCGCAACCAGCTTTACCGCGAAACCGATGCCGGGAAGATTGAAAACGTGTACGCGTTGAAGGTCATGAATATGGATACAACCGCGCACGAGTATATGCTCTCCGCCCGCGGCATCGAGGATCTGGAACTGAAACTGGAACAAGACGCGATTGCAGTGGCGCCGGGTGAGATTCACAACGTGGTGGCGAGGCTTGAGGCGGAAGTGGATGACCTGGAAGCGCGCAGTACACCGGTGTTCTTCACGCTAACGGCCATCGGCTATGAAACTCTCACCGTCACCGAGGAGGCCCGCTTCCTGGGCCCGAAACCGTGACCGCGACACCGGCCCCTGAGACCATCCCGCCGTGGTACCGGCAAGCCTACGTGTGGCTGCTGATCGCCTTTCCGGCGATCTCCGTTGCCGCCGGGCTGACCACGCTGTTCATTGCGTTCAACACCTATGACGGACTGGTGGTCGATGACTATTACAAGCGCGGCATGGAAATTAACCGCGAACTGGATCGGGATCATGCCGCGGCGAAGCGCGGATTCGACGCCACCGTGGAACTGGAGCCGGACGCGCCGCTGTTTCGCGTCCTGCTTGCCGCGGGCGCCGGCCAGGCTGCGCCGGCGGTACTAAACGTATCTTTTTTGCACCGTACCCGCGCCGGCTTCGATCAAATCACCAGCGCCGCGCTGCTGGCGGACTCGGCCGCCGCCGCCCCGTTTATCTACCAGGGGCCGACTCCCAAACTGGTTCGTGGCAACTGGGATATCCTCATCGAGGCCGGCGACTGGCGCCTGCTTGATTCGGCCACGATTCCCTGAGCATGCTTGCACCTCGCGGCACATTACCGGCGATTTTCGCGCTGGTGCTGTCCGGAGGCTGCGCCTCCAACCCCGACACCATTGAACCCATCCGTCACGCCACCGGAATGGCGGACGCGCAGGTGGCGGCAAGCTACATCCGTTCTCCCCGCCCGGATCGTTTCAGTGTCTGCCACGAACACACCTGTCATGCCATTACCGAGGTCAGCCTGGGCGCGGACGAATGGGACGGAGTTCGGCAGGTATTCGCACTTCCGGCGCCGGATGCGGCAACCGAACGGGGCCAAATCGCCGCCGCCGTCGCCAGGCTCGAACAACTGGTGGGCGCGCGGACCGGCACCGCCAATGACCAGGGCCGCAATTTTCCGGGCCTCGGTCTAAGCGGGCAAATGGACTGCGTGGACGAAGCCACCAATACCAGCGCGTACCTGTTGATGCTCCAGCAGGAAAAGCTGCTGCGCTGGCACAGGGTTGGAGCGCGAATCAGCCGCGGGATCCTGCAACTGAAAACCTTGCATTTCACTGCCAGCGTGGAAGAGTCGATTACCGGCGAAAGATTTGCCGTGGATTCCTGGTTTGAACCCAACGGCACCCAGCCGGATATCCTGCCGCTGGCGCAGTGGCGGCGGGGCCGTCGGCAGTATGACCACATCTCGCGAGCGCACACGAATTCCAGTCGGGATTGACCCTGACTTCGGCCACGTCCAGACTGCGCACGAAGTACAGCGCCCGCATTTCAACCTGCAAGCGCTCATGCTTGCACATTTATCCTGCCCACGGAGAAAGTTGATGGTTCAGGCGCGAGACACCCAGGAGAAGCTGGGCCAGGGCACCCCGATGACGCTCAGGGAAAGATTCCAATCGGATCCGACCCTCAGGCTGCTGGATGAAAATCTGCCGATTATCCTGTGGATGACCAATGCCGATCGCTCCGATTTCTTCTACAACCGCCGTTGGGCTGAATTTACCGGGATGACAGGCAAGACCATCACCGGAGAGATGTGGCTTGGCCTTCTGCATCCCGATGACCGCAGGGCGGTCGTGGACTCCTTTGAAACCGCCTTCTCGCGCCGCCGCACCTGGACCATGGGATACCGGCTGATGCATCGCGACGGAACCTATCATTGGATGGAGGACATGGGGGAACCTTGCCATGATGCGGGTGGGAATTTCGCCGGCTACGTCGGCAACTCCATTGATGTGACGGAACGGCGTGAAGCCCTGCAGAAAGCCCAGTCCGCAAATGATGCCCTGGAGCTGCGTAATAAAAGTGCCGCCCTGATATCGCAGATGAACGATGACCTGCAGGTGTGCAAGACACTGGGTGAAACCTCCCCCCTCATTGCCCTCTACATGCAGCGCCTGTTCCCGGACAATCCGGGCGCGGTGTTCCTGATTAACGAGTCCCGTTCGCTGGTGGAAATGCTGGTGGAATGGGGAGAAAGTCACATAGAACCGGCATTCACCCGGGAGGATTGCTGGGCGTTGCGCAAGGGCAAAATTCACATGGTCAACGGCCCGGGCACCGGTGTTCTCTGCGAGCACCTGGCCAAGGCTGTGGACTCAAGCCTGTGCGTGCCGATGATTGCGCAGGGTGATGTGCTGGGAATGACCCATCTGCAGGCGTCACCACTGCAAAATGGCGCCATCCGATCCGTGGAATCCTGCCGGGACCTTCTGGTCGCGCTGTCCGATGACCTGGCCCTCAATTTGTCCAGCATCCGCTCGCGCGAAGCCCTGCGGGAGCAGTCGGTCCGCGACCCGCTCACGCGGTTGTATAACCGGCGCTACATGATGGAAAGCCTTGATCGTGAATTGGCGCGGGCGCGGCGCCGCAAGCTCCATGTTGCCGTCGTCATGACGGATGTGGATCACTTCAAGCGCTATAACGACACCTACGGGCATCACGCCGGGGATGCGGTTCTGGCCGGGATCGGCAAGTTTCTACTTACCACCCTGCGCACCGAAGACATTGCCTGCCGATACGGCGGCGAGGAACTGACCCTCATCATGCCGGATGTTGATCCGGCGACGCTGGGACACAGGCTCAACGACATTCGCGAGAAGATTGCCGAACTGCAGCTTGAACATCTGTCGCAACAACTCGGGACTGTGACGATGTCGCTGGGTGTTGCCATCTTTCCGACCCATGGCGATACAGCGACAGAGTTGTTGCAGGTGGCTGATGCCGCGTTATACCTGGCCAAGAATGCCGGGCGCAACCGCGTCGTTTTCGCGGGCCATGAAATCACGGAGGCGACGGAAAAGCCGCACACAGATTGACGAACCTGTCACTACAAGTTTCCGACATCGCCCACGTCATCCAGCTGTCCGTGGCGCCGGTCTTCCTCGTCACCGGTATCGGCGCGATGCTGTCGGTTCTGTCCTTCCGACTCAGCCGCGCCGTGGATCGCGCGCGGGTGCTGGAGGACTATCTGCCCACACTGACGGACGAACAGCGCATTGCCGGCATTCATCGTGAACTGTGCATCCTGTCACTGCGCACGCGCCTGATTAACTGGTCCATCACGCTTTGCACCGCCAGCGCGCTGCTAATCTGCCTGGTCATCATGGTGTTGTTTGTGGGCGCGGTCGTCGGCCTGAACATCGCCACGCCCATTGCCGCGCTTTTCATACTTTCCATGGCCGCCCTGATCTCGAGCCTCCTGATATTTCTCAAGGAGATACAACTGGCCACGGCAAATCTGCGCATCGGGCCGCACGAAGCTTGAGATCCCCTGGATGAGCAGCATGATGTATTGAACTTCATTTAAGATGTTTTATAATACATTAATGACTACTGGTACCTTACTCAAGTCCTGACCCCCTGATGCTCACCTCCGGTCAGCTCAAGGCGGCCCGCGCCCTGCTCGGCTGGGATCAGCGCCGGCTGGCCAAGGCCGCGGGAGTTTCCCTGCCCACGGTGCAGCGCATGGAAGCCAGTGACGGAACGGTGCGCGCCAACGTCGATACGCTGGTCAAAGTGATCGACGCATTGCAATCAGCCGGTATCGAACTCCTCGCGGAAGGGGCCACCAGCGCAGGCGGCGGACGCGGGGTTCGCCTCAAGTAGGATCACAGCAGACCACTCCGGTGCCACCGACTCCAGCCCTGTGCCTGTACCTGGCGATCGGTTTCGCGCTTGCATCCAGCGTCGTCTCCTTTGCAGCCGATCGATTCCCCGTGCTGCTGCGCGTGGGGTCGTTTGCGTTGCTGGGCGCATCGAGTATCGCGGCACTGGCCGCGTGCATCCTCACGCTGACCGGCAACCTGCCCTTCACGGGCGAACTCCCCCTCGGTCTGCCCTGGTTGCACTGGCAACTGCGGCTGGACGCGCTGGCCGCGTTCTTTCTCGGGATAATCGGAATGGTCACCTTGGCGGTGAGTTTCTTTGGCCCGGGTTATGTGCGTTCGTACACCCACGGTCACAGCTCGCTGGGCATTCTCGGAGTGATGACCGGACTCTTCATCGCGGGCATGCAGCTGGTGGTTGTAGCCGCGGATGCCTTTGCGTTCATGGTGGCCTGGGAACTCATGTCCGTCGCCAGTTACTTCCTGGTCGCCTTCGAGCATGAGGAGGCGGCAAACAGGCGCGCGGCGTTTCTCTATCTGCTGATGGCCCAGATCGGCGCCATGCTGATCCTGCTTTCGTTCGGCGTACTCGCGGGATTCGCGGGAGATTTTACTTTCGCGGCCATGGGTAATACGAATCTGACTCCAATTTGGGCTGCCACTGCCTTTGGCCTCGGGCTGCTTGGATTCGGCATGAAAGCGGGCATCGTCCCGCTGCATGCCTGGCTGCCGGAGGCGCACCCGGCTGCGCCGTCGCATATTTCCGCACTGATGTCCGGCGTCATGCTCAAGGTCGCAGTTTATGGCTTCATACGTCTTGTCTTCGACCTGCTCGGACACCCACACTGGTCCTGGGGCGTCATTGTATTGGCAGTAGGAAGTGTGACCTCGGTTTACGGCGTGCTGTACGCCCTCGTCCAGCACGATCTGAAGCGGCTGCTGGCCTACCATTCCGTGGAGAATATCGGGATCATTTACATCGGCCTTGGCTTGGCCCTGATCTTTTTCAGCGCCGGGCAGACAACCTTTGGCGTCCTCGGTCTTATCGCAGCTCTATACCACACCCTCAACCACGCGCTGTTCAAAAGCCTGCTCTTCCTCGGCGCGGGTGCGATTGTCCAGCACGGCCATGAACGCGATCTGGAACATATGGGCGGACTGATCCACCGCATGCCATGGACTGCATTCTTCTTTCTGATCGGCTGCCTGAGCATTTCCGCCTTGCCCCCGTTCAACGGTTTTGTATCCGAATGGCTCACCTTCCAGACGGCATTACAGGCGACTACGCTGGAAAGTGGGGTATTGCGCGCGGTGATTCCGATATCTGCCGCTGTGCTGGCCCTGAGCGGGGCACTGGCGGCCACCTGTTTCGTCAAAGTGTACGGGGTCGCTTTTCTCGGGCAGGCACGGACGCGGCGAGTACGGCATGCCCGGGAGGCCTCGGCCGGCATGGTCCTGGCACAAGGCTTACTGGCCACGCTGTGCCTGCTATTCGGTGTGTTTCCGACCAATACGGTCGGATTCCTAAGCAAGATCACCCTTGATCTAACGGGCTACGGGGTTTCGGCGGCGACCAGTCAGGGGTGGCTGTGGCTCACGCCTATTGCGCCGGAAGTAGCCAGCTATAGCGCGCCCCTGATCCTGCTCGGGGTGCTAACGGCACTCGGCGCATGGGCGTGTGTTTATTTCTTCACGCGCCGGCGCCGGCGCACACAACCGGTCCCGCGCCGCGATCCGTGGGATTGCGGCTTCGGCCCGCTTTCTTCGCGCATGCAGTACTCTGCCTCGGCCTTCGCCATGCCCATACGCCACATCTTCCGCCCGGCATGGCGGATACATGAAGAGAAGATACGGGAAATGGACCCGCAGTTGGCGACCCGACCGGTGCAGTTGCGTTATTTGATCCATGCGGACGACCTGAGCTGGCAATTTTTCTATGTGCCGGTGGAACGATTCGTACAATCCGCTGCGCGGCAGGTCGGACGCATACAGACCGGCCACCTGCGGCATTACCTGGCCTATTCTTTTTTCACGCTAATCGTGCTTTTGTGGTTAATCACCTGAACCTCATCGCCTGGCTGGCGGCGCTGCTTCAGACCGCGCTGTTCGTGGCCATGGCGCCGCTATTCACCATCTGGGTGAAACGCATCAAGTGCACATTGCAGAACCGGCTGCCGCCACCGTGGTCGCAGCCGTATCGGGATTTTCGCCGGCTGTTCGCCAAAGAGGTGTTGCTGGCGCGGACTGCGTCCCCGGTTTTTCGCATTGCGCCTTACATTGTCTGCGGCACCACCATAATGGCTGCCTCCATTATCCCGTTTGTGTGGGTCAACATTCCTTTCGCCGTCATGGCAGATGCCATTGTGCTGGTGGGTACACTGGCGCTGGGCAGATTTTTCCTGGCGCTGGCCGGCATGGATGTGGGCACCAGTTTCGGCGGCATGGGCTCGTCCCGCGAGATGACCTTCGCCGCGCTGGCCGAGCCGGCCATGCTCATCGTGGTCTTCGCACTCGCCATGCTTTCCTCCAGCACAAATCTCTCCACCATCATCGGCTTTGTGCTGGATCAGCCGCTGGCGCTGCGGCCATCCCTGCTATTCGGACTGCTGGCACTTATTCTTGTCGGAATCGTGGAGACGGGGCGGATCCCCGTGGACAATCCGGCGACTCACCTTGAGCTCACCATGATCCATGAGGCCATGATCCTCGAATATACGGGACGCCATCTCGCGCTCATGGAACTTGCGGCCCAGCTCAAGCTGACCATCTACGCCGTGCTGACCGCCAATCTGTTCCTGCCCTGGGGAATCAGCCGTTCGCTTGATGCAGCCGCACTTGGGGTCTCTTTCGTGGCATTGACGGCGAAACTGGCTGTTCTCGGCGCGCTGCTGGCGGTCGGCGAAACCCTGGTCGCAAAGATGCGGCTGTTCAGGGTACCGACTTTTCTTGCCGTCGCCTTCACCCTTGCCCTCATCGGCATGTTGAGTTTCATCATGCTGGAGGGACGCTGATGACTGCCTACGCGGACCTGCCACTGATCGAGCAGGCCATTCGCACCTTCGCGGCACTGATCCTGGTGACTTCATTTGCGCTGCTGGCCCAGTCCAGGGTGGTCGCAGCGATCCAGGTATTTGCCTGGCAGGGATTTCTGCTCGCCGCCCTGACGGCACTGGTGGCGTGGAATTCCGGGCTGACCCATTTGTACATTTCCGCGGCCCTGACCCTCGCGCTCAAGGCCCTGTTCATTCCGTGGTTGCTGATCCGCCAGGCCCGGCGTCTCGGGATACTCAGGGACCTGGACGCCGTGATCAGGCCGGGACTGACACTGATGGCGGCCGGGGCGCTGGTCATCTTCTGCTACAACGTCGTGGTGCCGGTGCGGGAATTTACCCAGGTTGTCACGCGTGACGCGATCGCGGTCAGCCTGGCGCTGGTGATGATTGCGCTGCTGATGCTGATCACCCGCCGCAAGGCGATTACCCAGGTTGTCGCTTTCATGTCGCTGGAGAACGGGCTGTTCTTCGCCGCGGTGACCGCCACCCAGGGCATGCCCATGGTGGTGGAACTCGGTATCGCCTTCGACGTGCTGATCGCGGCGGTAATCTTCGGGGTTTTCTTCTTTCACATTCGAGACAGCATCGAATCGCTGGATGTGGATCAGCTGAGTCGTCTGCGGGAGATAAACGATTGATAGCGCTGGCCGTCACGCTGCTGATGCCTGCCCTCACGGCGCTGGTCCTTGCTTTCGTACGCCCCGCGCCAGTAGGAACACGGATCAACATGAGCGCGACAACGGCAGGATTTGCGGCTTCCGTCTGGCTGGCGTGGAATGTGCTTACCCAGGGTGGAATTCATGGCGCCCAATTCCAGGTGGACGCCTTTAATGTCTATTTAATCGTGCTCACGTCATTCGTCGGAATGACGACCTCCATTTTTTCCGGCCCCTACATGGCCCATGAACTGGAACTGCGCCGCGTCACGCCGCGGCGCATGCGCCTCTACCATGCCAGCTTCCAGGGCTTCATGTTCACCATGCTGCTGTCCCTCTCCACCAACAATCTTGGCGTGCTCTGGGTGGCATTGGAAGGCGCGACGCTGGCGACAGTCCTGCTGGTGAGCCTGTATCGCACACCGGAGTCCATCGAAGCCGCGTGGAAGTATTTCATCCTCTGCGGCGTTGGCATTGCACAGGCCTTGTTCGGCACCATATTGCTTTACTTTGCCGCGGCCCGGGTCGTGCCGGATCCCGAGCAGGCCCTGCAATGGTCGGTGCTTTACGCCCATGCGGCGCAACTGGAGCCGGTGGTGGTCGGTATTGCCTTCATCTTCCTGCTCATCGGCTACGGGACGAAGGTCGGACTGGTGCCTTTGCACAACTGGCTGCCGGACGCGCATTCGGAAGGCCCCACGCCGATGTCCGCAGTCCTGTCCGGATTGTTGCTCAATGTGGCGCTGTACGCGATCATCCGCATCAAGATGATCACCGATGGCGCGCTGGCCTCAGGTGTGGCGCACGATCCGCATCTTGCCGGCAAACTGATGATGGGCTTCGGCCTGCTGTCGTTCATGATCGCCGGCCTGTTCCTGCATCGGCAACGGGACATCAAGCGCCTGTTCAGTTACTCGTCCATCGAACACATGGGACTGATGACGTTTGCCTTCGGACTCGGCGGGCCGCTGGCCACCTTTGGCGCCCTGCTGCACATGACCGTCCACTCGCTCACCAAGTCGGCCATCTTTGTCACCGTCGGGCACGCCAGCCAGATCGCCGGCACGCAGAAAATCGAACATATCCGCGGCCTGGTCCGCACCCAGCCGGTGGTCGGTTGGGGATTGCTGGTCGGCAGTATTGCCATTGCAGGATTTCCTCCATTTGGCGTCTTCACCAGTGAATTTCTGTTGTTGTCTGCGACCATGAAAAGCTGGCCCTGGCTGGCGGTGCCGTTACTGGCCGGTTTGGCAGTCGCCTTTGCGGGCCTCTTTAGGCACCTGCATTCCATGGTCTTCGGCCCTTCGCCGGCGGGGCAACAGCCCATTCCCCTGAATCCGGTGCCGGTGGCATTGCATCTGGCCTTTGTGCTCTGGCTCGGACTTTCCATTCCAGCCTTCCTGGCCCGCTGGTTTGACGAAGCGACGCGCCTGATCAGCGGGAGCGGCCTGTTGTGACTGACGACAACCCATTGTTGCCCTTTATTGACGCCTGCCGGCGCAACGGCCTGGATCCTGGCCCGATGGATCCGGCGACACTGGCGCCGGCCTCCCTGCTCCGGGTGGATGTTTCCCAGTGGCTCGAGCTGGCGCAGGCGGCCAAATCCGCCGGCTTGCGCTGGTGCGCCTTCTGGGCGGGCGAATACGGCACGGACATGGAGGCTTATTCGTGCATGGAGCGCGCCGGCGCCTATCTCATCCTGCGCTGCCGATTCGGACGCGAACAGGCTCTGCCCTCCCTGGCGCCCGTGTTCCCGTCCGCCGACCGCCCCGAGCGCCACGCCCGGGATCTGCTGGGCATCGTCTTCAAAGATCAACCGGACGAGCGCCGTTGGACACGGCATCATGCCTGGAAGGCCACCGAGCATCCGTTGCGATCAGATTTTCATGCACAGCCGCCCGGGCCGACACCGGCGGATCATGAATACCCCTTTGTGACCGCCCATGGCCCAGGCATCGTGGAGATCCCCGTCGGCCCGGTGCATGCAGGGGTCATCGAGCCCGGGCATTTTCGCTTCCAGGCCATGGGCGAGATCATCCTGAATCTTGAAGAGCGCCTGGGTTATGTCCACAAGGGTATTGAAAAGGCCGCGGTCGGCCGCGACGCGAACGGTCTCGCGCGCCTCGCCGGCCGGATCTCGGGAGACTCCACGGTCGCCCATGGGTGGGCCGCATGCCAGGCGCTGGAACGGGCGGCGCAAATTGACGTGCCGCGGAGGGCGCTGTGGTTGCGCGCGGTGCTGGCCGAACGGGAACGCGTTGCCAATCACCTCGGTGACATCGGCGCCATCTGCAATGACGCCGCCTTTGCCTTTGCGCAGTACCAGTTGACACGGCTGAGGGAAGACAGCCTGCGGGAAAACGCAACCGTATTCGGACATCGCTTGCTGATGGATTGCGTCATCCCCGGCGGCGTGGCGGGAGACATTACCGCCGACCAGGCCCGGGACATGCGCAATAACGCCATCACGCTCGCGGCTGAAGTCAAACAGGTCATACAGATCCTGGAGGATTCCGAATCACTGGAAGATCGACTCATGCGCACCGGCCGGCTCGCGCCGGAGCTGGCGGCGGAACTGGGCGTGATCGGATTCGCCGGGCGGGCCTCCGGCCAGGTCTACGATGTGCGGGCGGATGCGCCCTATGCCCCCTATGACCAGTTTGAAGTGCGCGTGCCGCATTATCGGGCCGGCGACGTGGCGGCGCGCGCGAAGGTGCGCTCCGAGGAAATCACCGTGTCTCTGGAAATGATGGCGCGCCTGCTGGATTCCCTGCCCAACGGACCCTGTCGCACACCATGGCATGCCCCGGCGCAGGCTTGCGCGGGGCTGGGGATCGTCGAAGGCTGGCGCGGCGAGATACTCAGCTACGTCAGCCTGGATGAACACGGGCAGGTGACTCGCTTCTTCCCGCGCGATCCCAGCTGGCTGATCTGGCCGGCGCTGGAGCTGTGCGTGCAGGGCAACATCGTGCCCGACTTCCCATTGTGCAATAAGTCCATGAACGGCTCGTATTCAGGGCACGATTTGTAGGTGCATATTCTTCATGTTGAAACTGCTCAACAAGATCATCCGCATCGGTGTCATCACCGAGCCGGCCACGCCACCCGCTGCAGCGGAGATGGAGCGTCTCGGCATCGAGGTCAAGCGCACGCTGGATCGGCGCTTCGCCGGCAGCCTCGCCATCCGGCATGTGGACGCCGGATCGTGCAACGGATGTGAACTCGAAATCCACGCCCTGAACAATTCCTATTACGACGTGGAGCGTTTCGGCGTGCATTTTGTCGCGTCACCGCGCCATGCCGATTGCCTGCTGGTCACGGGACCCGTCTCCCGGAACATGGAAATGGCGCTACGGCGCACCTATGACGCCTGCCCCGAACCGAAGCTGGTGATTGCCTCCGGGGACTGCGCCTGCAATGGCGGCGAGTTCGGTGTGTCTTACGCCAGTTGCGGCGCGGTCGCCAACGTCATCCCCGTGGATGTGCGCATCGCCGGCTGCCCGCCCGCACCGGCGCAATTGCTCGCGGCGCTGCAATATTTGCTGCAGTCGGCACGGGCACAGCACATTCCCCGCTGATCTGCCGCCGGCGCCGTCCTCAAACATATCCCTTCGCGGTCAATTCATCCTTCAGGTAGGCGTAATAAATCGGCGCCGCAATCAGCCCGGCGATGCCGAAGGCAGCCTCCATGACCAGCATGGCGATCAACATCTCGAAGGCGCGGGCGTGGATCTGTCTACCGATGATGCGCACGTTCAGGAAGTATTCCAGCTTGTGAATGATGATCAGGTAGGCAAGCGACCCCATGGCCACGTACAGTCCCTGGCTCAGGCTGACGATGAAAATGATCGTGTTCGAGATCAGGTTGCCGAGGATCGGCAACAAGCCGGCCACAAACGTAACCAGGATCAGCGTCTTCGTGAATGGCAGCTCAATGCCCATCCACGGCAGCACGATGGCAAGGTAGGTGGCCGTGAAAACCGTGTTGATGGCGGAGATCCAGAACTGGGCAAACACCACGCGGCGGAATGCCTGACTCAGGCGGATGGCGCGCTCGGCGAACGCCTCCGCCAGCGGGCCCCCTTCGCCATCGGAAACAGCGCTCTCCAGGGACAACAATGCGCCGACGACCATGCCGAGTAGCACATGGCCCAGCGCCCGGCCCAGTTCCGCCCCGGCCACCTGGAACGTTGCGGCATGGTCACGCAACCAAAGGACCAGGTTCTGGCGCAAATCCTCGGCATCGTCGGGCAGATACTGGAGTACCCATGCCGGCAGCTGATCGCGGGCACCTTCCAGGATCTCAGCCATGCGCTGCACCAGCGCCGGGAAGTTCTCCCCGCTATTGCGCAGGAACGACGCGGTGCCAATCCCGGCGAGCAGAATCAACGCGATGACCGCACTGGCGATCAATGCCACGGCCAGCAGGCGCGGCCCCTCCTTGCCCATGGCGGGCGGGGTGCTCAGGTTGGGCACCATCACGTTGACCAGCGCATACACAAGCAGCCCGGCGATCAACGAAGGCAACAGTTTCAACGGCAACAGCAGCAGCAGGCCGCCGACAAACAAAGCCCAGGTGAACAGGTCAAAACGCGAGACAGCAGGGACATTCATGGCAGGCATGATCAGTGCGTGC